>NZ_JSZE01000052.1 GCF_000802365.1 Xanthomonas cannabis pv. cannabis
GGAACTGGCTACAGTCTGCTCAGGGCCGTGCGCGCCCACTCCATCCACCTGGGTTTCAAAGGATCTGCATGTCCCTACATCGTCTTGCTCCGCGTGTGGGCCTGGCCGTTGGCCTGCTGTGCGCCAGCACCGCGCATGCCGCCGCGCCTGCGCCGGCCCATCGCTTGCTGCGTGTCACCCTGGGCGGTGCCGCCGACCAGCCCACTTCCGGCCGGCTGCTGGTGTTCGCCACGCTGGCCAAGGATGCCCAGGCCCAGCAGTCCAGCAAGGACGGCAAGGCCGGCAAGGTGGAAGCGGTGGATACCAACCCGTTCCGCCCCAGTGCCACCGCAGTGGCCGCGCAGGAGGTGACCGGCCTTGCGCCGGGTGGCAGCGTGCAGATCGATCTGGACAACATCGCCTTTCCCAGCGGGTTTTCCGCACTGCCGGCTGGCGAGTATCTGTTTCAGGCCGTGCTGGATCCCAACCACAGCTACGGCTACATGGGCCGCGATGGCAGCGACCTGCTGAGCGCCGTCACGCCGGTCACCCTGGGCGGCAAGCATGCCGCGCTGCCCGCGCTGACGCTGAGCACGCAGGTGCCGGCCTCGGACGACCCGTGGCAGCTCTCGCCGCGTGCGCCGCAGGCCGTGCGCGATGCCGTGCCCGAGGCCAAGCTGCATAGCGCGGACGCCTCGCTGGTGAGCCCGTCGCTGAGCGCGTTCTGGGGCCGGCCGGTTTCCCTGCGCGCGCGCGTGCTCACACCGCCCGGCTACGACGCCAAAGCCGCCACGCGCTATCCCACCGTGTATGTCACCCATGGCTTCGGCGGCAACTACAACCGCTTTGCCGGCAGCATCGCGTCCACCTGGGCCGCGATGGCCGCCAAGCAGATGCCGCCGATGATCTGGGTGTTCCTGGACCAGTCCACGCCCACCGGCACCCACGAGTTCGCCGACTCGGTCAACAACGGCCCCTGGGGCACCGCACTGACAGAAGAGCTGATTCCTGCGCTGGAACGCCAGTACAAGATGGACGGCAAGGCCAAGGGCCGGTTCTTGAACGGGCATTCGTCCGGCGGCTGGGCCACGCTGTGGCTGCAGACGCGCTACCCCAAGCTGTTCGGCGGCACCTGGTCCACCTCGCCCGATTCCAGCGATTTCCACGACTTCACCGGGCCGGATCTATACGCGCCCAACGCCAATGTCTACCGGCGCGCAGACGGCAGCCAGTTCCCGCTGATCCGCGACCAGGGCAAGGTGGTGGCCGATCTGGAAACCTTCGCCAAGCTCGAAGCAGTGCTGGGCCAGTACGGCGGCCAGTTCACCTCGTTCGACTGGGTGTTTTCCCCACGTGGCGCAGACGGTCGCCCGGTGCCGATGTTCGACCGCACCACCGGCAAGGTCGATCCCACGGTGGTGGCGTACTGGCGCGACCATTACGACATCGCCGCACGGGTGGCTGCGCAGTGGCCCACGCTCAAGCCGGATCTGGACGGCAAGATCCACCTGATCGTCGGTACCGCCGACACGTTCTACCTGGATGGCGCGGCGCGCAAGTTCCAGGCGGTGCTGGACGGGCTGGGCGCCAAGAGCGACTTCCGCTACCTGGAGGGCCGCACCCACTTCGACCTATACAAGGAGGGCGACGACAGCAACGCCCTGATGAAGAAGATCGCCTGGGAGATGTACGCGGTGGCGCGACCGAAGCAGTAAGCGCGTAGCGGCCTGGCTGGCCCGGCCGACGGGCTGGCCATGTCTGTGACCGACACGCGATGCGCGAGGTAAGCGTGCTGGCAGCGGTGCGCGGCACACCACCCGCTCACGCCCCCTGCGTCGCGCTGCGGCGCACCTCACGCCGAGCGCTTGGGCAGCTCCCACTCCATCTGCTGGCGCAACACCAGCAGCAGCACCTTGATGTGGCCGGCGCGCACCAAGGCCGCCGGGGTCTGCCCATCCAGCGCGTTCATCGGCTCGCGGAACCAGCGGATCAACGCCTCGTTGTTGCCGCCATGCAACGCCCACGCATGGCAGACGATCTCGCCCAGCGCTTCGATGCCGGTGCTGCCCAGCAGCTTCAGGTGCTCCGGGCTGAACTTGAACAGCGACAGCACCAACTCGGCATCGGCGGCCTTGCCGTGGTCGACCGCCATCTGCGCGCTATGTGCGGTGCTATAGCCGGACGGCTGCGCGCGCAGCGCTTCGGCGCGGCGCATGCCGGTGAGCAGTGAGGCAATGAGGTCGGCGCGGTCCACGGGGCAATCCGGTTGTATCGTGCGCGCACGCTAGCGGTGCAGGCAGCGGCGCTCAATCGGGAGTCTCCCGACACGCGCGTTGCCAGTCAGCCGGCATTGGCATCGGCGGCACCTCACGGGTGGGGTGCTAGCATCCGGGCGCATTGCCCGGCAGCGGCCCGGTTCGCCCGGCCTGCCGCATCAGGAATGCCACCTCATGAGGAGTGACCCGATGAACTGGACGTCCGCCGTTGCCATGCTTGCCCTGTCCACCGCCGCGTTGCCGGCGCTGGCTCAATCCGACCGACAGGTGGCCGAAGACATGATCACCCGCTCGGCCAATGTCTGCCCCGGCCACAGCACCGAGCGCACCAGCCCCACCGTCAAGGCCATGCCCGTGGGCGCGCTGCGGGTGATGCTGGAACGCGGCCTGGTCATGTGCCCGGACCGCCGCCTGAACGCCGCCACCCCGGCCGTGTTCTACGGCCGCCTGGGCGTGTTCGCCTGGAACCCGGACGTGCCGGCCGCCAAGACCGTGATCGTGCAACAGATCGGCGCGATGACCCGCAAGGACGACTACCCCGTCGAAAGGCTGGTGTGGGACGCCAAGGGAACTGCGCTCAAGCAGCAGACCGTGCCGATGTTCGAACCGCGCCCCGGCGCGGCGGTATTGTACAAGGTGCGCTGAGTCCATGAGCGCGCGCGGTGGAATCGTTCCCGCGCTCATGCCACCGCTGGTCGCCAGCGTGCCTAGAGACCCAAATCGGACAGGCCAGGATGTGCATCGGGCCGGCGCCCGAGTGGCCAGTGGAACTTGCGCTCCGATTCCTGGATGGGCAGGTCGTTGATGGATGAGTGACGCGCGCGCATCAGGCCGTCGGCATCGTATTCCCAGTTCTCGTTGCCGTAAGAGCGGAACCAGTTGCCGGAGTCGTCGCGCCATTCGTAGGCATAGCGCACCGCGATGCGGTTCTCGTTGAACGCCCACAGCTCCTTGATGAGCCGGTACTCCAGTTCCCTGGCCCATTTGCGTTCGAGGAAGGCCTGCGCCTGATCGCGGCCGGTGACGAACTCGGCGCGGTTACGCCAACGCGTGTCCACGCTATAGGCCTGGGCCACCTTGGCCGCGTCGCGGCTGTTCCAGCCGTCTTCGGCCAGGCGCACTTTCAGCAAGGCGCTGTCGTGGGTGAATGGCGGCAGCGGTGGGCGGGACGATGCAGGCGATGACATGGCAACACTCCTCACAGAAGGCAGAACAGGAAAGGACGCTACCCAAGCAACCTGCGGGCAGCCTGTTGGGCGGTGGTTGCAGACTCCGTACCGCCAAAGACCAGCGCGACGGCAATCGCGCCGTCGATCAATACCAATAGTTGCTGCGCCAGCGCATCCGGCTCTGGCCGGCCGGTGGCCGCCACCAGGTCGTGCAAATACGTGTGCAAGCGCTGCTTGTGCAAGCGTGCCGCCCTGCGGATCACATGATTGGGGTCGCCGATTTCACCTGCCGCATTGAGAAACGCGCAGCCATGGAAGCGGTTATCGGCAAACCAGCTCTGCAGCGCGTCGAAGCACGCCAGCAAGCGCGCGACAGGATCGTCGCTGTGTGAGGTGGCGGCTACGAACCAGGCCATCCAGCGTTCGTCCCGGCGCAACAAGGCCGCTTCCACCAACGCGTCCTTGGTGGGATACAGGCGATAGAGCGTCTTGCGTGCCACCCCGGACGCCTTGACGATCGCCTCCATGCCGGTGGCGTGAATGCCACCGGCATAGATCAGGCGCTCGGTAGCATCGAGCAGCGCGGCGTGGGGTTCAGGTTCGGGCAGCGAGGGCTTCATGCGGGCTCAGAATGATCGTTCTCGACAAAGTAGAACGATCATTCTCTGCTGTCAATACGCCGCATGGCCTTGGATCAAGCTCCAGCCCGTCCTCCGTGTGCTCATGGACGTGGCTGCATGGCAACCACACGCGGCGGCAGCCGGCCCATCGCCACCTTGCCTACCGCAGGCGCTGGTGTTCGCCGCACAGCGGTTGTGCATCGATTTCGTCCACGATGCCGCGCAGCGCACGCGCGACATTGAAGATGCTCTCGCCCAGGATCGACACGCTGCCGTTATCCAGCGCCTGGCCGCTGCACACCGCCACCATGTCGCTTTGCGCGGTGATCGTGCGCAGCAGCGTGTGGAACCGGTCGATCTGCTCGACGGTGACACCGAAGGTGAAGTGTTCTTGCTGCGACAGCCGGTTGTTCGCCAGCACGACACCTGGCGGGCTGGCAGTCTTGCGATTTATCAATGTCGTCATGGCAATCGCGCTCAACGTGTGCGGACGGGATGTCCGTGAGCTCACGCTAGCGCATTATTTCGAATATCTGAAAATCAGATAATGCGTAAGGGTTTCAACGATGCAAGCCGTCGTGGTGCCATCGTTTCAAGTTGACTGTATTGGTTCAACGGTTGCAGTGAAATATCTCGGCTCACCGGTCATCGGATCGTCAAACGCCAACGTATGCGCGAACAGCTGCAGCGGCCGCTCAGGATCATCGGGCCGCTGGTCTTCCAGCTCGGGATAAAAGCGATCATGCAGGATCGGCGCGCCCAGTGCGGCCATATGCACACGCAGCTGATGCTTGCGCCCGGTGACCGGCTCCAGCCGATAGGTCCACATGTCTGCACCGCGCGCGACGACATCGATCACCGTTTCGCTATTCGGCTCGCCCACGCCCTCGCGCATGCGGAAAAACGGCTCGCCCGGCTCCAGCCGGCTGCGATGCACATACGGAAACGTCAGCCCTGGCAGCGGCGCTGCCACTGCCAGATAGTGCTTGCGGATACGCCGCTCACGAAACAGCGCCTGGTAGACCCCGCGCGTGGCCGGGTTGGCCGAAAACAGCACCAGCCCGGCGGTGTCGCGGTCGATGCGGTGCAGCGGCACCAACGACGGGTTGTCCAAGCGTAGTGCCAGCCGGGTGAGCAAGGTCTCGCGCACGTAGGCGCCTGCGGGAACCACCGGAAGGAAATGCGGCTTGCAGGCCACGATCACCTGCGCATCGGCATGCACCACCGTTTCTGTTGCTGCAATGATCGGCTCCTCGACCACTTCGCGGAAGTAATACAGTTCTGCGCCCAGCCGGTAGGGCGCATCGACATCCATTACCTGCTGCTGTGCATCCAGCACACGGCCACGCGCAAAACGGGCGCGCCACGCGGCGGCGTCCACGCCCGGGAAACTCGCGCACAGCGCCTCCAGCACGGTGCCCCAGGGACCGGCCGGAAGCTGGAAGCGGCTGGCAGGAATGCCATCGCGGATCGGGCGGGCAGCAGACATGGCAACGACGCAGATGCACTCGGGCTCAGAAGCGGCAATCGTACCGTGCCGTGCCGGTGCTCTCCGCGAGGCGTCGCCAGCAGCGCTGTGAGGAGGATTGCCGGCAAGCGTTACGCAGCACACCCTGCCGGGCGCTATTGCGACGTGGCCGGCTAGCAAGGGACTGCGATGCGCGGTGCAACCACCGGATGCGGAAGCAGTGACGGGTACTTCAAGGCAGCAGGCATTGCCGGCCGCCGTGATGCGCCTCAAGAAGGGCGGTGGAAGCTGTGATACTGGAAAGGACGCACGCTCGCGCGCATCGTCGCAAGGTTGGGTGCGGTGCCTCGAACCACCCACACTATGTCCCATTACTAGCGGTTGGGTGCAGTGCACTCACAAGCTGCTTGTGACAAGGCTAAGTCGGCTCGAGCATGCCTGCGCCCTGCACGTGCGCAGGCATCTTTACGCACGTCTGCTCCCGCTTGCCACAGCATCAGCACCAGCCGCAGCAATTCAGCCTCACAGCTTCATATTCACGCCAATAAACAGCTGCCGCCCAGCCGATGGCGAGAACATGGGCTGCGCCTGTGCCTGGAAGAAACTGTCGTACCAGGCGTAGTCGTACAGGCACCCGGTAACGTTGCGTAGCTGCAGGTCCACGCTCCACGCCGGGTTGACCTGATAGCGCGCGGTGAGATCGAGCGTGGCCATGCTGCCGAACTTGCCGGCCACATTGCGCTCTTCCAGGTAGTAATCGCTCTGCGCACGGCCCTGCAGCCCAAGCTTGAGCGCATCGCTCGCCTGGTAGTCCACGCCGATATTGCTGATGTGGCGCGGCGTGGCCATCACTTCGTTGCCCTGGATGGAGACGCTGGCATCGCGTCCATCGCGCGCAATCTTGGCCTCCTGGTAAGCATGCGATGCCCACACCGTCCACGCCTCGCCCAGCTGGGCGTTGATCTGCGCATCCACGCCGCGGCGCCGGGTCTTTCCCAGCACCACGTTGGTGCCGGTGGCCGGCATGTTGGAGATCTCGTTGGCCGCGTCCTGCTGCCAGATCGCCAGGCGCGCCTGGCTGCGCGGCAATGGGCTGAACTTCATGCCCAGCTCCATGCCGGTGTTAGTGGACGGCCCGATGGCGGCCTGGCCCGGGGTCAGGTAGGCCGGCGGAGTGGAGCCGGTGAGGACCTGGAAGGTGCGGCCCCAGTTCGCATAGACATTGGTGCGCTCGGTGAAGGCGTACACCACGCTGAGCTTGGGCTGCTCGATGGTGCCGTAGCGCTGCAGCGGGGCGCGCACACCGCCCGGCAGCGTCGTGTCGCCGTCGAAGCGGTCCACGCGGTAGGCCGGCACGATCTTCAACGCCTCGATCGGCTGGTAGATGGCCTGTACATAGGCGCCCCAGTTGTCGAACGTATGCCGGTCGTCGTTCTGGACACGCGCGGGGCGCGCGTTGAAGTCGGTGGGCTCGCTATAAGCAAAGCGCAGGCGCTGGTAGCGGTTGTCCTGGTGCTCGTAGTTCAGACCCGCTTCCAGGGTCAGCTGGTCGTCGGCGCGCCAGGTCAGCGTGTTGAGCATGCCGATCTGCGATTCGTCCCAGATGCGGCGCTGGCGTGGCGCATTGCCCACCGGCAGGTCGCTGAAGGTCACCCGGCGGTCGTCTTCGTAGCTGTTGTAGTACAGCTTGGTGCCGAAGAACACCGCATCGCTGAGCTTCAGGTCCAGGTGCAGACCCAGCTGGCGCATGTCGCGGTCGCCGCCGTCGTTCAAATTGTGGGGCTGCGTGACGCGGCGGGCGGTACGCAACTGCTCGGCAGTCAGAAAGCCCGGTTCGTCGGCCTCGTTGTGGTACGCGCGCGTGGTCAGGCCGATGCGCATGCCCTCTTCAAGATTGCCGAAATACCACTTGCCACCCAGCGAGTATTTGCTGGACGTGTCGTGCTGGCGGTAGCCGTCCGATGCCTGCCACCCCACGAAATAGTTCTGCGCGAAGCCCTCGTGCTCGCGCCCCACCGCCAGCTGCGCATCGCGGGTGTTGAAGCTGCCATAGGACAGGCGCGCGTCGGTGTAGTTGCCGCCCTGCCGCGTGCCGAAATTGACGTTGCCGCCGATGTTGTGCAGCCCGTAGCGCGGGTCGTTGGTGCCGCGGACCACTTCGATGTAGCTGATGTCCAGCGGGAACAGCATGTCGATGAAGCGCTGGTTGCCGCTGTTGACGTTGCTGGGGATGCCGTCGATCAAGGTCTTGATGGCGTTGATGTAGCCCTCGCCGTTGAACGCGCGGAAGCTGACCTTGCCCGATTCATTGCCCTGCCGCGTCTCGGTGAGCTGGATGCCGGGCATCTGGCCCAGCAGCTCCCAGCTCTGCGATACGTTCTTGTCCTCGATCTGGTCGGCACCCAGCACGTCCACCGAGGTGAGTACCTGATGGGATGCCAGCTGGCCATCGGCGTGGTGGTGCACATCCACCTTGCCGAGCGTCAGCGCTGAATCAGACGACTGGGCGCGCAGCTCCGGCGGAAACAGCACGGTGACGAACGAGGCAGCCAACACTTGGGTCAAGGACAAAGACGAACGGGTCACAGGCAGCCGCAGTTTGTGGGGGGGGTAAATGGAATATTATAACATTGGTGGCTTGCAGCCCAGCATGCTGGCGCTCCGCGTTGTGCTGTCGGCTGAGGCGATGACGCGAGTGAAGGGAGACGAATGAGGGCTGCACCCCCGCACACGACGGCCTGGCCGCCGCCCTCGGCTGCGGCCAGGCCGGGCACCGGCCGCCTGCAAAGCATCGACGCGCTGCGCGGCGTCGTCATGGCGCTGATGCTGCTGGACCACCTGCGCGAAACCTGGTTTCTGCATGTGCCGGTGGCCGACCCCATCGATGCGGCGAGCGCGCTGCCGGGCCTGTACTACGCCCGCCTCGCCGCCAGCCTGTGCGCGCCGGTGATCGTCGCGCTCACCGGTGTTTCCGCCTATCTGTTTGGCACCAAGCACACTCTGGCAGAGACCCGCCTGTTCCTGATCAAGCGCGGCCTGGTACTGATGGCGCTGGAGGTGCTGTTTCTCTCCGAGCTGTACTGGGGCGTGGCCAGCCCCGACCTTCTGGCTGCAGGTAATCTGGTGCATCGGCGTGCGCATGATCGTGCTGGCCCTGTTAATCGGTCTGCCGCGCAAGCTGCTGCTGGCCACGCCGCCGAAGCGATCTGGGGGCCAACGCAGGGCACGGTGTTCGGCGTGGACCATTACGGCTGGGTGCTGGCGTGGTACGTGGTGCTGATCATTCCGCTCTACCTTCCCACCGCATGGTTCTCCCGGCTCAAGACCGCCCGGCGCGATGTGGCGTGGTTGAAGTCTTTTTGAGATGCGGTGAGTGACCTTCGGGCGATACGTGCCATGCGGCATTAGGCGATGCTATGGTTCCTTACCGAGAGATGGAACTCGATGCGTCGCTCTACGCTCCGCGCAGCCACTGCCTGCCTTGCTGCATTGCTTGCGCCGCTGTACGCCGGTGCCCAAACACCCTCACAGTCATTCACCGCGTGCGCGGACGCCGCGCCGCAAACACCCTTGGGCGGCAGCGAATGCCTGGTCACCCAGGTGCCGCTGCGCCATGCAGCCACCGATGCCGGCACCATCGAGCTGTTCGTGCGCCGCGTGCCGGTGCCGGCTCACACCAAGCGACGCGGAGAGGTCTGGCTGATCGCCGGCGGGCCGGGCGAAGCCGGAGCCTCGCTGTCTCCCCTGATCAGGACCTACCAGCGCGCGTTTCCGGGCTACGACCTGATCATTCCCGACCACCGTGGCACCGGGCGTTCTACCCGTTTGTGCCCGGAGCAGGAAGCGCCGCAAAGCGCGGACGGCGTGGGGCTGGCTGGCGCCGAATGGGGCCAGTGCATTGGCGGGTTGTACGCAAACCTGCAGCGTACCCAGGCGTTTTCCATCACCGAAGCGGCGCAGGATCTGGCCTTGCTCATCCGCCAGCAACGGCGCCCGGGCGAGCTGCTGCTGTACGGCGTGTCGTATGGCACGCAGTTGGCGCTGCGCACCCTGCAAGTGGCGCCGGTGCCGTTGGATGGGCTGGTGCTGGATGGCCTGGTACCGCCAGAAACCGCCACGCAATGGGACTTGAGCCACCGGACTGCCGTGGTCGACGCCGTTGGGCGCGCGCTGCTGGATGACGCACACATCGCCACCTATCGCAGCGTGCTCGATCGCAGCGACAGCGCCGCATGGCGTGCGCACATCCCCGGCAAAGATCTCAAGCGCTTGCTGGGAATGTTGCTCAACTTCCCCACCCTGCGCGACCGCATTCCCGCCATCATCGACGGCCTGGCCCGCGACGATGCCACGTTACTCACCGCCTCCATCGCCGATCTACAGACCGCACTGGCCGCAATGGGGCAAAGCGGCGACAACCAGCCCGCATTGCCGCTGGTCATGCTGATCGCCGCATCCGAAAACAATGCACGCCCAACCCTCACCCGCGAAACAGTGGCAGCCGAAGCCAAGGACGCGTTGTTCGTTAGCCCCATTCCCGGCCTGCTGGTCGACGCAGGCCTGCCGACCTACCCACGCGACGCCTGGTTCGGCCGCAGCCCCACCACGCTGCCACGCACGCTGATCATCCACGGCACGCTGGATCCCAACACGCCCTATGCCGGCGCGCAGGCACATGCCGCATTGCTGCAAGCGGCAGGCCCGGTGACCTTCAGCACCGTCGAGCGTGGTGCGCATCTGCTCGCGTTTGCGGCGCCCGAGTGTTTTGCGAGTGCGGTTGCGGCATTTGTGGAGCAACAGACAGTTGCTGCGCGCTGCCGTGAGGCTGAGAAAGAATGACGGGCAGGGGGAGTGCAGAAATGACTCGCCCATTGTCATAGACACCAGCCGGTCTTCGGCGCGTGGAAAAGCGTCGGCTTTTCCAGCAGTGCCTTTTGCCAACGGTCTACCTGCGATTTAGACCGTACGCGAACGGAGAACTGCTCTTTACAGTAAAGTTTCTGTGCCCTACGCCCGACTCGCCGATTGCGCAGATCAAGGAAGCGTTCAATGACAACTCACAGAAAGTTCAACAAGAAGATCATGCGTTGCATGTCACTCACCGTGGTCGCGCTGAGTGCGGCATGCTCGAATGCTTCGCCACCGGCTGGCGCGACGGTCGGTAACTTTGCAAACAAGTGGGCGTACGCCACAGCCTGCGGTTCTGGCCACTTTCTGAGCGTTGACCTCAATCAGCAAAAGAGTCATGTCACGGGAGAGTGGAGCGAAGGGACCAATGCTCGTGGAGGAGGCGGAAAATTAGAGGGGGATGTGCGTGACGGAAAGCTCTATGTTCGCTACTGCAGCGATGATGGCGAGGCAGGCTACGAGGCATGTCCCAACTTCTCGGGGGAAGAAGATTACTTCGTTCTTGAAAAGGGGGCCTTGGTTCGCTACCAGAAGGTCGGCAATACATACAAGCGAGATGTCGCCTTGCTCCCTGATACCAAGGGCAAGCAGATTCCATCCGAAGCCTGTACAGACATGGAGAGTGACTCATGAGCAGGCTGACAGATCAGGAACTGCGGGCCACGCTTTACTTTGCTGTCGGCGTGTCATCCGAAAGCGGATATGCCGCTTACCAATTGGAGGTCGCTGGCGACAATCTCAGCACACCGTTACTAGAGCCGGCCGACAACAGTGGCTACACGATCGGCACTATCCAAACTGACTTGGGACAGCACTATCAGCCGAACATGCCTAACGGGGAGAACGTTCCAAGGGACCTCGTGAATGCCTATCAACAATGGGCGCAGGGGCAGCAGCAAGATCTTGTTCTCAGCCAACAGCAGGTTGATCAGACAATCGCCGATCTTGGCCGTAACGGCCGCGCTATCCGCGTGGATGCCGGTCGGCCTCTCGATGCTGAAGTGAAATCCAAGCTAGACACGTTCCTTTCTTCTAACGAGGGCATCAGCTGGGTACATCAACGCGATGTGGCGCAAATCGACAAGTTGATGGATCGCGCCATTGCGCCCTTGCAGCGGAGTGACGTCTATCAGAATGCCTCTCTGGACGACCAAGTGAGGTTGGCGACGATGGTTGGGAAAGCCTACAACCAGAACGAAACCCGCACCGCGCCAATGATCCGCAACATCGAGGCAAATCAGTACCATTCGCTCGCGGATGTGAGCGCCGCCATTGATGACCTGAATCCAAGGGCGACTGGACGTGGTGACTATCTGGAGGCTGGGCGAGACAAGGCGCTGGAAGGTGCCGATGTGGTAAACGCATTGCGCAATGCGGATTCGCGTAGCCCACTCGCAGCAGCATGGACCAATGTGGTCGCCAACCCGCTTGTTGATCCGACAACACTCAACGCGCCGCAGGCGGGCCAAAACTTGGCGCATGAGTACCACACGGTGAAAAACCTGTTTCTGCACTACAACCGTGCAGAGGAATTCGTGAGCGCGCTGGATCGTGGCGCTACCTATCAAAATGCTTCAACGGACCGGGCAGACCCAACGCGATTCAATGGTGCCGGCTTTTATGCTGCCGGTAACGACTTGGTGACCTGGGACAAGACAGGTCAGGGTCACGCATTCTTGAATGGCGCTTGGAGCGGTGTTGAGCGGCAGAGTCTTGCGCGAGTGCGCAACGATGACGGCACCACAGATCTGAACATCAACGAAAATGGCCAGGCGCGTAGATTGCTGCACATCGATTCAAACGCAAATCCATTGCGCGGAGTGGAAGCACCAGCGCAACCAGTGCCGCATGATCAACCGCCCGTGGTGCCTAGGCATGGCTCCTTACTTCCATCACAGGACCCGCTCCATCGCCAGGCCGAAGATGCCGTTCGCCGCCTCGAGCAAGGTCTCGGCAGGGAGTACGACGGCAACAGCGCACGGCTGGCAGCAAGTAGCGCGTACTTGGCTAGAGAGAATGGGCTGACAAGAATCGATCATGTCGTGCTGAGCGAGAACTCTAAGTCTGTGCGACAAGGTGAGAACCTGTTCGTTGTAGAGGGGGCGTTGAACGATCCCGCACACAAGATGGCGCACATGAAGACCAATGACGCCATCGCACAGCCGGTTGAACAGTCTCTGGCGCAATTGCAGTCCTTAGGTGAGACGCAGCGGCAGCAACAGTCCCAGCAACAAGAGCAGCAGCGCGAACAATCGATCACCACGCCACCTCGGATGGTATGAGAAGGCGCGAAGTGACTCTGGTCCTGAGATTTCGCGATGGAATTGATACGCCCACGCAAGCAGGCGCGCCGAAGGATGCATAAGCAGCCTCAAGCGTTGGAGCGGCAATTGGTTTTTTTGCGTTCCAAGCGCGTGAGGCCGATGTCTGGTGGGACGTTGCTCGCAACGGCGCAGATACGCTGCTGACAAAACCTGTTACAGCGGCTATGGTCGAAGCTGGAACGGGGGTTCTGGCATGGGACGCAGAAAGAAACAGGGTGGATTCGAAGCGTTGGCCGCATTGCCGTGGCCGGTTGGCTTCGTTATGGGAATCGCTGCGTATCTGGTAGTGCGCTACGGCATCGGCTGGTGGTTTTTGCACCAGGGCGGAATGCTGTCGCAAGGCTTCGCCCAGCAATCGAAAGACCGAAAGCTACCCGGCGGTCTATAAGGACGGAGCGCTGCAGGTGACCAACGATGGCGAGACGGTGAACTTCGCCATCGACGAGAGCAACGGCCACCTCAACACCGGTGGCGAGCAATACCAGCGCGTGCCGGCCAAATAAGCGCATCAACGCAAGGCCCGCACTGCGGGCTTTGTCATTTTGGTCGCAGGCATCGCCGCAGTTGCAGCGGATGGCGCATATACGCGTAAGCGATCACCGCATTGCGCTCGCCTTGGCCAGAGTAGCGAGGGTCAGGCTGACTTCTTTAGTGATGCTGGACCCGTTCTTTGCGTAGCGATGCCGTCGAGGAACAGCCCGATCAGGTGCGCGATGCGGGTTCTCGGCGAACCGAGCTGCTCGGTGGCCAGCGAGGTGGCGGTGGCCACCACGACAAGATCGTCGAAAGAGACGTCGCGCCGGACGACACCGGTCTTCTGCGCGCTCCGCAACAGCCGTTGTCCCTCCGTGCTGATGGCATCGCACCCTGGCGTGCCGCTCTGCAGCACCTCGCCAAGCGATGCGGCGAGCCCACGGTAGACGCTGGTGTGTAGCGCCAGCTCCTCGAGATACGCGCGTAGCGCGGCTAGCGGATCGAGCGTGCTGGCACGGGCATGACTGGCAGCGGCGAGCGAAAGGAAGCGCCCGCTGTAGACCGCGGCGAACAATGACTCGCGTGTGGGGAAGCGCCGATATAGCGTGCCGATGCCCACGCCGGCGCGTTTTGCGACGTCTTCCATCGACGCCTCGGCGCCGCGCTCCAGGAACACCTCCTCAGCTGCGGCGAGCAGGCGCTCGCGGTTTCGCTGGGCATCGGCGCGCAAGGGGGTGTCGGCGGTCAACGTGGCTATTCCCGGGCTGGCTTGTGTAAGTGGAGGCTACCTCCATATACTAAGTGGAGCAATCCTCCACTTACAAAGGAAGCGAGATGGGCAAGCGATTCGAGGGCAAGGTGGTCGCGATCACCGGGGGTACCGACGGCATCGGACTGGTGACGGCGAAGGCGTTTTCGATGGAAGGCGCGCGGGTCTACATCACGGGACGGCGGCAGGACCGGCTGGACGCTGCCGTGGCGGAGATCGGTGGCGGCGCAGTGGGCGTGCAGGGCGATGTTGGCGTGCCGGAGGATATGGACAGGCTCTATGCGCGCATCCAGCAGGAGCACGGCCGGCTGGATGTCGTCTTCGCCAATGCGGGCGTTTCCGAGTCGGCGGCGCTTGGCGAAATCGACGTCGCGCACCTGGAGCGCCTGCTGGCGACCAACGTCAAGGGCACGGTCTTCACCGTGCAGAAGGCGCTGCCGCTGATGGCAACTGGCGGCGCCGTGATCCTGGCGGGCTCGGTGGCTGGCAGCAAGGGGATCGGCGCACTGTCCGTGTACAGCGCCACGAAGGCAGCCATCCGCTCCTTTGCGCGCACCTGGACGGCCGACCTGAAGAGCCGCGGCATACGGGTGAATGTGGTTTCGCCCGGCATGGTTCACACGCCGGCCATGCAGGCCTACCTGGAAGCAAATGCAGGGGCTGAGGATGCGTTCAAGCAGATGATCCCGTTCGGCCGGCTCGGTAACGCAGAGGAGATTGCCGAAGCGGTGCTTTTCCTTGCCTCGGACGCGTCCAGTTTCATGGCGGGGCACGAACTGTTCATTGATGGCGGGGTCATGGCCATGTAGTCCTGCCTGTGGGAGCGTAGCGGTTGTCGACAACTTTGCCATCGTGCACAACCTGCGCGACGTGCTATGGATGCGACGCAGGACGTGGCAGGAGACGGTGGCCGTCAGGGAACGGGGTGGTTGAGTCTTCCAACCTCATCGACGACGTTCGACTTCGAATGCCGTGCAAGTACGCCTTGACGCGTCCTATATTCCCTACCCGCCATCCTCGCCGCAGCCTCAACTGGAGAACGCACGATGATGAAGTGGATGGGCACCGCGCTGGCCGCGGCACTGCTGGTGAGCGGTTGCGCCAAGGAGGAGGGCGAGCAGTTCGTCGGCCACTGGGTGAACGTGCAGACGCAGGAAGAGACGATGGACATCGAGCGCAATGGCGAGACCTTCATGGTCCGCAGCACCACGCCGAAGTTCTTCAGCCGCCAGCCCAAGACCGAGAGCTACCCGGCGCTCTACAAGGATGGGGCGCTGCAGGTGACCAACGATGGCGAGACGGTGAACTTCGCCATCGACGAGAGCAACGGCCACCTCAACACCGGTGGCGAGCAGTACCAGCGCGTGCCGGCCAAGTAACGCTGCTGCTGTCACCGGATGCCACCAACGCCCGCGGGCGGACCTTGACGGTCGCATGCGGGCGTTTTGGTCGTTGGCAGCGTGGTTTTGCCGGCCGCTTCGATGGGCTGCACGCCCTGCCCTGCGTTGCGAGGGACCGCCCTGCCGCTCCGTCCGCCGCCGGCCTGAATCTGCTGCCATCCAGCGCGCACAAGCCTTACAGTGCGCAGGCACGCCAGGTCATGGCGCTGCCCGACCGATCAATCCAGCAACTACGAGGGTGTCATGAGCAAGGGGATGGACCAGAAGAAGAACCAGAAAAAAGAGCCGACCAAGACGCTGAAAGAAAAGCGCGCGGCCAAGCAGGAAAAGAAGGGCAAGTAAGCCGCCTGGGCCGCCAGCCAGCGGACGAGGTCAGGTGAATCGCCTGACCTCGCGTTCTGGACAGGCCAACGGTTGGTCAGCCAGGACTGTCGTGTTGGCTAGCCGCCTTGGCGGTATGCGCACGCCCTGCTACGACGATGACCACAACGTTATTGCAGCTGCGCCATGGCGCCAGCGAGCAGACGATTGGTGCCTTAACAAGCGGATGCGTTGGCCAAGGTCTTCCACGAGTTCGGTAGGTAACGTTTCCCAGGTTGGATCATGCCGCACGTCGGGTGCACAAGGCTCAATCACCCTGCAGGCGTAGCGGGTGGCTGGGATGCTCACGAATGAAGCGGTCGACGTCCGATCGCCTGGCGGGCAGTGGGGCGCACTGCTGACTGCGGTAACTGAAGAACCGAAACCCAGCGCGATACAGGCGTTCGACCTTGATCCACTGCGCCTTGTCGCGTGCCGGAGGCGCCTTGAACGAACGCCCCATCATGCGCAACGCTTCGCCGCAGCCTGGACAGGGCGCTGCCCGCTCGCGTGGGGCGACCTTGAAACTTCTGCGACACCCGAAGCAGGCGTGCGCTACACGATAGGTGGCGCCGGTTGCAGCCACTTTGGCGGTACGCGGCTGGTGGAGGCCGGCTGCGTACCGCAACGCCATACGATGGGATTTGTCGGCAGCGCTCATGCGCGAACCTCCATGCCGACCCTTTGAGGCCAGCGTTGAACGATATGCCGGGTACTCCCATCGCAGGACACGGCCCCTGCCCGATGCGTGGCTGGCAGGATCGCAGCCACGTGTGCAGGAGGGGGTTGCTGCCAGTCCGCTTCGGGAAAGTTGAAAGGGAATGTCGAGCCGTTCGGGTTGGCCGAGTGCGCGTAGATGGCGGTGCCTATGGTGTCCGGGCTCAGGTCTGCCCACACTTGCACCGCTGCACCAGGCTGCGCCAGACGCGCCTCCAGGTAGCCCAGTACGCGCACTGCAACCGCGTTCACCATGTGCCGATCTTCCGCAGAGGCACGACCACGACCGTTCCAGTCCACATGCGTATGCCAGAGGTCGAACCAGCTGTGTGGATCCAGGCGGTCGATCGCCGCGCGCGCCTTGGCTTCTGCTCGCGCCCAGTGACGCTGCATCCGTTTGCGGCGACGTCGATCCATGGGTGTGTCCTGTTCCTGGGCCAGAATGGGGCAGATTCACGTTTTTCATTGCGGCAGTGACATCTCCGGGCCTACTTTCTGGGCAGCGATGCCATCCCCGCTCAGGTCACCCATAGCTCAAGACGGTTGGTGATCGTCCACCCATTTCCCGCGCGGGTCAGAAGATAAAGCATGCCCGTGCCACACCGTCCGTGGCAACGCTGTTCGGCATATACCAGGGAACGCGATCCACCGTCGACAGGAACCGGCACGCTTATTCGCAGATATCCCGCTGTTCCCGGGAACGCCTTGTAGAAATTGGACCAGTTGATATCGACCAGCAGGGCATCGACCTGAGCTGTCGACGCCGTTCGAATATAGACACTGTCGGGCAGCCGTACGTCCACCTGGGCCATATTTGCCAGCAACAATGTCTGCCTTGCCTGCCTTGATACGAATGCGTCGGCGGCAGCAGATGAGAGTAGCTTTTGATCCAGGTTCGAGCCACATACCTGCTGCGCGCTGTCGCCTGCGCAGGTCTGGGTAGATCGATCGAGCAACATCACCGGCTTGCGCCTCACCTGTGCGGAGGGACTTTCAGAGTCCTGCGCCGAAAGATAGACGGGATAGCGCTGATCAGCGATCGCTGTCCAGATCCGGATCACGTCATCTTTCGATAGTGCCGCAGGTGGCTGCTGCAATGCGGGCTGTTCTGCTATCTCCGCAACATGGGAAATCACCGAAGTGGCTCCCAGTGCCACCCCTATAAAAGCTACGCCAAGCAGTGAAGTTCTCAGGATTGGGGTCAATTCATCGCCTTCGAATGCGGGCCAGTCCGTGCGTCAGCAGGGCTGGGTTTGTCATCGCCCTAACCAGGATCACGGGGTGAGACGTTGATGGCATCGCGTCAGATACGTTATTCAATGACTATGTCGAAAAAATCCGTATCACGCCGCCAGGCGCTTGATGCGAGCTAGCAGATCGCCCAGCGCGCGATGTGCTTGTTCCAGCTCGTAATCGGCTTGCAGGCCCAGCCAGAACCGCTCGGTCGTGCCTAGTGCTGCAGCCAGGCGCACGGCGGTGTCGGCGGTGATGCCGCGCTTGCCCAGTACGATCTCGTTGATGCGGCGCGGCGGCACGCCGGTGGCCCGCGCCAGTGCGTTCTGGCTGATGCCCATCGGCTCGAGGAACTCCTCAAGCAGGATTTCCCCGGGATGGATGTTGGGTAGGACTGTCATGGACAGATGCCTCGTGCTCAGTGGTAATCGACCATTTCGACCTCGGCGACATCGCCCTCCATCCATCGGAAGCAGATGCGCCACTGATCGTTGATCCGGATGCTGTACTGCCCGCGCCGCTCGCCCTTCAACGCTTCCAGCGGTTGGCGGGTGGAATGCGCAGATCGTCGAGGTGCGCGGCAGCGTTGAGCATGCGCAACTTGCGACGCGCGACCGACTGGATGTCGGCCGGCAACCGGCGGGAGCGCTCACCCAACCAGATCTTCGGCTTCCTTGTCGGCAAAGCTCTTGATCATGCAGCAACCATAACGCGACCCGTTTATAACGCAAGCCGTCATGGCTGGGTGGTCAGTCAGCTTCCGTCGGCAGCAGTCATCCGAAAATTTCGGATGACTTGTTCTTGCTGTAACTCAACTTTCGTTCGATACCCTAATCAGAACAACGACCCCTGCACGGGCATGACAGTGGGTGGTTCTGTTGCTGGCTTGGCGGGTGCCGGCTGCTGCTGCGCACCCAACCGCCACGCCAGCCCAGAGATCCGCGCGGCGTGCCTTGCGAGTGCGGCGCGGATGACCGCTTCGCTGCCGGCCAGGTGCAGGGCGCGGCGGGCGCGGGTGATGCCGGTGTAGAGCAGTTCGCGGCTGAGCACGCGGGCGTCGCGGGTGGGCAGTTGCAGCCAGACGTCGTCGAATTCGCTGCCCTGGGCCTTGTGCACGGTCATGGCGAAGGCGCTTTCGTGCGCGGGCAGTGCGGCGGGGTGGAAGCCGCGCACCTGGCCGTCGCCGTCGCCTTCGAACCAGGCGACCAAGGGGCCTTGGGCACGGTTGTCTGTGGCGGGGGCGCCGGACTGGCCTGGTCCTGACGACGCGCCTTCGTCGCTGCGCCCGGAAGAGGGACTCGCGTCGCTGCGCAGGCAGATGCCGACGTCGCCGTTGAACAGGCCGTGGCGGTAGCTGTTTTCGGTGATCAGCAGCAGGCGGCCCTGGAACCAGGGCGAGGCGGCGCCGAGGCGGCGGGCGCCGGTGTCGGCCAGCAGTTGTTCGATGCGGGCGTTGAGGCCGCGCGCGCCTTGCGGGCCGGCGCGCACGGCGGTGAGCAGGCGCAGGCGCGCTGCGTCGCGCAATGCGGCGGCGGGGTCTTGGGCGTCGGCCAGCGCGCGCCAGTGGGCGAGCAGTGCGTCGCGGCCGTCGCTGAGCGGGTCTTCGCCGTCTTCGTGGAAGTGCACGCCGGCCAGCTCGCCGCTGCGCAGCAGGGCCAGGGCGGTGTCGGCGTTGCCGGCGCGGATGGCGTCGGCCAGGGGGGCCAGAGCGAAGTCCTCGGCCTGGCGGTAGCCGCGCAACAGGTGCACGCGGTGGCCGGCCAGGCCGCCGGTGCGGGTACTGGCCGCGGTGCCGGCGGATGGGCCACCAGTGGGCGCGCTGCCGAGCAGCGGTTGCAGCGCCTGGGCGTCATCCGGCTGCAGGGCATCGCCGGGGCCGGCGGCCTGCAGGATGGCGGCGAGCACGTCGCCGGCTTCCACCGAGGGCAGCTGGTCGGCGTCGCCGAGCAGGATCAGCTGGGTGCCATCGGCGACGGCTTCGACCAGCTTGCACATCAGTGGGAGGTCGACCATGGAGGCTTCGTCGACCACGATCAGGTCAAACGGCAGCGGGTTGTCGGCGTTATGGCGGAAGTGCGCCGAATCCGGGATGACGCCGAGCAGGCGGTGCAGGGTGCTGGCGCCGGTGGGGAGGAGGGAGTTCCAAGGGGTCGCTTGGCCCTCACCCGCCCTTCGGGCACCCTCTCCCGCAAGCGGGAGAGGGGAAAGGTTGGCTGGCTCTGTTGCTTGGCGGCGAGGGGCAACAGCGGGGTTGGCTGGCTCCGTTGCTTGACGAAGCGGGGCAACAGCGGGGTTGGCTGGCTCTGTCGCTTGAACGAGAGGGGAAGCGGCGGGGTTCGGTAGCTGCTGCGCTTGCCTGGGCGGGGCTGCACCGGGAGTGGCTGCGAGGTGGATGCCGTCGGCGATGGCGCGGGCGACGGCCAGGCGCAGGCTTTCGGCCATGCGCTCGGCGGCGCGGCCGGTGGGCGCGGCCAGGGCGATGCGCGGCGGCGGGTGGCCGGCGGTGTGGGCCTGGGCGATGCGCAACAGCAACAGCCGGGCAATGGTGGTGGTCTTGCCGGTGCCGGGGCCGCCGGTGACCAGCAGCAGGCTGCGGCGCAGGGCCAGGGCGGCGGCCTGGGCCTGGCGGTCTGGGGAATGGAATGGCTGGGACTGGCCTGTGCCGTCGATGGACGACGCGGGTGAGGCCTTGGCCGTGGGGGATGGCTCGGATGGCGCCTTGTCCGTGAGGGATGGGGCGGGTGAGGCCTTGCCCGTTAAGGATGGCTCGGATAGGGCCTGGCCCATGGAGGATGGCGCGGGCAGGCCCGTACCCTCACCCGCCCTTCGGGCACCCTCTCCCGGGGGGAGAGGGGAGGCCTGGGGGAATAGTTG
>NZ_JSZE01000053.1 GCF_000802365.1 Xanthomonas cannabis pv. cannabis
AGGCGGTGCATCCACCAGGGTGACCATGGTGGTGCGCTCCTTCTCTGCCGGAGCCTTCGGCGCCACTGCAGGGATCAGCAACATCATCAGTGCAGTGAGGTGCAGGGCAATTACAAAAGCAATACCGATAATGCGGGCCCAGCTCAGACCCTGGTTCCCGGCATCATAGTCATGCCTGTGGATAACGAGTTGTTCCGTCATGCGCCAATGGCTCTTTCAGTGGGGGCCCGGATCACTGTGATGATCCCCAGGTTTTCGGACGGCTTTGACACCGCAGGAACTCCCAAGCTTATACCAATCCCGAGTCCTGTAACCACTAAAAACACAGGGATTTCGGGGGTTTATTTTCTTTTTTTACTTCAGGTTGATGATCTTCTTCGCGTCTTCTGGTTTTTTAACGCCCTTGGCGATCGCCTGCTGTGCGGCCTGCTTGGCCTCCGGGATGCGACCTTCCGAATGCAGCACCTTGGCCAGATTCAGATAGGTCTCGCCATCCTTGGAAAGCGGTGCGGCCTTTTGCCAGTTCTCGATCGCCTTCGGCACGTCCTCGCTGTAGTAATAGGACTGGGCCAGCGCAAGGTATGTCTGATAATCAGGCTTGAGGATGCCTTTTTGCATACCTTCATTGATCACCGCGATGACGTCTTTTTCCTTGTTCTCGGTGTTGGCGTAGATCGAATACAACTGCTTGTATTCCTTCTCTTCGGTCAACTGCCCGGAAGCGCGCAGCTTGTCCATCACGCCTGCGGCCTTGTCCATCTGGTCGGCCTGCATATACATGCTGGCCAGATTGAGCTGAGCCTTCTTGTCGTTGGGTGTCTTGGCGGCAAGCGCCTCGGCGGCAGCGACGGCTTCGCCGGTCTGGCCGGCTTCGGCGTAGGACGCCATCAGCAGCTGGTTCCAGGTGTCCTTCGGCTCGGGCGAGGCGGCGATGGCCTGCTTGAGCACCGGAATCGCTTCCTTATAGCGCTCTGCCTGGTACAGCGCCTGGCCCTTGAGAATCAGGTCTTCCGGACGCTGCGACTTGCTCTCGTCCAGATACTTGTCCAGCGTGGCCAGGCCTTCGGCCTGCTGGTCGTCCTGCATCTGCAGCTGCGCCAGCATCAGCATCGACTGGAACTGGCCGTTATTGTCCAGCGCGTTCAGGCCGATTGCCTGCTGCAGGTAGGTCTTGGCGGCCGCAGTGTCGTCCAGGTTGTAGGCGGCCTGCGCGGCGAGCTGCGCAGCCAGCGCCTTGTCGGCCTCGTTGGCGGCGCTGTTGGCCAGGATCTCGTCGGCCTGGGTGCGCACGCCCGGATAGTCTTCGCCCTTGTTGAAGGTTTCGATCAGCTTCTGCAGCTTGCTGCTCAATTTGGACGACGGCTTGATGGTCGGCGCCTGACGGGTCGACTGCGGATACAGCTCTTCGGCTTTGCCGCTGCCCTTGGACTTACGCGCGGCACGCTCGGACGAGCGGTCCGACTGCGCGACCGCATCGGTGACGACAGCCCCGCCCAGGGACGCTGCGATGAACAGGGACAACAGGGCTTGCTTGCGGTTGAGCAGTTTCATGTTTCACCTCGGACGAGCCGCCGTTGGGCGGTGCGAAAAGCGGAATGGACGCTGTACGAAAAATCTGAGCCGGCAAACTTAGCAGAAAGTCTCAGTTCCCGAAAACGGTTTCCATGTTGTGGTGCGGCAATCGGGAGTTACGAGAAAAGGTCTTAGCACTGCTAACAGCAAGTGACCACTCGCTGCGCTCGCAGCCGCAGTGTAGTGGGCGGCGCGTTGATGCCAGGTCAGTGCCGACACGAGTCAACCAGGGCCGAGCAGTTGCCGTTAGTTACTCTAGCCACAGCGCGGCACGCGCCCGTTATGCTTGGCCTGCTGATACACCGGTTCGAGCTGGTTGACGTCGGCCTGCAGCTCGCGGATGCGGTTGGTCGGGTCGGGATGGGTCGAGAGCCATTGCGGTTGACGATTGCCGCTGGCGGCCATCATGTTCTGCCACAGGGTCACCGCCTGTGCCGGGTCGAAGCCGGCCTGGGCCATCAGGCGCTGCCCGACCACATCGGCCTCACTCTCCTGGGTGCGCGAGCCAGGCAGCAGGAACACTGTCTGGGCGGTCATACCGCCAACCTGATTGACCGCGCTGGCCGCGCCGTCGCCATAGGCGGCCCCGGCGAGCGCGCCGATGATGCCCAGGCCGGTCTGGGCGCCCAGCTGGCGGGTGATGCGTTCTTCGTGGTGGCGCGAGATCACGTGCCCGATCTCGTGCCCAAGCACGGCAGCGAGCTGGTCCTGGGTCTTGGCGACAGTGAAGATGCCGGTGTTTACGCCGACCTTGCCGCCGGGCAGGGCGAAGGCGTTGGGCTCGTCATCGACGAACAGTGCGGTTTCCCAGCGGGTTTCGCGCCACTGCGGCGGCAACTGCGCCACCAGCGCATTGACCACGCATTGCACGTAGGCGTTCTGTTTGCCGTCGGTGCTGACTTTTTCCTTTGCCTTGGTCTGCGCGAACGACTGCGCGCCAAGCTGGTCGAGCTGCTGTTGCGATACGCCCCCCACCACCTGTCGGCGGCCGGTCGGCGAAGTTGTGGTGGCACATGCCGTCAGTGCAAGGACGGCAACAACGATCAACAGCCTGGCTTTCATTCGATCCCCCTAGAACCCTGGGGACATTTTGGCAGGCTCGTCTTAACTTTTCGTCAAGCGGCCCGGAACGACCAGGAAAACGCAGCGGATCGTGCTTGGTTCGGCTCCGCTGGCACATGCGGAGGGCAGGGGTATGCGCAAACCGCTATGGGGTCTACCGGCATGGCAAGGACCTGGCCGCGGCCGTCCGTACTACCCGATGCCGAAAAAATACAACGCGGCCAGCGCAGTGGCGTTGTTGATGCCGTGTGCAGCGATGGGCGCCCACAGCGTACCGGTGCGCCAATACAGCCAGGCAAAAGCGGCACCCATGCTGCCGTAGACCAGCCAGAGTTGGGCGATGGCCGCCGGGCCGTTTCCGCTGATGCCGGGCACTTCGTGCACCAGGGCGAACAGTGCGCCGCTGAGTACGATCCCCAACCAGGGGCGGCCAGCGGCCAGCAGGCGGCCAAACAAGACGCGCCGGAACAGCAGTTCCTCGTAGGCCGGAGCGATCACCACTGCAAACAGCGCCAGGGCCAGCGGCCACTGCTTGATGGCTTCTTCCATCAGCGGCAGATTGGTCGGCACCGGTTTGATGCCCAGTGCCGAGGCAGCGACGCTGACCAGATTGCTGAGCAGGAACACGCTTGCAGCGATCAACGCCGTCCAGCCCCAGGTAGACGAACGGCGCACGGCGGCGCGCGAGGCGGCCTGTTCACCGGCGGTGGCACGGCGGCGCCAGAAATACAGCAGGACAGCTGGCGTCGCGGTGCTGACCAGTGCGGTGAGCAACTGCACCACCACGCCCGGCTGGCCGATTGCCGCCATCACCTCGGCAGAGGAGGGCGTCAGCCCCTGCGCCTTGGCTGCCTGCACGTAGCCGATACCACGGATGGCGCCCCAGACCGCAAAACCTGCCACGCTCAGAGTCAGCAGCAGGCCAACGGCGATCAACACATCGATCCCGAAGCCGGTCAGCACGGATAGCAAGGGTGGCCGTCCGGCAGCACGGCGCGCTGCCGGAGGAGGGGGGAGGGCTGTGCTCATCATCGTCCTGCGACTACCGGGTCGCCGGCACAGCGCCGTGACGCTGTGCCGGTACGCAGGCGGCTCAGATATCCAGGTTGGACACCTTCAGCGCGTTGTCTTCGATGAAGTCGCGGCGCGGCTCCACCACATCGCCCATCAGGGTGCTGAAGATCTGGTCGGCGGCCACTGCGTCCTCGATGCGCACCTGCAACAGGCGGCGCGTATCGGGATTGACCGTGGTTTCCCATAGCTGTTCGGCGTTCATTTCGCCCAGGCCCTTGAAGCGCTGCACCTGGCGGCCCTTCTTTGCTTCATCCAGCAGCCAGGCGTGTGCCTGCGCGAAGCTGGTGATCGGGTGGCTCTTGTTGCCGCGCACGATCTGGGCGCCTTCGCGCACCAGGTCGTGCAGGGCCAGCGAGACTTCACGCAATGGACGCAGTTCGCCGCTTTCGAACGCGCCCATCGGCAGGACCTGGGTGAATTCCTCACCCATGTGGCGACGGACAGCCACCAGCGTTGCCGGGGCGTTCTCGGTTGCCGGATCGAAACGCAACTGGTAACGGGCAGTGCCCAGCGTGCCGCCGTTGAGCACGGCCTGCAGCGCATCCAGGGTGGGATGCTGGTCGCCTTCGGCCTGCAGCTTCTCCACATCCAGTGGCGGCAGATCAATCAGGGCGGTAAGCAGCGCCGGGTCGTAGCGGTGCGCGTTACGGGCAATCGCTTCATGGGCGCTGGTGAACAGCATCAGCAGTTTTTCCAGTGCCTCGCCGGTGATCGGCGGTTCGTCGGTCGCCGGAATCAGCGCCGCGCCTTCGACCGCATTGCTGGCCAGGTAGGCATTGAGCGCCGCGTCGTCCTTCAGGTACAGCTCGCTCTTGCCCTGTTTGAGCTTGTACAGCGGCGGCAGGCCAATGTAGATGTAGCCGCGCTCGATCAGCTCCGGCATCTGCCGGTAGAAGAACGTCAGCAGCAGGGTGCGGATGTGCGAGCCGTCCACGTCGGCGTCGGTCATCAGGATGATGCGGTGGTAGCGCAGCTTGTCCGGGTTGTACTCGTCGCGGCCGATGCCGGTGCCCAGCGCGGTGATCAGCGTGCCGACCTGGTCGGACGCCAGCATGCGGTCGAAACGCGCGCGTTCGACGTTGAGGATCTTGCCGCGCAACGGCAGCACCGCCTGGTTCTTGCGGTTGCGGCCCTGCTTGGCTGAACCACCGGCCGAGTCACCCTCGACGATGAACAGCTCCGACAGCGCCGGGTCCTTTTCCTGGCAGTCGGCCAGCTTGCCGGGCAGGCCGGCGATGTCCAGCGCGCCCTTGCGGCGGGTCAGGTCGCGCGCCTTGCGGGCGGCTTCGCGTGCACGGGCGGCATCGACGATCTTGCCGGTGATGGCCTTGGCTTCGTTCGGGTTCTCCTGCAGGAACTCCTGCAGCCGCGCACCGAAGGCATTTTCCACCGCCGGGCGCACGTCCGAGCTGACCAGCTTCTCCTTGGTCTGCGAGGAAAAGCTGGGGTCGGGCACCTTGACCGACAGCACCGCGATCATGCCTTCGCGCATGTCGTCGCCGGTCAGTGAGACCTTGGCCTGCTTGGCGATGCCGTTCTGCTCGATGTAGGTGCTGAGCACCCGGGTGAGGGCGCCGCGGAAGCCGGCCAGGTGCGTGCCGCCATCCTTCTGCGGAATGTTGTTGGTGAAGCAGTACATCGTCTCCTGGTAGGCGTCGGTCCATTGCAGGGCCACGTCCACCACGATGCCGTTGTGCTCGCCGGTCACCGAAATCACGTTCGGGTGCAACGGGGTCTTGAGCTGGGCCAGATGCTCCACGAAGCTGCGAATGCCGCCCTCGTAATGGAAGTCGTCGCGCCGGCCTTCGCCACGTTCGTCGATCAGCGTGATCTTGACGCCAGAGTTGAGGAAGGACAGCTCGCGCAGGCGTCGGGCCAGGATGTCGTAATGGAATTCGACATCGCTGAAGATCTCGACCGCCGGTTTGAAGCGCAGGGTGGTGCCGCGCTTGGTGGAGGCCTCCAGCTGCTTGAGCGGGTACTGCGGCTCGCCCAGCGAATATTCCTGCTGGTAGTGAAAGCCGTCGCGCCAGATGTCCAGCCACAGATGCTCGGACAGCGCATTGACCACCGAGACGCCCACGCCATGCAGGCCGCCGGAGACCTTGTAGCTGTTGTCGTCGAACTTTCCGCCGGCGTGCAGCACGGTCAGGATGACCTCGGCTGCGGAAACGCCCTCTTCCTTGTGGATGTCGACCGGGACGCCGCGCCCGTTGTCGGACACCGAGACCGAGCCATCGACGAGAATCTTCACCACGATGTCGTCGGCATGGCCGGCAAGCGCTTCGTCGACCGAGTTATCGACCACCTCGAACACCATGTGGTGCAAGCCGGTGCCGTCATGGACGTCGCCGATGTACATGCCGGGCCGCTTGCGGACGGCTTCCAGGCCTCGCAGCACGGTGATCTTGCTGGAGTCGTAGGTGCCGTTGGGTGTCGTCGGGATGTTTTGTTCGTCGGTCATGCGCGTGCCGTTGGCTCCACAACACGGGCGCCAGCGGCAGCGAGCCGCTTCGCACCGTGGAAAAAGGGGGATAGCGGGGCAAATTATACCAGTCGGCCCGCATCGCCCGTGGTCTTAGCCTAACGCCGGTTGACGGGAGACGGCTCCGTGTTCCACGTGGAACAACGTGAGCAGGTCGCTTGCGCTGGCGAGACCTGGCGGCACTTCCGTCGCGGTGATCATCACTTGCGCCGGCGCGGCCGCCAGGCGCTGCAGCACGCTCGCCTGGTGGTGCCGATCGAGCTCCGAGCCCAGGTCATCCAATGCAATGACCGGCCACTCGCCGCGTTCATGGGCAAAATCTTCTGCCTGGGCCAGCAGGCACGCCAGAGCGGTCAATTTCGCCTGTCCGCGCGACAAGGTGTCCTTGCCGGGAAGCGCCTCGAAGCTGGGCGCCCAATCGGCGCGGTGCGGACCTTGCGAGGTGTAGCCATTCTGGCGGTCCCGCTCGCGTGCCAACAACAGCGCGTCTGCGAGGGAGACCTCGTGACGTCGCCATCCGGGTGCAAAAGTCAGGGCAGACAGGCCCAGCGAAGGGGCGATGGCAGCGGCCACCGGAATCAGGCGGTCCTGCAGGCGTTCGAGGTAGCGCAGGCGCCGGGACGTGAGCGTTTCACCCGATTCGGCGAGTTCATGATCCCAGGCGTCCAGCAGTCGTGGTTGCGCCCCCTGCTTCAGCAACGCGTTGCGTTGCTTCAACGCCCGGGCATAGCGACGCCACAGCGCCAGGAAGTCTGGTTCCACGTGGAACAAACCCCAGTCGAGGAAGCGACGGCGCGGTTCGCCGCCGCCGCTGATCAGCACGTGGCTGCCCGGCTCGAAAGTGACGACCGCCAGTGCTGCACACAATGAACCCAGTTGGGCGACGTCCTCGCCGTCGAGCCGCCCGGTCCACTCCTGCCCAGTGTGTCGCAGACCTGCGCGGCGGGTGCGTTCGGACGCTTCGCCGTTGCGCTCGCACCACTCCACAAAGACTTCCAGATCGTTGCAGCCCTGGCGGATCAAGCCGTCTCGCACCCGCCCGCGGAAGCTGCGCCCATAGGCCATCAGATGCAGCGCTTCGAGCACGCTGGTCTTGCCGGCGCCGTTGTCACCGGTCAGCAGGTTCAACGCGCTGGCAGGGTGCAGCTCGACCGTCTCGAACCGACGCAGTCGATGGATGGACAACCGCACTACGTGCATCGCTGAGTGTGCTCCTGGCTGTGATCCGGAGCGTCCGGTCGGTGCGCAGGATACGTGATTGACCCGACGTCCGCGCGGCGACAGGGGATCGATCGTTGAGGACTGCCTGGGGATAACGTGGGGACAAAAACGACAGCGACCGGTCCGCTGGCCCTTGTCCACAGGTTACACATCACCAAAAACCGGTTAAACCACAGGGTTTCGACCCCATAAATTCGTTTAGAAACAAGTGGTTGGTATACTTTTCGGCGAAATCTGGCCCTACCATCACCACAAAGCTCTTAAGTTATTTATAGATTTAAAAGCAGAGCAGGGTGTGCATAACTAAATCGAGGACTTCCTTGCGCCGGAAGAAGGCTCCAATCCTCCCGAGCGGTTCTCGGAAATATGAACAGGTTTACTCTCCTTGGATTGTTCATAGCTCCCCGACAGCGCGACCGGTTCTGCCAAAACACGATTCGAGATGAGTCTGCTCTGGCTGGACCAGTCACGCCCTTCTGACTAGCAGACGCAGCGGGCGGTAATCCCCTCGCTTGAGGGCTGCGCCAACGGTGCGGGACAGACGTGCAGACCCGCAGTCGCTGGAGCAGTACGAGGGACAGGGCTTCCTGTGCTCTGCGTATCGCTCGGGCTTTCTGTCATCGGTGCATACGATACGTGGCATGTAATGCCTGGAGTGAAGGCACTTATTGGAAGTAGGCCCGTGACTAAAGGGTTCAGCGGCAAAATCTAGCGCCCATGAGCGCGGCGCCGACCGTAGAAGCTCATGTACTCAACCAACCTTCGTTGTCAGCGTTGGCCAGGCCACTGCTGGGAGACCCCCACATCCAGGAATACTACACCCGGACATGACCGCGAAATTGCTGCTACCTAAGTCCCCGCTCATGTCGGCTCTAGTCATAGCCCTACGGCATTTCGCGTTGTCCGCATTCGGGCATAAAAAAGCCCGGCTTTCGCCGGGCATTTCGTGTTCCACGTGGAACGCTAGGTCAGAGACGCAGCGGCATCACGACGTGACGGGACTTCTCGCTGCTGGCTTCGCGGACCAAGGCCGAGGAATTTGCATCACGCAACTGAATGACGACGTGCTCATCGCGCAACGCTGAAAGCGCATCCAGCAAATAATTCACGTTGAAGCCGATCGCCAGGTCATCCACTTTGGTGTCGGCCTCGATCTCTTCCTGCGCCTCTTCCTGCTCGGGGTTATGCGCGCTGATCTTCAGCTGCCCAGGTGATACCTCGACGCGGACGCCACGGTATTTCTCATTGGACAGAATTGCCGCACGCTGCAGCGACGCACGCAGGGCCTCACGATCGACCTTGACTTCGCGGTCGGCACCGATCGGGATCACGGCTTCGTAGTCCGGGAAGCGGCCGTCGATCAATTTCGAGGTGAAGGTCACATCGCCACGCTTGACGCGGATATGGCTACGGCCAACTTCCAGCTCGACCTCACGGTCTGCTGCTTCCAGCAGGCGCAGCAACTCGGTCACGCCCTTGCGCGGCACGATGATCTGACGCTTGGCACCGCCGGCCTTTTCCAGCTCGGTTTCGCACAGTGCCAGGCGATGGCCATCGGTGGCCACGCATCGCAACAACCCTTCGCGCAGGTCGAACAGCAAGCCGTTGAGGTAATACCGCACGTCCTGCTGCGCCATCGCGAACGCCGTGCGCTCGATCAGCTCTTTCAACGCTGCCTCCGGCACACCCACGCGTTCGGTGGCCTCGACCTCGTCGACAGACGGGAAATCGTTGGCCGGCAGCGTTGCCAGCGTGAAGCGGCTGCGCCCGGCCTGCACCGTGACCTTATCGCCAGTCTGCGAGATGGTGACGCGGCTGCCGTCGGGCAGGGCACGCAGAATATCGAACAGCTTGCGCGCCGGGATCGTGGTTTCACCATCCTGCGCATCTTCCACCATCGTGCGCGAGATCATTTCCACTTCCAGGTCCGTGCCGGTCAGCGAGACTTGCCCGTCCTTGACCTGTACCAGCAGGTTGGCAAGAACCGGCAAGGTCTGGCGGCGTTCGACCACGTTGACGACCTGGGCCAACGGCTTGAGGAAAGCTTCGCGCTGCAGTGTAAAACGCATGTGGTTCCGTGCCCCTATGCTTTAAAAAATAATGGATAAATCAAAAGCTTGGTGGTGATGGTAGGGCCGTTTTCAGCGGATAACCACCATAACTCTTTGTTCCCAAAGGAATTTCAGCACCCGAAAGCCGTTGGACTAATGCCCTTGGTCTGGTAGGAAAACCTGTGGATGGTTTTCCGCCCGGATCGCAGGGCAACGTTATCCACAGATTCTCCCGCATTTGACCCCAACTCATCCACGCTTTTTTCCACGTGGACCGCGATCGGCGTCAGTGCCTCACTCGCTGAGCTTGCGAATCAGCTTTTCCCAGTCCTCGCGGAGCTTGCCGTCGGCCTCCATCAAGGTGCGGATCTGCCGGCAGGCATGCAGCACGGTGGTGTGGTCACGGCCGGCAAACGCATCGCCGATCTCCGGCAGGCTGTGTTCGGTGAGCTCCTTGGCCAGCGCCATGGCGACCTGACGCGGGCGCGCCAGCGAACGTGTGCGCCGCTTGGAGAGCAGGTCCTTCATCTGCAGGCCGTAGTAGTCCGCCACGGTCTTCTGGATGTTGGGAATGCCGATCGCCTGCTGCTGGGCACGCAGCAGGTCGCGCAGCGTCTCCTGGGCGAACTCCACCGTGATCGAGCGGCCGGTGAAATTGGCGCGTGCTACCAGGGTGTTGAGTGCGCCTTCCAGGTCGCGCACGTTCGAGCGCATCTTCTTGGCGATCAGGAACGCCACGTCGTCGGGAATGTCGGCGCCGCGCTCGCGTGCCTTGGCCAGCACGATGGCCGCGCGGGTCTCGAAATCCGGCGGATCGATCGCCACCGACAGGCCCCAGGCCAGGCGCGACTTCAGCCGCGGCTCAAGACCCTCGACTTCGCGCGGGTAGCGGTCGCAGGTCAGGATGATCTGCTGGCGACCGTCGAACAGCGCGTTGAAGGTGTGGAAGAACTCTTCCTGCGTGCGGTCCTTGCCGGCGAAGAATTGGATGTCGTCGATCAGCAGTGCATCGATCTGCTGGAACTGGCGCTTGAACTGGTCCATCGCCTTGTCCTGCAGTGCGCGGATCATCGCGCTGAAGAACTGCTCCGAGCGCAGGTACATCACCTTGGCGCCCGGGTTGGCTTCACGCAGCGCGTTGCCGGCAGCAAACATCAGATGGGTCTTGCCCAGGCCGGTGCTGCCGTACAGCAGCAATGGGTTGTGCGCACGGTCGCCGGGTTTCTGCGCTGCCTGGATCGCCGCCGCCAAGCCAAGCTGGTTGCTGCGACCCTCCACGAAGTTGGCGAAGGTGTAGTGCGAATCCAGGTTGCCGGCAAACGGCACCATCGGCGCGACGCTGGGCGCACTGGGCGCGGCCACCGGTGCGGGAGCCGGCTCGGGCGCACGTGGGCGCGAACCCACCGCCAGCGCCACCTCGCCGTTGCCGGCGAAGTACGCCAGCAACTCGCGAATGCGCGGCAGGTATCGTTCGCGCACCTGGTCGACGATGAAGGCATTCGGGGCGTACAGCACGATGCTGTCGCCGCGGTCTTCGGCTTGCAGGGGTTTCAACCAGGTGTGGACATCCTCGGGCGGGAATTCGGCTTCGAGACGTTCCAGACAGCGGGGCCAAGCATCCATCAAAGTGTGATCATCAGTTGCTGGCTGCGGCGCGCAGCAAGGCGCCGTGCACGCAGCCCGGAAGTGAAAAGAGGATGGGCCAGCCTAGCACCGCGGGCAGGCTTTTCCCAGACTTATTCACAGGTCCATCCACAGGGCGCATGCAAGCCCCTCATCGGCATGACGTGCAGGGAGTTGACCCGGGCTGTAGAGGTCCTATAGAATTTCCGGTTCTATTCGTCTCCATTCATGCAGAGGGCCCCATGGCCACCAAGCGTACTTTCCAACCCAGCAACCTCAAGCGAGCACGCGACCATGGTTTCCGCGCACGTATGGCAACCGCCGACGGCCGCAAGATCCTGGCTCGCCGCCGCGCCAAGGGCCGCAAGCGCCTGAGCGCTTGATTGCCGCGCCGCTTTCCGCGGCCGAGGCAAGTCCTACCGTGAACGCATCGAACCCGTGCAGGCGATTTCCTCGCTCTGCGCGGGTTCGTACGCGTGCGCAATATACGGTTGTCTTCGATACCGCACGTCGCACCTCGGACCCACTGCTCAGCCTGCACTGGCGGACGGGCGATACGCCGCCGCGCCTGGGCATGGCGGTGTCACGCAAGGTCGATACGCGTGCGGTTGGCCGCAATCGCATCAAACGCGTGCTGCGCGATGCCATGCGTCACCTGTTGCCCGAGCTGGCCGGCGGCGATTACGTGATTGTGGCGCGCTCGGCAGCGGCGAAGGCGACCAATCCGCAGATTCGCGACGCCTTCCTGCGTCTGCTGCGCCGCGCCGGCGCATTGCCCCTGCCTGCTGCGCCCGGCACAATGCCGCCCGCCAGGACGATGCACCCATCCTCCCTTTCCCCGACAGAGCCGGAACTGTAGTTCCGACTGAGCGAGTTGCTGCCCGATGAACCAGACCCGTGTTTTCCTGATTTTTGCCTGGCTGATGGTCGCGGCGCTGCTGTGGATGGAGTGGGGCAAGGACAAGGCAGCTGCCAACGCGCCTGTTGCAGCGGCCACGCAATCGGTCCCGGCCGCGCGTGATCTGGATGCGGCAGCGCCAAGCGCCGCCAATGTGCCCGCTGCCCAGGCCATTCCGCAGGCCGGCGCGCCGGGCACGGTGCCGGCAACCAGCAGCACTGCCGCGACGCCGGCGGCTGCCGGCGCTGCACCGGTGGTGACCCTGACGTCGGACGTGCTGCGCCTGAAGCTGGATGGCCGCAGCGTGCTCGATGCCGAACTGCTGCAGTTCCCGCAGACCAAGGACGGCACCGCGCCGGTCAGCCTGCTGACCGAAGATCCGGCGCACCCGTATAACGCCACCAGCGGCTGGGCCAGCGAGCATTCGCCGGTGCCGGGCGTGGGCGGCTTCCGCGCCGAGCAGCCGGGCACGGCGTTCGAACTGGCCAAGGGCCAGAACACCCTGGTGGTGCCGTTCGTGTGGAATGGCCCCAATGGCGTGTCGATCCGCCGCACCTTCACCCTGGAACGTGGCCGCTATGCGATCTCGATCAAGGATGAAGTGATCAACAAGAGCGGCGCGCCGTGGAACGGCTATGTGTTCCGCAAGCTGAGCCGGGTGCCGACCATCCTCAGCCGCGGCATGACCAACCCGGACTCCTTCAGCTTCAACGGGGCGACCTGGTACAGCCCGCAGGAAGGCTACGAGCGTCGCGCGTTCAAGGACTACATGGACGACGGTGGCCTCAATCGCCAGATCACCGGCGGCTGGGTGGCGCTGTTGCAGCACCACTTCTTCACCGCATGGATTCCGCAAAAGGACCAGGCCTCGCTGTACGTCCTGAACCAGGACGGCCCGCGTGACGTGGCCGAACTGCGTGGACCGGCCTTCACCGTGGCGCCGGGCCAGACCGCGACCACCGAGGCACGCCTGTGGGTGGGCCCGAAGCTGGTCAGCCTGATCGCCAAGGAAGACGTGAAGGGCCTGGACCGCGTGGTCGACTACAGCCGCTTCTCGATCATGGCCATCATCGGCCAGGGCCTGTTCTGGGTGCTGAGCCACCTGCACAGTTTCCTGCACAACTGGGGCTGGGCCATCATCGGCCTGGTGGTGCTGCTGCGTCTGGCGCTGTATCCGCTGTCCGCGGCGCAGTACAAGTCCGGTGCCAAGATGCGCCGCTTCCAGCCGCGCCTGGCGCAGCTGAAGGAGCGCTACGGCGACGATCGCGTCAAGTATCAACAGGCGACGATGGAGTTGTTCAAGAAGGAAAAGATCAACCCGATGGGGGGCTGCCTGCCGCTGCTGATCCAGATGCCGATCTTCTTCGCGCTGTACTGGGTGCTGGTGGAGTCGGTGGAACTGCGTCAGGCGCCGTGGCTGGGCTGGATCCAGGATCTGACCGCGCGCGACCCGTACTTCATCCTGCCGGTGCTCAACATCGCGATCATGTGGGCCACGCAGAAACTGACCCCCACCCCGGGCATGGACCCGATGCAGGCCAAGATGATGCAGTTCATGCCGCTGGTGTTCGGCGTCATGATGGCCTTCATGCCGGCCGGCCTGGTGCTGTACTGGGTGGTCAATGGCGGGCTGGGTCTGCTGATCCAATGGTGGATGATCCGCCAGCACGGCGAGAAGCCGAGCAAGATCATCCAGGCCAACGCCAAGTAAGTTTCAGAAGGCCCGCCGCAAGGCGGGCTTTCTGCATGCGGGCCAGCGGTTGTCAGCGCCAGCGCCGGAATCCGGCTTTGTGGATTGCCGCCAGTACCCCATGTCGAAGTGGCATGTTGGCGCTGGAAACACCCTTAGAACCGGTCCCTCGTGCGCGATGGTCTATCGCCCTCTGGTGCTGCCTGTGCTGTACCCGACGATCGCGCCAGGTTGCGCAGGGCGTACTCCACGTCTCTGGAGCTGCAACCGCAAGCAGCGGCGCTGTGCAGGCGTGCCGCTGCAGTCGCCTTGATCCGGCGACGCTGAGGAATTGCATACAGGTGCCAGAAGGAACGCGCGTGCAGTCCGCGCGACGCACGCGTCCGCAGTGCATCGTCGCTCGCTACCACGCGGTTCTGAGAGCCGCGCTTATGCTTTGCAATCCAGGTTGGAGCCAGTGCCCATGTCCTTAGCTACATCCACCATCGTTGCCATTGCCAGTGCAGCCGGGGTCGGCGGCATCGGGATCGTGCGATTGTCAGGCCCGCAATCGGTGCAGATCGCCGCAGCGCTGGGCGTTGCCGGCCTGCAACCGCGGCACGCGCGTTACGCACGCTTTTGCGATGCGCAGGGCGAGGTGATCGACGATGGCATCGCGGTGTGGTTCCGGGCGCCGCACAGCTTTACCGGCGAAGACGTGGTGGAGCTGCAGGGCCATGGCAGCCCGGTGCTGCTGCGCCAGGTGGTGGCGCGTTGCATCGCAGTGGGCGCCCGCCAGGCGCGCGCGGGCGAGTTCAGCGAACGTGCGTTTCTCAACGGCAAACTCGACCTGGCGCAGGCCGAAGCGATTGCCGATCTCATCGCTGCCAGTGATCTGCGGGCTGCCCGCGCAGCGCGGCGCTCGCTCGATGGCGTGTTCTCGCGGCGGGTGGATGCGGTGAGCGAGAGCCTGACGCGTCTGCGCATCCATGTCGAAGCGGCAATCGATTTCGCCGATGAGCCGCTGGACACGCTGGGTGGGTCGCAAGTGCGTCAGGAGCTAACCCAGACACGCGCACTGCTGGTGCAACTGCTGCGTGACGCAGAGCGCGGGCGCAAGCTGCGCGACGGTCTGCATGCGGTGCTGATCGGCCCGCCCAACGCCGGCAAGAGTTCGCTCCTCAACGCGCTGGCCGGCAGCGACCGCGCCATCGTCACCGACGTCGCCGGCACCACACGCGACACCTTGCACGAGGCCATCCAGCTCGATGGCTTCGAGCTGACCCTGGTTGACACTGCCGGCCTGCGCGAGGGCGGCGACGCGATCGAGCGCGAAGGCATGCGCCGCGCCCGCGCCGAACTTGAGCGCGCCGATCTGGCGTTGGTAGTGCTGGATGCACGGGACCCGCAGGCTGCACGCGATGCGATCGGCGATGCCATCGATGCAGTGCCACGCCAGCTGTGGATCCACAACAAATGCGACCTGCTGGCCGAACCCGCATCGCTCGATCGCGATGCGATCGCGGTATCGGCGGTGACTGGGCAGGGACTGGAGCAGTTGCACATCCGCTTGCGCGAGCTCGCGCTCGGCGACGCAACCGACAGCGTGGACGGCGAGTTCTCCGCACGCACCCGCCATGTGGAAGCGCTACGCCGCGCCGAACACCACGCGGACGCCGCCGACCTTGAGCTGGGTTTCGAGCAGCTCGAACTGGCGGCGGAAGAACTCCGCCTGGCGCATGCGGCACTGGGCGAGATCACCGGCAAGCTGAGCGCCGATGAATTGCTGGGCAAGATCTTTTCGAGTTTTTGTATCGGGAAGTGATGCCGGGTGGTGGGCCAATCCCGAACTCGTCGCCTAGCAGACGCGCCCGAGCCGGTCAGCTCGCACCGCACCACAGCAGTGATGCGGATTCGTCCCGCCGACGGCGCAGCATCAGCTTGGCTGGCGCTGGCGTTTTACATCACACCCCGGCAGCACCGTCTGCAGCGCGGCATTTTCGGTGTCGCAGACGTGCGATGCGGGCGTTGCCAATTGTTTCGCACGTGCCATCTCGATCTCGCCACGTGCCGCCGCCAGATCTTTCTGGAATGCCGGGTTGTCGTGCAGCGCAGCGACGGTAGCGGCGCCCAGCATGCGGCCCTGGATGACATCGCTCTGCCAGTGCACATTGCAGGCCAGGCGGCTGTCGCCGAAGGCGCGGCCGCGGGCGAGCAGGGCGTCGCGATGGGTGGGGGCGATTTCCGACAGGATCAGGCCCCAGCTCCAGCCGATGGCCGTGTGGCCGGAGGGGTAGGAGCCGTTCTTGCGCAGCGCCGCGTCGTCGGCGGGGGTGCACATCGGTTGGTCGTTGCGCATGAACGGACGCGGACGTTGGTAGCGTGCCTTGGCGGCGCTGGTGGTGGTGCTGGCATCGCGCATGCTGCGTTCGAGCAGGCGCAGCAGATGCGGGGTATTGGCCGGATCGATCTGCACGCCAAGCGCGCAGCTGAAATGGCTAGCCGCAGCGGGGAAACCCAGCACCGCGTCCTGCGCTGCCAGGTCCCAGCGTGGGGTGCCGCGCAGGGCGAGCATGGCCTTGGCGACGGCCTCGTCGTTGGCGAGCGCAGCGCTGCCGTCCTGCGGCGGGGGCGGCACCAAGCGCAGACTGTCGGGTAGCTGGTCCTTATCGAGGTAGCCACGCACGTCGGTGGCGAGCACCGAATCCGCCGGTGTCGCCGCTTGCCGCGCACGCGCCATGCCGCCACTGCCGGCCAGCAGGGCGATGGCGGCGAGGCCTGCCAACGTCCGGTGGAAAGGGCGAGGAAGACGGTACGACATGAGGCGGATCCTTCAGGCGGCACAGCGGAAGAGTACGCAGATTACGACGTGCAGATGACAGCGGCATGCCAGCGCAACGCAGTGGTGGCGCGGCGGGCGCAGCGGTTGTCGCCGCACTGTCATCTGTGCGTCGCATCGGCGCAAGACAGCTGTCGCACGCTTGCCGTCATCTTTTGACTCGTCCCCCGTGCCGCTCATGCCCAAGATCCATCTCCTAAGTGCTGCCGTGTTCACCGCGCTCGTGCTGTCGCCAGCTGCGCATGCCGCCGATGCAGCTGCCGCCGTGTCTGCCGATGCCTCCGCCAGCTCGGCCACCGTGCAGCAGCTCGATGCGGTATCGGTGATCGGCCAGGGCGAAACACGCCAGGTGCAGCGCATCACCCAGCAGGACATCCCGGTGTTGCCGCCCGGCACCAGCATCCAGAAGCTGCTCAACCGCATGCCGGGCGTGAACGTGCAATCCAACGATGCGTTCGGTGCCAACGAAGAATCGCAGACGATCAGCCTGCGCGGCTTCAATGGCACGCGCCTGGGCTACACGCTCGACGGCCTGCCGCTGGGCGACAACGCCTACGGCAACTACAACGGCCTCAACATCAGCCGCGCGCTGATCGCAGAAAACTTCGGGGGCGTGGAGCTGGCCTCGGGTATCGGTGCGTTGGGCACGGCCTCCACCAGCAACCTGGGCGGCACCATCCAGTATTACTCGGCCGACCCGTCCAGCGTGTTCGGCGGGCAGGTGTCGCAGACGGTGGGGTCCGATGCCAATCGTCGTACCTTCCTGCGCGTGGATACCGGCGATTACAACGGGTTTTCTGCGTATCTATCGGGTATCAATGCCGAAGCGGACATGTGGGCGCGCCCGGACTCGCCGACCACCACGCGGCAGTTCAATGCCAAGGGTGTGTATCAATTCGATGGTGGCAAGCTGACCGCATTCGCGGACACCTCGCGGACCTCGCAAGCCGATTATTCGTACCTGTCCAAGAGTGGCATGGCACGTGGGCTGGGCTGGGACTGGAACCTGTACGCGCCGGACTGGAACCGCGCTCTAGCCGCAGCCTATTGCGCACCGGCCACGCGCGATGCGTCGCGTTGCGGTTTCAGCGGTGGCGTCGACAACATCGATGATGCGTATTACCAGAGCCGTGCGTTGCGCGACGACGATCTGTTCTATGTGGCCGGCGACTTCCAGCCCAACGATGCGATCAGCCTGCACACGCAGGTGTACCACCACGAAAACAAGGGCCAGGGCCACTGGTGGTCGCCGGGCCAGGCATCGAATCCGGGCACGCCGCAGGCATTGCCGATCTCCATCCGCAGCACCAATTACTGGATCAATCGCACCGGCGGTATCGCCTCGCTCGGGTGGGACTTGGGTCCGCATCACCTGGAAGCCGGCCTGTGGTACGAGCGCAATCACCACGATGTGGAGCGCAACTTCTACTGGATCACCGGCCCGGTCAGCGACGACAAGTTCCTGCAGAATCCCAACCGTCGCTTGTTCTCGCAGAACTATGTGATCACCACGCGCCAGTTCTATGTGCAGGGCAATTTCAAGTTCTTCGATGAGCGTCTGAGCCTGGACCTGGGCATCAAGAGCCCGAGCACGGAAATGACCGCGCGCGAGACGCCGGGCGTAGCGGTGGAAGCGCCGGTGGCCACCGGCTCGCTCAAGGCCAGCGAGTCGGTGCTGCCGCAGATCGGGCTGGGCTATCGCGTTGCCGAGGGCCAGGAACTGTTTGCCTCCTATGCGGAAAATATCGCCGCCTTCCAGGGCGGTGGTGCCGGCGGTCCGTTGCTGGTGACACAGGCCTCGTTCGACGCCAGCGTCGGTGCACTGGAGCCGGAAAAGTCGCGCACACTGGAAGCCGGCTACCGCTTCGTGCGCGATCGCTTCGAGGCATCGCTGGTGGGTTACGACGTCACCTTCGACAACCGCCTGCTCTCGCTCAACCCATGCGCCAGCATCCAGCAGGGCACCACGCCGGCCTGCACCACGCGCTTCTTCAACGTGGGCTCAGTGAGCAGCCGCGGCGGCGAACTCACCGTGATCTGGAAGCCGACCAGCTACCTGCAGTGGTACAACTCGGCCTCGATCAACCGCTCTACCTACGACGACAACTATGTGCAGAACGGTGTGACCATTCCCACTGCCGGCAAGACCACGGTGGATACGCCCAAGCGCATGTTCGCCAGCGAAATTGCCTTCAATTACGCGAACTGGAACGTCAACCTGCGCGGCAAGTACACCGGTGAGCGCTTCTACACCTACACAAACGACCAGGGCTTTGGCGGCTACACCTCGTTCGATGCCGGCGCCGGGTACGACCTCGGCCAGGTCGGTGTGCTGCAGGGGCTCAAGCTCTCGCTCAATGTCACCAACCTCACCGACAAGCGTTACGCGTCCAATCTCACCGCGTTCGCCAATAGCGATCCGAACGGGCGGCAGTTGGCGTTCCATGCCAGCGCGCCGCGGCAGTTCTTCCTGACGCTGGATGCGAAGTTCTGAGGACGGGAATCGGGAATCGGGGAATCGTAACAGCGGGTCTGCTGTTGCCTGCCGACGCCGATGTCCGTCGACGTAAACAGTTCTAGAGTGCTGACAAGACGTCACACGGTTGTCAGGCGGGTAGGGACGATGCAGCAGAGCGGGATGTAGAGTCGTACATGCCGCATTGCTCGTCGGCCACGCCCGCCTGGCGATCATGCGGTGGTTTGCTAGCTGTTTTTCGTTGGAGACATGCATGATGCAGTTCGGTCGTCTTTGGTTGGTGGGAGCGATGATGGTCGGCGTGAGCGGCCCCGCAGTTGCAGAAGCGCCGTTGGCGAAAACGGTGCAGATCTTTGCGCACCGTGGTGCCAGCGCGTTGCGCCCGGAGCACACCCTGGCCGCGTACGCCAAGGCGATTGCCGATGGCGCCGATTTTGTCGAGCCGGATCTGGTGGCGACCAAGGATGGGGTGCTGGTGGCGCGCCACGAGAACGAGATTGGTGGCACCACCGACGTGGCCAGTCATCCGGAGTTCGCCGCGCGCAAGACCCGCAAGACCATCGATGGTCAGTCGATGGAGGGTTGGTTCACCGAAGACTTCACCTTGAACGAGTTGAAGACCCTGCGTGCACGCGAGCGCTTGCCGCAGTTGCGTGGTACGCGCTGGGATGGGCAGTTCCAGATTGTGACCTTCGAGGAGATCATCGATTTCGTGGCCGCGCAGTCGGCCGCCACCGGCCGCCCCATCGGGCTGATTCCGGAAATCAAGCATCCGAGCTATTTCAAGGCGCTAGGTCTGCCGATGGAAGACAAGGTGTTGGCCACGCTGCACGCGCATGCGTATACGCGCACGGCACCGGTAATCATTCAATCGTTCGAGACCAACAACTTGCGCTATCTGCGCAGCAAGATCGGGCGCACCAGCAATATCCGTCTGCTGCAGTTGCTGGGTGGCGCGCAGATGGCGCTGCCCGATGCCGGCGTCGACAAAGCGCCCAAGACCTATGGGGAGATGATCACGCTCGATGGCCTGAAGCAGATCGCCGGCTACGCCGATGCGATCGGACCGGACATCCGCAGCATCATCCCGCTGGATGCGCAGCAACGCCTGGGCACGCCAACCCGCCTGGTACGCGACGCGCACGCGGCAGGCTTGCAGGTGCAGCCATATACGTTCCGCCCGGAGAATTATTTTCTGGCGGCCAACAACCGCAACAATGGTGCGGTGACCGAGCGCAATGACGCAGGGGCGTTGGCCGAGCTCAAGGTCTACCTGGACACTGGCATCGATGCGTTCTTTGCAGACGATCCGGGTCTGGCGCGGCAAGCGTTGAGCGAGCATGCAGTGCGTTAAACGCTGAATGCAGTGCGGTCTGTGGAGCGCGCTTGCGCGC
>NZ_JSZE01000054.1 GCF_000802365.1 Xanthomonas cannabis pv. cannabis
TGTCGGAGGCAGTGAGGGTGAAGTTGAACGTGCCCGCCACGGTAGGTGTGCCGCTCAGTCCACCGGTGGCCGTGTCCAGCACCACGCCAGCCGGCAGCGCGCCGCCAGTCAGCGCATAGCTGTAGGGCGCAGTACCGCCGGTGGCCGGAGTGATGGCCGCGGTGTACGCCTGCCCTGCCGTGCCCGCAGGCAAGGTGGATGCAGGCAGCACCAGGGTCGGGCCAGCTACGGTCAGCGCATACGCCTGCGTGCCGGTGAAGCTGTTGGCGTCGGTCGCCTGCACGGTGAAGTTGAACGTGCCTTCCACCGTTGCCGTACCCGACAGCGTGCCGTTGCTGGCCAGGGTCAGGCCCGCCGGCAATACGCCACTGGCAATCGCGTAGGTGTACGGCGCGGTACCGCCACTGGCGCTCAGTGCCTGGCTGTAGGCGGTGCCACGCGTGGCACCGGGCACCGTGGTCGGTGCGACCACGACTTGCGGGGCAGCGATGGTCAGCGCATAGCTGCGCGAGGCCTGCGCGGCCGGGCTGGGCGTGCTGTCCGTGGCCGTCAGGGTGAAATTGTAGGTACCGGGCGCCGTGGGCGTGCCGCTCAGCGCACCAGTTGCGCTATTGACCGTGATCCCGGCCGGTAGGACGCCGGCAGCCAGGGCGTAGGTATAGGGCGCGATACCGCCGCTAGCCGGCGTGATGGCGGCCGAGTAGGCCTGACCGGCGGTTCCCGGTGCCAGCGTGGTGGCCGGCAGGTTCACGGCCGCGCCGGCAACCACCAGCGTGTAAGCGCGGCTTCCGGTGGTCGGCGCTCCGCTGTCGGTGGCGCTCACGGTGAAGTTGAAGCTGCCGCTGGCGGTCGGGGTGCCCGTCAGCACGCCGCTGGCGCTCAGGGTCACCCCGGCCGGCAACGCACCGGCACTGAGCGCGAAGGTGTACGGGGCGGTACCACCGCTGGCCGACAGATTTTGAGTGTAGGCGGTGCCCGCCGTTGCCGCCGGCAGCGACGCCGGGGCGATGATCACCACGGCATCGTCGTTGTTGATGGTGCCGGTACCGGTGGCGCGGGCGATGGTGGCATTGGTGGCGCTGGACAGCACCACGCGATAGGTCTCGTTGGGCTCCACCGAAAGATCGCCGTTGACGGAAATCGCCACGGTCTGCGTGGTGGTTCCCGGGGCGAAGCTCAGCGTTCCCGAGCGGGCGGCGTAATCGCTGCCAGCCGTGGCGGTACCGTCGGCGGTAGCGTAATTGACCGTGACGGTCTGGCCGCTGGCCGTGCTCAGGCTCACCGTGAAGGTGGCCGTGGTGGTGCCGCTGTTGCCCTCGATCACGCTGACATCGTCGATCGACAGCGCCTGCGCCGTGTCGTCGTTGACGATCGTGCCAAGGCCCTGTGCATCGGCCACATTGGCGCCGGTGACATTGCTGACGTTGACGAAGTAGGTTTCGTCCGGTTCGTTGAGGGTGTCGCCGTTGACCAGCACGCTGAAGGTGGCGCTGCTGCTGCCGGCGGGAATGGTCCGCCCGCTCAGGCTGGAGGCGACGTAATCCGAACCGGCGTTTGCGGTGCCATCGGCGGTGCCGATGTCGAAGCTGACGCCGCCGGCACCGGCCGGCTGGCTCAACGACACGGTGAAGGTGGCTGTCGTCGTACCGGCATTGCCCTCGTTCACCGAGACGTCGTTGATGCTCAACGACGGCACATCGTCATTGACGATGGTGCCGGTGGCGCTGTTGGGCGAACCCACCACATACCCACTGCCCGCGCTGAGGGTGATCACGACCGTTTCGTCGGGCTCCGACGTCGCGTCCGCAGTGGGATCGATGACGATGCTGCCGCTGGTCTGCCCGGCCGGAATCACCAGCGGCGAGTTCACCGCCGCGAAGTCAGTGCCCGACGTTGCCGTGCCGCCGATGCTGAAACCGATCGAGACGGCGGTTGACGACGGATTGGTGAGTGTCACGGTGTAGGTCAGGTTGGTGCCGCCATCCTCGGCCACGCTCGCAGGCGACACCGCGATCGAGGCGGTGGTGACGTCGTCATTGACGATGGTGGCCGTCGCGCTGGCCGGGCTGCCGGGCGAATAGCCGGTGCCGTTGGCGACGCTGAAGGTCACCGTCTCGTCCGGTTCCACCACGCCATCGGCGATCGGGGTGACGCTGAAGCTGGCGGAGGAGGCATTGGGCGGCACCACGACGCTGCTCACCGCACCGGAGTAGTCGATGACGCTGGTGGCGGTACCGCTCCGGGCCAGGTTCACCGTGGTCGCCGATGTGTTGGTCTGGCTCAACGTCACCGTGTAGACGAAGGCAGCGCCGCTGTCCTCGCTGCTGTTGACCGGGCTGACCGCAATGCTGGCCGTGCGCGAGGGGTTGATGGTGATGTTGAAGGTGAGGACGTTTTCGTCCTCGTCGCGCAGGTAGAACGTATCGGAGGTCGCAGAATTCCCCCCATGCGTATAGGTGACCGTCTGGGTGCCGGGGCCACTCTGAAAGCTGAGCTGGATGCTGCCGTTGGCAGTGGAACCGCGGCCATTGGCATCCAGCGGATTGCGCGGGTCGTCGCCCATGCCGATGTTGGAGGGGCCATCGCAGTTGCTGACGTCGAACGTCACCGAACCGCTCCGATTGATCGTGGCGTTCTGGGTCGAACAATAGGCCGACGCCCCCTGTGCCCAGACCTGTCCGGGTAGCAGGAGCGCCAGGGCGCAGATCATCACGGCCACCATCCAGCGCATCGGCGCACCGGTGCCTGTTCCACGCCACTGCGGCTTGTTCACGTTTTACCCCTGATGAAGCGCCACCCCGGCGCCGGCACGGTCCTCGTGCCTGAAGGCAATGCCGCCCTAGAGACGTCATCCCCTGGCATTGCGAGCGCATTGAAACAGGAACTGACTGCCAGTTAAAGAACAAAAAATTAATACTTCATTCCAGTTCTGGATTGTCCCGGCTTGTGGGACGCGGTCGCGACGGGTATCTGTACGGCGACCCCCGACACATGTCGGCGGCGCACCTACGCAGGGAGAGCTGCATGAGCGAGTTTTTCATCGGCCAGGTCATGCTGACCGGTTTCGCCTTCGCGCCGAAATATTTTGCGCAATGCAATGGCCAGCTGCTGCCGGTCAATCAGAACCAGGCATTGTTCAGTCTGCTAGGGCCGCGCTTTGGCGGCGATGGCCGGACTACGTTTGCCCTACCTGATCTGCGCGGTCGCACACCGGTCGGGTACGCGCCGTCGGCCGATGCGAACTGGCAGCCGCCGGTTGCACCGATGGGTCAGGCGGGCGGCGCGGAGGCGGTGACCCTGTTGCCCGCCAACCTGCCCGCGCACAACCACCTGGTGGAATGCAGCAGCACCGGCGGCAACAACCGCACACCGACCGGCCGCGTGTTTGCCACCAACATGGCCACTTCGGGTGCCGCCACGCCGCTATATGCCGCTCCGGGAACGACGGTTCCGCTGGCGCCGGCAACGGTCGCGCCCGCTGGCGGTGACCAACCGCATCCGAATCTGCAGCCCTACACCACGATCAATTTCTGCATCGCGCTGTCGGGCATTTTCCCCTCGCGCAGCTAAACGCGACCGCATTCGGCTGCGCCTGAACGCGCGGCGCCTCATCGACCAGGAAGGATCACATGGGCACTCCATTCATCGGCGAAATCCGCATGTTCGGCTTCGGCCGCACGCCTCAGGGCTGGCAGGCGTGCGACGGCTCGCTGCTGCAGATCTCCGAATACGAAGCACTGTACCTCCTGCTAGGCACCTCGTATGGCGGCGATGGGCAAACAAACTTCGGGGTGCCGGATCTACGCGGACGCCTGCCGGTTCACCAGGGCCAGGGCCCTGGCCTGAGCAACTACGTGATCGCCCAGAAGAGCGGTACCGAAACGGTGGCCGTGACCGTGCCGCAGATGCCGGCGCATACCCATGTCGCACAGGTCACGACGATGGCGGCAACCAGCCCCTCACCGGCTGGACTCCTGCCCGCGGCGGTCGGTGCCACGCTGTTCTATGCCAGCGACGTGACCGGGGCCACCGCGCTGGCGATGTCCACGCAGAGCACCTCGTTCACAGGGGGTAGCCAGCCGCACGACAACACGATGCCGACGCTGACGGTGCAGTACTGCATCGCCACCACGGGCATCTTTCCACAGCAGTCCTGATCCACGGCGCCGCGCCGAGCCGGTCGCGGCCTGCATCGCTCCACCGGAGGAAATGCGCATGACCGAACCCTATTTCGGCGAAATCCAGTTGTTTGCCTTCGATTACAACCCATACGGTTGGGCGCTGTGCAACGGCGCAACTCTGCCGGTCATGCAGAACACCGCGCTGTTCTCGTTGCTGGGCGTGGCCTATGGCGGCAACGGCAGCACCACATTTCAGTTGCCGAACTTCTCCGCGCGCGCCGGCTGCCAGCAGGGGGCGGCGCCGGGTCTGACGCCCCATGCGCTGGGCAATGCGTTCGGCTCCGCCTCGGTGAGCCTGTTGAGCACGCAGATGCCCAACCACGAGCACGGCTTCAACGCGTTCTCGCAAGCGGATCCGAGCAAGAAAAGCGGCACCCCCAGCAGCGGAGCCGCACTGTCGAACTTGAACAGCAACAGCGACCGGCCGTTCAATGCAGTCGCACCCGACCAGCAGTTTTCCCCGACCATGGTGCTGCCCGCCGGCAACGGCCAGGCGCACGAGAATCGGCAGCCCTATCTGGCCATGAACTTCTGCATCGCGCTGCAGGGCGATTACCCGGTGTTCGACTGAGGCCATGCCGCACCTGCGTCTCAGGGTCGCGCCGATCGATCTGGAACCGCCTGCTGCACTGGGCGTGCCAGGCGGCGTGCTTCGGCCCGAGCGCGCCGCCGATCTGCCCTGGCTACGCGATCTCTACGCCAGTACGCGGCGCGAGGAACTGGCGCAGGTGCCGTGGGCAGAGCAGACCAAACGCGCGTTTCTGGACCAGCAATTCGCGTTGCAACGCGCCCATTACCTGCAGCATTTCGCCGGTGCCGACTTGTTGATCGTCCAGGTTGGGCAATTGCGTATCGGTCGCCTGTACCTGCACCGCACCACCACGCAACACACGCTGGTGGATATCAGCCTACTGCCGGACTGGCGCGGCAAGGGCATTGGCTCGCACCTGATCGCCTACGCGCAGGCATCTGCCCGCACTGCGGGGTGCGCCCTGTGCCTGCATGTGCTGCACGCCAATCCTGCCGCGCAGCGGCTGTATGTTCGTCACGGCTTCATTGCCGCGTGCAGCACCCAGACGCATCTGCAGATGCACTGGAATCCCCATGCTCAACTGCTCAGCTGAGCGTGCTCAATTGAACACGGCCTGATACAGAAACCCGTCGCGCTCGCGCGCCACCGGCACCAGAAAGATGCCGATCTCGCCCAGGCGCGCGTGACGCATCTGATAGGTCTGTTGCGGAAACAAAAAGGCCGAGCCATTGCGAAACAGCAGCGAGAACGGCGCACGCTGCGCATTGCGTGTGTCCTGCAATGGCCTCGCTTCCACCAGCACGAACGGTACCTCGCCCTCATTCAAGGAGGCAGCGAAGGTTTCGTTGACGCTGCCGGCAAAGTGTTCAAGCGTCAGCAGCTCCATGGATGATTCCTTTCATGACGATGTGCACGGATCGTCGCGTGGTTCGCGCCGGCGCCACAAGATGGCGATGCCAACAACGCGACGTACTCGACAGATCGGAGCGATGCGGCAGGCGCCTTCGCAGTGCACGTGGTATCCAACTATGACAACGCGTGATCGCCACAGATTCTGAAACGCCAGCCGCACCTGCAGCGACTCCCTACTGCAGCGTACGTTCGGTAGCCGTCGCATGTAGCGCAATCGTCCGTGCGTTGCGGGACACGCTGTTACGCAGATGGCGACATGGGCAGCCCCCATTGTCTGCCGCATGAATGCGACAATACTGCACGCGGCGGTTCGGTTATGTTCAGCCGTGTGACAGTTACTCTATCGCGTTGGAATTCTGTTAAAGGCCTCGATGACGGCGTCCGCTTCTTCTGTCGTGCAACTGTCCGGTGTCCGCATCGATCGCGGCGGGCGGACGATCCTGCGCGACGTATCGCTCGACGTGCCACGCGGCAGCATCACCGCCGTGCTCGGTCCGTCCGGCAGCGGCAAGTCCACGCTGCTGGCGGCATTGACCGGCGAGCTGCGCCCGGTGGCCGGCACGGTCACCTTGTTCGGCAACGCCATTCCCACCGGTAGCCGGGCGCTGCTGGAGATGCGCCGCAATGTCGGCGTGCTGCTGCAGGGCAATGGGTTGCTGACCGACCTGAGCGTGGCCGACAACGTCGCACTGCCGCTGCGCACGCATACGCGCCTGCCGGCGCCGGTGCTGCAACGCCTGGTACAGATGAAGCTGCACGCGGTGGGCCTGCTGGCGGCGGCCGACGCCTGGCCGCGCGAGCTGTCTGGCGGCATGGCGCGGCGCGTGGCGCTGGCACGTGCGCTGGCGCTGGACCCGCCGCTGATGATCTACGACGAGCCGCTGACCGGGCTGGACCCGATCGCCTCGGGTGTGATCATGAGCCTGATCCAGCGCCTCAACGACAGCCTGGGTCTGACCAGCATCATCGTCAGCCACCACGTGCACGAGACCCTGCCGATCAGCGATCAGGCCGTGGTCATCGCCAATGGCGGCATCGTGTTCGCCGGCACGCCCCAACACCTGCAGGACAGCACCGATCCGCTGGTGCAGCAGTTCCTGCACGGCCAGCCGGACGGCCCGATCGCCTTCGATGCCGCACCACGCCGCGACCGGAGCGCTGCCTGATGGCCTTCGCCGATTCCATTCGCGCCTTCGGCCGCGCCGGGCTGTTTTCGCTCACGGTGCTGCGTGGCTCGCTGCCCACCCGCGACTTCGTCGCCGAGCTGGTGCGCGAGATCTACAAGGTTGGCGCGCGTTCGCTGCCAATCATTGCGGTGGGCGGTGCCTTCGTCGGGCTGGTGCTGACCCTGCAGGGCTACCGCACGCTCACCACCTACGGTGCATCGGATGCGCTGTCGACGTTGCTGGGGCTGTCGCTGTACCGCGAGCTGGCACCGGTGCTGACCGCACTGTTGTTCATCGGCCGCGCCGGCAGCTCGATCGCAGCCGAGCTCGGCCTGATGCGTGCCACCGACCAGATCAAGGCGCTGGAGCTGATGGCCATCGACCCGGTGGCCAAGGCGGTGGCGCCACGCTTCTGGGCGGCAGTGCTGACGGTGCCACTGCTGACCGGCGTGTTCTGTTCGCTGGCCATCACCGGCGGCTACTTTGAAGCCGTGCACGTGCTGGGCATCGACAACGGCACGTTCTGGTCGGGCCTGAGCAACAGCGTGGATTTCTGGGACGACTTCGGCGTGGCGATGCTCAAGTCGGCGATCTTCGGCGGCACCGCCGCGCTGGTCGCCGCCTACGTGGGCTTTCATGCCGAGCCGACCATCGAAGGCACCTCCATCGCCACCACCCGCGCGGTGGTGAATGCCTCGTTGCTGGTGCTGATGTTCAACTTCGTCCTTTCTGCAATGTTGTTTAGGTGAGATAGCCCATGGCCATGCGTGGACCACGACTCGAATTCGCCGTTGGCGCCTTTTTGCTGCTGACCCTGGCCTCGCTGCTGGTGCTGGCGGTGGCCTCGACCAACCAGCGCTGGGGCTTCGGTTCCAGCCAGTACACCCTGATCGCGCGCTTCAGCCAGATCGGCCAGCTGCGCGCGCAGGCGCCGGTGAAGATCGGCGGGGTGACCATCGGCAAGGTGGCCGACATCAGCCTGGATCCGACCAAGTTCGATTCGGTGGTGACGCTGTCGCTGGACACGAAATACAAGGACCTGCCCGCCGACACCTCGGCCGGCATCTTCACCAGCGGACTGCTCGGCGAGAGCTATATCGGTCTGCAGCCGGGCGGCGACCCGGAGACGCTCAAGCCGGGCGAAGAGATCGGCTTCACCCAGCCGGCGGTGGATCTGCTGCAGCTGGTCGGCAAGTACATGTTCAGTGGCGGCGGTGATAAATCCGCTGCAGACGGTCAGGCCGCCCCGCCTGCCCAGCCCGCTTCTCCCTCTACGGAACCGCATCAATGAAGACCACCCTGCTCTCTGCCATTCTGGCCTCGACCCTGCTGGTGTGCGCACCGGCCACCGTGCTGGCGCAGCCGGCCGCCGCCAGTGCGCCTGCGCAGGGCGCGGCCACCAAGACCGTCATCGACAGCAGCACCCGCATCCTGGGCACGCTGGAACAGCGCCGCGCCGAGTTCCGTAGCAACCCGGCCGCGCTGCGTCAGTACATCGATGGCGAATTGAATAAGGCCTTCGACCGCGACTACGCCGCGCGCCTGGTGCTGGGCGTGCATGGCCGTGGCGCCTCCGATGCCGACATCAAGCTGTTCGCCGATGCGATGGCCGACAACCTGATGCAGCGCTACGGCACTGCCCTGCTCAACTTCGAAGGCAAGCCGACCTTCCGTGCCAAGTCGGAAAGCGCGCTGCCGGGCAACCGCGGCGTCAAGGTGTCTACCGACCTGCTGCGCGCCGGCAACGACCCGACCCCGGTCGACTACCTGATGCGTAACGTGGGCGGCCAGTGGAAGATCTTCGACGTGATGATCGAAGGCATTTCCTATGTGCAGACCTTCAAGGGCCAGTTCGACGGTCCGCTGCGCGAAAAGGGTATTGCCAAGGTCGCCGCCGACCTGCGCAGCGGCAGCCTGCAGGTCGGTGCGGCACCGGCCAATGGCAAGTAACAACTCCGTGCAACGCAACGGCGACACGCTGGTGGTCACCGGCGTGCTCGACCGTGCCGCGGTCACCGCGGCCTGGCCGCAGGCGGCCGCACAGCTCGATGGCGTACGCACACTGGACCTGTCGGGTGTGCAACGCCTGGACAGCGCCGGCGTGGCGATGCTGGCCGAACTGGCCGCGCGCGTGCGCGGCACCGGCACTGCGGCAGTGGTGGGCGAGGCGTCCGGTCTGGACGAATTGCGCGCTGCCTACCGCTTGTCTCCCACCCTCGAATTTCAGGCCTGAGCGCCACGCCATGACCCAGTTCCGCACTCTTTCCCTGTTGGCCTGCCTGTCGCTGCTTGGCGCCTGTGCCAGCCAGGCGCCCAAGTCTGCCCCGCCACCAGCCAGCGCCGACACCGCGCCCGACACGTTGCCAGCCACGGTGGCGGCGGCGCCAGCCGAACAGACCGGCGCTGCGGGCGATGCCGGCGCGGACGCGTCCGGCGCGCCCACCTCGGCCGAGGACGACTTCAACGCCCTGTACGGCACCACCACGCCACAGGCAGGCGCCAGTGGCGCACCCGCCCAGCCGGGCGCGGCGCCAGCGTACGACCCGTGGGAGCGCTACAACCGCGGCATGCACCGCTTCAACCTGGCGGTGGACCGCGGCGTGGCACGGCCGTTGGCGACCGCCTACACCAAGGTGGTGCCGAGTCCGGCGCGGCTGGGCGTGACCAACTTCTTCGACAACCTCGGCACGCCGCTGACCATGGTCAACCAGCTGCTGCAGGGCCACCCGGTGTATGCGGCGCAGTCGCTGGGCCGGTTCGTGATGAATACCACCCTGGGTATCGCCGGGCTGTTCGACCCGGCCAGCGCGGCGGGCATCCCGCGCCGCAGCGAAGACTTCGGTCAGACGTTGGGCGTGTGGGGCTGGCGTAACTCGCGCTACTTCGAGCTGCCGCTGTTCGGGCCGCGCACGGTGCGTGACACCTTCGGCCTGGGTGGCGACATCCCGCTGTCGTGGGTGCGCCAGGTCGACGACGGCGGTGCGCGTTTCGCGCTGCAGGGCCTGCAACTGGTGGACACGCGCGCGCAGCTGATGTCGCTGGACTCGCTACGCGACCAAGCGCCCGACGAGTACGCCCTGACCCGCGATGCCTGGATGCAGCGCCGTAATTACCAGATCACCCGCGACCTGCGCAGCCACCGCGAACAGAACAACGAGCTGCCGGAGTATCTGCGCGAAGACAAGGACGACACGGTGCCGGTGGATGCGATGCCGATTCCCAGCTGGGTGCGTTGACCGGCCCGCCAGGCGTGAACAGAAAAACCCGGGAGCGATCCCGGGTTTTTTCTGGGCAGCGCAATGTGGTTGTCGCAGCTGCCTGCGTGGACGGCGCACATGTCTGCAGATGCCGGTTTGCTCCGGGCTCGCCCACACCGTCTGCGCCTGATGACGCCCACCTGCCGGAGATCAGCAGCGACACCGTGCGATGCCGGCAGGGCGCACGTGCGGCTGCGGCTCAAGGTCGGCGGCTATGACCAGCTCTCGGCCTTGCTCGCTAAGCTGGACGCTTTCCCCGGCATCGATGGAATGGCATGCAGGCGCGGGCGCAGGACCTATCGTCGGGCGCCTGGGTCACGTGTCCGGTGGTCACTCCGGTTCGGGCAGCAATGGCGGGGTGCGATCTTCGTAGGTGAGATAGCTCTGCCACAGATCATGTGCGCGCTGGTCGTTGAGGTCGACGGCGCAGCGGGCCGCCTTGGCCGTTCCGACCGTTGCAGCCGTCCAGCGCTGTCGTATGTTGCTGCAGTGAAGCGTCTTGTAGCTCGTCCAGGCCGCCTGCGCGTTGTCGAACGCCTCGCCCGACACCCCCAGCGTGACCACGGCCCGGGTGCGCGCGGCCGCCAGATACGCGGCCAGGCGTTGCTGCGATCGGCTCACTTCTGCCGACCAGCATTTATTGCTGTCCGTGGTCGTTTCGAGATCGTGGCAACGCTCCGTCGCATGCGATGGCGCGCTGAAAAGCAGCACGAGAAATATCCAGCCGGATCGCATCGTCATGTGCACCTGATTGGTAGCTTGGTCGATGATCAAGCCGGATCATGGGATCGGTTGATCGTGCGTCGCGCGCGGGTAGCGGGTCGGCGACGGCGGCTGCGCGCTGTCTGTCGGCTCCCGCGTCGTTGCGGTGGTTGCCAGGGCAGATGCGATGGCAGTGCCTGAAACGTCTTGCCGCATGGCGGTGGAGATACGCCGCGATGTTCGGCGACAGTGTGTGTCGAGCGTGCGGCCTGGTCGGCCTTCCGCCGTACCGTCCTTCCCCCTCTCCCTGACGGGAGAGAGGGGAGCGCCGGCCCCTGATCGTGCGCTGCAGTGTCTTGCCCATCGGGAGAGTGGCGCATGCAGCGGACGCGGTACGGGGCGCACGCAAGCTCTGCTCTCGCGCATGTCTGGGCCGGCGCGCGGGACTCAGGCCGCTGCCAGCGCCGCATCCACCGCTGCACGCAGGCGTGCATCGTCGGCCGGGACATCGGGGGCGAAGCGCTCGATGACGGTGCCGTCGCGGCCGATCAGGAATTTTTCGAAGTTCCACAACACGCCGGGTGCGGGGTTGGGCGCAATGCCGTAGCCAGCGAGCTTTTCGCGCATCGGGCCATCGCCGGTGGCACTCGGGCGTGCATGGGTCAGGGCCTGATACAGCGGATGGGTGTCGCCGCCGGTGACCGCGATCTTGGCGAACATCGGGAAGGTGACGTCGTAGGTGAGCTGGCAGAACTGCGCAATCTCCGCCTCGCTGCCGGGCTCCTGGCCGTTGAAGTCGTTGGCCGGAAACGCCAGCACTTCCAGACCGGCCGCATGCTTGTCGCGATACAGCGCTTCCAGGCCTTCGTACTGCGGGGTCAGGCCGCACTTGGAGGCGACATTGACCACCAGCAGCACCTTGCCGCGATAGTCGGCCAATGTGGCCGGCTCGCCTTCGATGCGGGTCACAGGAATGTCGTACAGCGTCTGGCTCATCGGGGCTGTCCTGATCTGCGGGGTAGCCAGCATAAACCGCCGCGCGCGCATGGGTGACCTGTGCTGCACCATGCCTCAACACTTGTATATGCAAGTATCTTGGCTACACTCGCCGCATGGCCACACCCCGCACGCCGACCGGCTGTACCAACTTCCGCCTGCGCAGCGTGTCGCGGATGGTGACGCGCCATTACGCGACGTATCTGAGTGCGAGCGGCCTGAAGGCGACGCAGTATTCGCTGCTATCGCATCTGCTCATGCTGAGCCCGATCCGGCCGGTCGACCTGGCGCGCAAGATGGGCCTGGATGCGTCCACGCTCACACGCAATCTCAAGCCGCTGATGCTGGCCGGACTGGTGCAACAGGCCGACGGCCCCGATGCGCGCAGCCGCTTGATCACGCTCACCGCCGCCGGCCGTCGCCGGCATGCCCAGGCCCGCACGCAGTGGCAGAAGGCGCAATCCAGCCTCACCGCGCTGCTGGGCAGCGAGCACGTGCTCGCCCTGCATGGCCTGCTCGACGACACCCTGGCCACGCTGCAACAGGCCGGGCTTGCCGATACCGACGCCTCTCCCGAGTAATTCCATGACCGCATTCGATGCCCGCACCCGCCTGCTGCTGGAGGCCCCGATCGCGCCCACGCTGGCGCGGCTGGCGGTTCCCAACGTACTGGTCATGGTCGCGCAGGCGTCGGCCGGGCTGATCGAGACCTATTTTGTCGGCAAGCTCGGCACCGATGCGCTGGCCGGCATGGCGCTGGTGTTCCCGATCGTGATGCTGATGCAGATGATGTCGTCCGGTGCGATCGGCGGCGGCATTGCCTCGTCGATCGCGCGGGCCCTGGGCGGCGGCCGGCGCGAGGATGCCAACGCGGTGGTGGTGCATGCGCTGGTGATCGCCGTGGCGTTCGGTGTGCTCTTTACGCTTGCGCTGTGGGCGGGCGGCCGCTGGCTGTATCGGCAGATGGGCGGGACAGGCGCCGCGCTCGATGCCGCGCTGACCTACTCGCACTGGATCTTCGCAGGCGCGGTGTTTGTCTGGCTGTTGAATTCGCTGGCGGCGGTGCTGCGCGGGTCCGGCAATATGGCCGTGCCGGCCAAGGTCACCGTCTACGGAGTCGTCGGATTGATCCCGCTGTCGCCGTTGCTGATCTTCGGCTGGGGGCCGATTCCGGCGCTGGGCATTGCCGGCGGTGCGCTGGCGCTGCTGCTGTACTACATCGTCGGCACACTGGTGCTGGTGGCCTATCTGCGCTCGCCGCGCAGCCTGCTGCGCCTGTCGTTTGCGGCGATCCGCCTGCGTGCAGCGGTCTTCCGCGACATCCTGCGGGTTGGCCTGATCTCGGCGATCGGGGTGATCTGCACCAATCTGGCGGTGGGCGTTGCCACCTCGTTGGCCGGGCATTTCGGCTCCGGCGCGATTGCCGGCTACGGCACTGCGTCGCGGCTGGAATACGTGCTGATCCCGCTGGTCTTCGGCCTGGGAGCACCGATGCTGACGATGGTGGGCACCTGCATCGGTGCGGGCAAACGCGAGCGTGCACTGCGCGCGACCTGGATCGGTGCGGCCATGGCGTTTGCCATTACCGAAACCATCGGCGTTGCGGCGGCGCTGTTCCCGCGCGGCTGGCTGTCCTTGTATGGCAGCGGTGCGACCATGCTGCAGACCGGCACGCTGTACCTGCAGACCGTAGGGCCGTTCTACGGCTTTCTGGGCATGGGTCTGGCGCTGTACTTCGCCTCGCAGGGCGCAGGAAGGCTGCTATGGCCGATCTGCACGACCGTGCTGCGCCTGCTGATCGCGGCCGGCATCGGCATCGCGGCGATCCGGCTGGGTGGCGGCCTGCACCAGGTCTACCTGGCACAGAGCGCGGCGCTGCTGGTGTATGGGCTGGGGACGGCGCTGGCCATCGCCGGTGGATCGATGTTCGGCGCCGTTGGCTGGCCGCGTCGCACCGCGGACGTGGTGGTGGACGCATAGGCCGCTGGCGCTGGTGCATGCGTTGCGGCATCTCGACGCGACGCGCGCCTGATGCTCTACCCGCGCATCAGTCGATGCACAGCGCCGCCTGACCCTTGCCGCCGATGACTTCCTGGCGGCAGCCGAAGCGGTCGCTGTCGCGCTGGCAGGTGCCGGTGGTGGCGGCACCGGTCGGCACGATGCTGGTGGCCAGGCAATCACCGCTGCAGTCGCTGTTGTCGCTGCAGGTCTTGCCGGCATCGGCATACGGCACGATGCAGCGCACCGTTTGCATGCGGCCGACCGGACGCAGTTGGCCGCCCTTTGCGGTGCATGCTGCGGCATCGGCAGAGGCTGCGCGCGGTGTCTGCGCATCAGCTGCGGTGGTGCCCGAACGAGATGCCGGCGTCGCGCTGCAGGCGCCCAGCAGCAGCACGCACACCGTTGCGTAGATCCATCGCGTCGCCATGAGATGCTCTTCTTGACTAGGGTGCGTGCAAGCATCGCGGTGGCGATGTCTGCGCGGTGTGCTCGACATCCGGTGCAGGGGCAGGACGTGGCAGAGCTGCTGTTGTAGGAGCGCACTCGGGCGCGATGAGGCGTTACCGGTAACGGCTCGTCGCGCCCAAGGGCGCTCCTACGGGTGGGTCGGTCATCGGGCGCTGTGCGGCCGGCCAGGCCTCCTGCTTGCTGGCTACTCCTGCTCGTCGCTGCTGTCGTCGTGTGAGAGCCCGGCGCCTTCGTCGCTGCCATCGTCCAGCAGTGCCTGCGAGTGCTCGCTGGACAGCGTTTCCACGCCGCGCAGGCGGCGCTCGATGGTGCGGGTCTTGCGACTGGCTTCGCCCAGGCTTTTGCCGACAGTGGTGATCTGCCGCTCGGCCTTTTCCAGAATGCCGGCGAACTTGCCGAACTCGCTTTTCACCGCGCCCAGCACCTGCCAGACCTCGCTGGAGCGCTTCTCGATCGCCAGCGTGCGGAAGCCCATCTGCAGGCTGTTGAGCAAGGCGGTGAACGTGGTCGGGCCGGCCAGCACCACGCGATGCTCGCGCTGCAGCAGATCGACCAGACCGGCACGCCGGATCACTTCGGCATACAGACCCTCGGTGGGCAGGAACATCACCGCAAAATCCGTCGTGTGCGGCGGGCACACATACTTGTCGCTGATGGATTTGGCCTGCACGCGGATGGCGCGTTCCAGTTGCGCGGTCGAACTCTTGATCGCCTCCAGATCGCCTTTTTCCTGCGCGTCGATCAGACGCTCGTAGTCCTCGCGCGGGAACTTGGCGTCGACCGGCAGCCATACCACGGTGTCGTCGCCGCGCCCGGGCAGGCGGATCGCAAAATCCACCGCTTCGGCACTGTCGGGTTTGACCCGCACGCCGCGCGCGTACTGCTCCATCGTCAGCGTCTGCTCGAGGATGTTGTCCAGCTGCACTTCGCCCCAGCCGCCGCGGTCCTTGACGTTGGTGAGCACGCGCTTGAGATCGCCCACGCCGGTAGCCAGCTGCTGCATTTCGCCCAGGCCGCGCTGCACCTGTTCCAGCCGTTCGGACACGAGCTTGAACGAGGCATCCAGGCGCGTGTTGAGGGTGGTCTGCAATTTTTCGTCGACGGTGGCGCGCATCAGTTCGAGCTTGCTGGCGTTGTCGTTTTGCAGGTTGGCCAGCTGCTGTTCCAGCGTGGTGCGCATTTCGCCGATGCGCAGTTCGTTGCGCTGGGTGAGCTCGGTCAGGCGCTGGCCCAGCGCTTCGGTGAAGCGCTGTTGCGATTCGCCGGCCTCCTGCCGGCCCTTGCGCGAATCTTCGGCCAGCGCTTCGCGCAAGGCGGCCATGTGGGTGTCGGTGCGCGCGATCAGCTCGGTCAGTTGCTGGCCGAACATGTGGATGCGGGTTTCCTGCTGCTGGCCGAAGCCTTCCAGCTGGGTACGCAGTTCGGTGAGCCGCAGGGTCAGCAGTTCGCCGGTGCGTTGCTGGGCCAGGGCGCTTTCTTCGCGCGCCTTGCGCGCGTCTTCGCCGAGTGCGTCGCGCAGCAGGTCCAGACGCTGATCGGTGCGCGTGGACAGTTCGGTGAGATTGCGCGCAAAGGTTTCCAGGCGGCCGTCCTGCTGCCGCGCCAGGCCTTCGAGTTGCTCACGCAGTTCGCCGCGGCCGTCGCGTTGCTCGGCGCGCAGCGCGTGCTCCAGCGCGGTGGTGGAGGGACGTCGCAGCAGCGCGAGCAGCTGCAACACCAGGACTACGACAAGCAGCCCGAGAAGGATCAGGGATTCGGATGACATGCGCGCAGTGTAACGGTGCCTGTCGCAACAGCTGCGTCGCGGACCGTCGCCCGCCCGAGCGCGCGCAGCGCCCGGGAATCTGCGAGGCAGCGGCCTGAGCAGCCGCTGTCTCGCTGCGCAGGCCTGAGGTCAGAAGCCTTCCAGCACCAGCTTGCCGCGGGTGCGGTGCGATTGCAGCGCGGCGTGGGCGCGGCGCAGGTTGTCGACGGTGATGCGGCCGTAGTGCTCGCCCAGGGTGGTGCGCAGCAGGCCGCTGTCGATCAGATCGGCGACGCGATTGAGCAGGTGGTGCTGGGCGATCATGTCGTCGGTTTCGAACAGCGAGCGGGTGAACATCAGCTCCCAGTGCAGCGACAGGCTCTTGCGCTTGAGCGGCAGCGCATCCAGCGTGGCCGGGTCGTCGATCAGCGCCAGCTGGCCCTGCGGTGCGAGCACCTCCACCAGCTGCGCGAAGTGCTGGTCGGTGTGGGTGAGACTGGCCACGTGCTGCACCTGCGCGATGCCGATCCGCTGCAGGCCTTCGCCCAGCGGCTGGGTGTGGTCGATGACGTGATGCGCGCCGAGTGCGTAGACCCAATCCTGGGTCTGCGGGCGCGAGGCGGTGCCGATCACGGTCAGCTTGGTCAGCGTGCGCGCCAGCTGCACCAGGACCGAGCCGACGCCGCCGGCCGCGCCGACCACCAGCAACGCCTGGCCCTGGCCGCCGCCTTCGGCGATGCGCAGCCGGTCGAACAACAATTCCCAGGCGGTGATGGCGGTCAGCGGCAGTGCCGCAGCCGCGGCATCGTCGAGCGTGGCCGGCTTGCGCCCGACCAGGCGCTCGTCCACCAGATGGAATTCGGCGTTGGTGCCCGGGCGGGTCAGCGCGCCGGCGTAGTACACCGCGTCGCCGGGGCGAAACAGGCTGACCTCGCTGCCAACGGCGTCAACCACGCCGCTGGCGTCCCAGCCGAGCACGCGCGGCGATTCCACCGGCGCGTTGGCGCGCACCTTGGTGTCCACCGGATTGACCGAAATGGCATGGATGCGCACGCGCAGATCGCGCGGGCCGGGTTCGGGCAGCGGCAGTTCGAGTTCGACCAGCGCGCGCGCATCGTCGATGGGCAGGCCGTGCTGCGGGTAGGCAATGGCTTTCATGGCGGGCGTCATGCAGGGAGGGGACATGCATGGTCGGCTGCCGGGATTAGGAGAAAAACCGGCAAACTGCACAAGCACTTTCACGATTGGAGTGAAGATGATCCGCTTCGACGACCTGGCGCTGTTCGTACGTACCGCGGCGCTGGGCAGTTTTTCCAATGCCGCGCGTGAGGCCGACCTGCTGCCGGGGCAGGTCAGCGCGGCGGTGGCCCGGCTGGAGCGGGCACTGGATCTGCGCCTGTTCGCCCGGTCCACCCGCAGCCTGCGGCTGACCGCCGAGGGGGAGCAGTACCTGCCGTATGCGCGCCAGGTACTGGAGCTGCTACGCGACGGGCGCGAGCATGTGCGCGGGCGCGACAGCGAATTGCAGGGCCTGCTGCAGGTCACCGCGCCGTCGGACCTGGGCCGCAATGTGCTGCTGCCCTGGCTGACCGAATTCCGCGCTGCGCATCCGAAGCTGACCTTGCGACTGCATCTGTCCGACCAGGTGGCCGACCTGTATCGCGCGCCGGTGGATGTGGCATTCCGGCTCGGCCGCATCGACGGTGCGGACCACGTCGCGCTGCCGTTGGCACCGCACAACCGCCGGGTGCTGGTGGCCGCGCCAGCGTATCTGCAGCGGCACGGGCGGCCGGCCACGCTGGAGGCGCTGCGCGACCACGCCTGCCTGCTGTATCTGCTGGCCGGGCGCGCCTACGACCGCTGGCAGTTCGAACGCGACGGCCGCCGCCAGGTGGTGCCGGTACGTGGGGCGATGCTGTGTGACGACGCCGACATCGTGCGGCGCTGGGCCGTGGCCGGCGAAGGCATCGCCTACAAGTCATGGCTGGATGTCTGCGCCGACGTGCAGGCCGGGCGGCTGGAGGTGCTGTTCCCCGACGATGGCGACCGCTTGCCGCTGCATCTGGTGTGCCCGCATCGCAAGCAGTTTTCGCCGGCGGTGCGCCAGCTGCACGCGCTGTTTGCGCAGCGCTGCCAGGCGCTGACGGCGTTGTATCCGCCAGTCCAGGGCTGACGTGCTGTGCTCGTGGTGCAAGGTGCCGACGGCCGCGGCTGATGCGGCGTCGCGCTCGGGGTTCGGCGGGCCCGCAGCCCGACAGGCAAGACGCGGATGGCGCGGTGTCGCACGCCACGCCAGCATTCCGGTGCCCTGCATGTCCGGCCCATGCGGCCCGCATGCTGCTACGCGATGGCATGTGCATGCCGGTGTGGAGGTCACCGCAGACGACCGCGCCGGCATTGCCGGGCTCGTTGAAGCGCCCATCACCGCGGCGGTTCTAGCCTGCTGGCATGACCTCACCCAGCCCGGTTCCCCTGCAGCGCTATGGCAACCGTGATGGCCACTCCTCCGGCGTGGTGGCCTATGCGCTGGCCGGGGATGCAATTGCGGTGCGTTTCCGCAGCGGCGAGACCTATGTGTACACCGCCGACAGTGCAGGCGCCGACGTGGTGGCGACCATGCAACGCCTGGCCAAGGCGGGGCGCGGGCTGAGCACCTACATCAGCCAGCATGTGCGCGACGCTTACGCAGGCAAGCTCGACGTATAGCAAGGCGCGACTACTGACGAACCCACGTCGCATTCGCCAGGCGCAACGCAGTTGCGTCCTGCAGCATCCGCTGCCTGTACTGCCTTACGCGCAGACACGACCGCCGGGCTGCTGCGATGATGCCTGGCAGCGATGCGCATAACGCGCTATTTCTCCTGGTGGCGCGTTACGCCGCCTGCACCACTTCACTCGTCGGGATGCACATGCTGGACATCTACGGAACGCTCACCTCGATCAATGTGCGTAAGGTGCTGTGGCTGTGCGAGGACATGCAGCTGGACTACCGCCTGCATGCCTACGGCAGCGGCGCCGCATCGGTCCAGGCGCCCGAGTTCCTGGCGCTCAATCCAAACGGTCTGGTGCCGGTGCTACGCGACGGCACGGTGGTGCTGTGGGAATCGAACACCATCTGCCGCTATCTGGCTGCACGCAGCCGGCGCGAGGATCTGCTGCCGAGTGCGCCGGCAGCGCGGGCACGGGTCGAGCAATGGATGGACTGGCAGGCCACCGAGCTCAACCCGGCGTGGCGGTACGCGTTCATGGCCACGGTGCGTGGCAGTGCGGCGCATACCGACATGCAGTGCATCGCAGACAGCGTGCAGGCGTGGAACCGGCTGATGGCGCTGCTGGATGCGCAGCTGCAGCAGGCCGGCCCGTATGTGCTGGGCGCGCAATTCACCCTGGCCGACATCGTGCTGGGGCTGTCGACCCAACGCTGGATGGCCAGCCCTATCGCGCGCCCGGTGCTGCCCGCCGTGGCGGCGTATTACGCGCAGCTGTGCACGCGCGTCGGGTTTCAACGCCATGGCTGCAGCGCGCCTTGAGCGGGGCGGGCAGGCCCGCGCAAAGCGGCCGCGGCAACACGCCGTGATGTCGCCGCGGCGCTTGCGGCACGCATTGACCTCAACGTGACCTGCGCATGGGTAGGCTGAGGCTCTGCTCCTGCGAGGCTCGCCGATGACCACTGCCACCAATCAGACCCGCCTGCTTGCCCTGGGCTTGTTTGCGTTTCTGGGCACCTTTGCAGTGATCGTCTGGTCGCTGATGCGGCCGTATGGCACGGCGTATTTTTTTCCGGTGCATTTTTTGATTGGAGCGGCGTTGCCGTTCCTGGTGTACGCGATCGGCGGCACACGGCTGTGGTTCTGGATCGGCATGGGGATCACTGCGGCGGTGCTGCTGTGGTTCAACCTGTGGGGACATGAGGCCAATGGCGCGGCGCCGCAGTTGCTGGACTGGAGCCAGTTTGCCGCCGGTGTGGTCGGGCTGGCCGGCGCCTGGGCGGTGCAACTGATCTATCGCAATGCACGCCCGCCGCATCGTCCGTCGATTGAGTGAGCGATTGAGCGGGATTGGTGCGTTGGGATGTGGGATTCGTAGAAGCGCTGGGCTGCAGACGTCGGTTAGATTGGCGAAGGTCTGGCAAAGCGAAGCACGCGCCACGCTGATGCAGGCAGGCGCGTCTGCCCTGCCCGACCTGCGCCGCCACATGACCTTGGACCGATAGCTTTGCTGCGCTGCGTTGGGCGACACTCGCGCATTCTTTAGATTCCCGCGAGGTCCGCATGTCGTCTTGGCTCAGGCGCAAATCCATCGATCAGGTCACCGTGCACGAAGCCGGGCGGCAACTGGTCCGCAGCCTGAGTTGGCCGCACCTGATCGCGCTGGGCATCGGCGCGATCGTCGGTACCGGTATCTACACGCTGATCGGCGTAGGCGCCGACAAAGCCGGCCCGGCCGTGCTGCTGTCGTTCGTGGCTGCCGGCATCGTGTGCGCCTGCGCGGCGCTGGCGTATGCGGAAATGGCCACGATGATGCCGGCGGCCGGCAGTGCCTACACCTACAGCTACACCGCGCTGGGCGAGAGCATCGCCTGGGTGGTGGGCTGGAGCCTGGTGCTGGAATATTCGCTGGTGGTCAGCACGGTGGCGGTGGGCTGGTCAGGCTACTTCGTCGGCTTCCTGCAGTGGCTGGGGGTGGAGCTGCCGCAGACGCTGATTGCCGGGCCGCATGCCGGCGGTATCGTGAACCTGCCGGCGGTGGTGATCACCTTCCTGGTGGCCGGCATGCTGATGGCCGGCACCAAGGAGAGTGCCACGCTCAATGCGGTGCTGGTGGTGCTGAAGATCATTGCGCTGGGCGTGTTCGTGGCGATCGCGTTGCCAGCCTTCAACAGCGCCAACCTGCAGCCGTTCATGCCGTATGGCTTCTCCAAGGCGATGGGCCCGGACGGCGTGGAGCGCGGGGTGATGGCAGCGGCGGCGATCATCTTCTTTGCGTTCTACGGTTTCGATGCGATTTCCACCGCGGCCGAAGAGACCAAGAACCCGGGGCGCGATCTGTCGATCGGCATCGTCGGCTCGATGATCGGCTGCACGCTGATCTACGTGCTGGTGGCGCTGGCGGCAGTGGGTGCGATGAGCTTCACCGTGTTCGGCAAGAGCCCCGAGCCGCTGGCGCTGATCTTGCGCGAGCTGGGACATGGCAAGGCCGCGTTGGTGATCGGTGCGGTGGCGATCATTGCGTTGCCGACCGTGCTGCTGGCGTTTTTGTACGGGCAGAGCCGCATCTTCTTCGTGATGTCGCGCGATGGGCTGTTGCCGCGCGGCTTGTCCAAGGTCAACGCACGCACCGGCACACCGGTGGCGATCACGCTGTTCACCGCGGTGCTGGTGGCGGCGTTGGCGGGCGTGGCACGGCTGGATGAGATCGCCGCATTGGCCAATGCCGGCACGCTGGCGGCGTTCACCGCGGTGGCTGCATGTCTGCTGGTGCTGCGTGTGCGCGAGCCCGGCCGGGCGCGCGCCTTCCGCACGCCGCTGGCCTGGGTGGTGGGCCCGGTGGCGATCCTGGGCTGCCTGTACCTGTTCTGGAGTCTGCCGAGCAAGACGCAGCTGTGGTTTCTGGTCTGGAATGCGCTGGGTGTGGTGGTGTACCTGGCGTATGGGCGGCGCAATAGCCGGTTGCATCAGGCGGGGTGAGTCGCGACGTCCTCCTCGCCCGCGGCAGAGAGGCTTTCAAAACACTGTGGCAATGCCAGCACTCCCTTCTCCCACTGGGACAGTGTCCTCCTTTATGGGGGAGAAGGTGGCGCGTAGCGCCGGATGAGGGTGCGGGCGAAGCCTCGTGTCATCCAATTCGTCAGGGGCTTCGCCCCGTGCCCTCACCCCAACCCCTCTCCCGAGGGGAGAGGGGCTTTAGCGCTGCTGCGATGTTGCCCTTCTCCCACTAGGACATTGTCCTCCTTTATGGGGGAGAAGGTGGCGCGTAGCGCCGGATGAGGGTGCGGGCGAAGCCTCTCGTCATCCAATTCGTCAGGGGCTTCGCCCCCGTACCCTCACCCCAACCCCCGCTCCGCGCCCCAGCCCGCGCTTGCGGCGCGGGCGCTCCAAGGCACGCGCGCCAGTGGCGCGCAAGCTGTGCCTTTTCGCCCCGATGGGAGAGGGGCTTTCGAGCGGCGCGCTGGTCAGTGCTTGCGGCGTCGAGGCTTGCGGTGACTGAGTGGCTGCAGCCGGTTGTTACTGCGCTGCTGCTGGCGTGGCACAGAACGAAGTCGGCAACGCATCCGCCTGCGTACCCCACCCTTGGGTCGGGGCGCGGTTGGTCAGTGCGAACGACAGCGTGCCGCCCTGCTGCAACTGCGCCCAGTCCAGGAACACCTGCGGCTGCGGCTTGCCATTCAAGCGCACGCCATCCACGTATTGCAGCGTGCGGCCGTCGGCGCCAGGCGCATCGATGCGCAGGCGCTTGCCGTTGCCCAGGGTGAGCGTCGCCCGCTTGAAACGCGGCGCATGCAGCAGGAATTGTCCGCTGCCCGGTACCGCCGGATACAGGCCCAATGCACTGAACAGGTACCAGGCCGACATGGTGCCCAGATCGTCGTTGCCGGTCACACCGTTCGGTGCGTTGGTGAACAACTGCTGCGCGGCACGCACCACGGTGGCGGTCTTCCACGGTTGGCCGATCAGCGTGTACATCCACGGTGCGTGCAGGTCCGGTTCGTTGTTGGGGTTGTAACGGTACTGGTTGTAGTAGCTGTAGGGCCCGACCACCCAATGCGTGCGGGCGCCATTGCGCGGGTCCTTGAGCAGGTCGTCGTAGGCGAAGAAGGCGTCCAGCCGCTTGCCGGCCTGTTCGCTGCCGTGCATGGCCTGCAGCATGCCGGGAATGTCCTGCAGCACCAGCCACTGATACTGCCAGGCGGTGCCTTCGTGGAAGCCGTGTTGCGAGCGTGGGCTGTACTGATCGTTGGACGGCGCGTACCAATTGCCGTCTTCCAGCCGCGGGCGCGGAAATCCGGCAAACCCGGTCTCGGCATCGCGCACGTCCGCGTCCCAGACGTTGTGCCAGTTGCCACCGCGCGCACGCAGTTGCGCGCTGTCGTCGCTGTGACCCAGCGCTTGCGCCATCTGTGCGAGCGCGCAATCGGCCAGCGCATATTCCAGCGTGGCCGAGCCGCCGTGGTGCGGGTCCACGTCCATACCCTTGGACGGAAACGCGCGGTCGTACTGCACGAAGCCCTTGGCCAGATAATTGGCATTGCCCGAGCGCCCGGCGTGGCGCGAGTTGATCGGTGGTTGGCCGAAGGCATTTTGCCGTAACGCTGCATACGCTTCGGCTTCATTGCCCTGCAACGCGCCGAAGCGCCACAGATCGACCAGGAACGGCGTGACCGGATCGCCGGTCATGATGTTGGTATCGAAATTGGCGTAACCCCAGCGCGGTAGCCAGCCACCCTGCTGATGGATCGCCAGCAGCGAACGGCCGATGTCGCGTGCACGTGCCGGTTGCAGCAGCGCCAGCAACTGGTTTTGCGAACGATAGGTGTCCCACAGCGAAAAGTATTCGTAATAGGTCCAGCCATCAGCGTGGTGGATCGCATCGTCGTAGCCGCGGTAGCGGCCATCGGCATCGCTGCCGGTGAGCGGCTGCAGCAGGGCGTGATACAGCGCGGTGTAAGCCACGCTGCGATCGTCGTTGCTGGCGCCTTCCAGTTGCAGGCTGGCCAGTTCGCGGCGCCAGGTCTGCTGCGCGCGCTGGCGCATCTGTTCCAGGCTCAGCAACTTGCCGCCCTGCATGCCGTCGGCGCGCAGGTTGGTGCGCGCACCTTGCGCGTCCACATGCGAGATGGCGCTGACCACCGTCACCGCGCGCGCGTCTTTGCCCTTGCCCAGCGGGAAGCTGAGCCAGGCGCCGTTGGGCTTGAGCTCGCCGCCCATGCCGTGACGCGCACCGGGCACGCCGCCGTCTTCGCCCCACACCCCGTGCGCGGTAAACGGGCGATCGAACTCCAGCCGGAACCAGGTGGTGTACTCATGGCCGCCACAAAAGCTCTGCGTGACCAGTTTGCCTTCCACCGCACGGTCGCCCGCCAGCTGCACCTGGCTGCCGATCACCACATGGCGGTCGTTGGCCTGGGCCACGTTGATCAGCAGGTGGCCGGTGTCGGCCCCCGGCGCGAAGGTGTAGCGCTCGGCTGCAGCGCGGGTCAACGCGCTGGCTTCGGCGTCGATGCCGCCGTAGTCGGTGAGCCGCACCTTGTAGTACCCGGCCTGGCCCACTTCGCCGTCATGCGTGTAACGCGCGGCGTAGCGCTTCTGGTCGAAGGCCTTGGCATCGGTGGTATCGAAATCGCCACCCGGGCCGATGCGTCCGGTCACCGGCAGGATCGACACCTGCCCGCCCTGCTCCCAGCAGCCGGCACCGGAAAGGAACGAATGCCCGAAGCCGCGGATGCTGGGGTCGTCGTAGCGCCAGCCGGCGTAGTGGGCGCCGATCGGGCTGACCTGGATCAGGCCGAACGGCGCGGAGGCACCCGGATAGGTATTGCCGTCATCCTTGCTGCCGATGAAGGTATTGACCTGCGCCGGGTCCTGCGCGGCCAGCGGCGGTGCGGCCACCATGCCGAGCAGGCACAGGCCGGCGGCAGCACGGCGCCACAGCGGCGTTGACGGCAGACGCGACGAAGAGCGATCAGATGCAACGGCAGAGAACATGCAAGACACCTCGGGGGAGAGGGCGGCCGAGGCCGCAGGTGGAATGACACGTGCTGACCGCTGCACAGGCGGCAATCGGCATGACGACCGAACTCGAACCAAGACCAGCAATGGCCAGTAAAGGGGCGCAATCTTCATCAGTTGCGTGGACGGCGCAGACCAGGACGAGTGTACGAGTGAAACACGCCGATTCCGAGCAGCGGCCTTGCCCATGTGGCATTGACCACGGTGGATCGATTGGCTGCTGCAAACCGAAACTGCGCGCACCCGCAGATGGCTGCGAGGGAGGCTCCCGCTTGGCAGGCGCGCATGCACACGTCCAATTGCGGCGCGGCGCGCGCAGCCAGTGCCAACGACAGCGCCGCAACGCGTGGTATTCGCCTTCGAACGCCAATCAGGCGCTGCACGCAGCGTCTGACAGCTGAAAGCCGGCACGCGCAACGCGTGCAATCCGGCTCCGGGCGCAGCTTCCGCCGACGACGGCATGCGGCCTGGATCGATCTAAATAGCAGTCGACGATGTCCATCGGTTGGCCAAGATTAGTATTGCATGCCATCTCCTGCATACCGCGTCGCAGCAAAGCAGACGGGCTATGGCGCTGGTCGATGAAGATAAGTTTCGTCGAATCAGTGAGTTGGAGCTGGGCAGCAGGAGACACCGTTAGCTGCCCTGACGGGTGAGCCTGTTTAGAGCCGGCCGCCTGGCCCGAGATCTGGCCGATGCACGCCTGCCAATGTCCGCCCACAAAAAAGCCCGGTCGTGGACCGGGCCTGGCGGCAAGGCGTCGGTGGGAGGGTCCGCGCCCGGTGCGTGGCTTACCAGCGCATGCCTTCGAACGGGTTGAAGCTGGTGCTGCCCTTCACCTTGTCCAGGTAGTAGGCATAGTTGGCGCTCATACCGGCCAGCAGGGCCAGCGGAACGCTCAGCGCGTTACCCAGCGATCCGGGCAGGAACGAGGCAATGATGCCCACCACCAGGCCGATGCCGATCAGGCCCAGCGCCTTGCGCCACAGGCCCAGGATGAAGAAATAGATGAAGCCGAAGAACAGCGCGTAGAAGTTCATGCCCACCTTCAGCTTCTCGCCGAACGGCAACGTCTTGAGCGCCTGCTTGTAGGCGGGATCCTTGGGGCCGCCGTGACGGTCGAAGAAGGCAAAGCGGAACTGCCACTTGGGGCTGAGCTGGGTGCGATCGAAGGTATCCATTCCAATCCATGTAGTTGTAAACGGTTACATGATAGGCGATCGCGTATTCATCAGCACGTTCTTTCGGGGCCGGTCACATGGGTTCGGTGCGGAAACACATGCGCGGCACTGGCCGCCGCGCCCGGACGCTCAGCGCTGGTCGCTGGTGCCGGTGCCTCGGCGGGCGCGTCGCAGCGAATACAGCGAGCGGTCGGCGCGGTCGACCACCGCGGCCAGCGCTTCGCCGTCATGCCGCAGCGCGGTGCCCAGGGTGAACTGGATCGGCGCGTCGGCGGCGGCCGCCAGGTAGTCGCGCACCAGCGCGTCCAGCTGCTGCTGGCTGGGCTGATGCAGCAGCACCAGGAATTCGTCGCCGCCGAGGCGGACCAGGCGGTCCTGGGTGCGTAGCGGCTGGTTGAGGAACCACGCCATCTGCACCAGCACCTCGTCGCCGCGCTGGTGGCCATGGGTGTCGTTGACCAGCTTGAACTTGTCCAGGTCCACCACGATGCAGCCCCAGCGCACGCTGGGGTCGCGCTTGTCCAGCTCGTCCAGGAAGCGGCGGTTGTAGCAGTTGGTCAGCGGGTCGGTGAACGACCATTCCAGCAGCAGCTTTTCCTGCTGGTACTGGTTGGTGATGTCCTGGGCGTGGGCCAGCACCAGGGTGGCGTCGGATTCGACATCGAGCACGTTGCTGTACTGCCAGTGGCGCAGGCTGCCATCGCCGGCCACCAGCTCGATCACGCCCGCGTCCTGGCCGTCGAGCACCATCCGCGACAGGTACCCACGCACCGCGCCGTGCCGCTCCGGGCGCACGAACTCCAGCAGCGAGCGGCCTTCCATCGCCTCCACGCTGCGCCCGAGCGAGCGCGCCGCCGCCGGGTTCACGCTGACCAGCCGGCCATCCATCTCGTGGGTGCAGATCAGCCCCAGGCTGTACTGGAACAGCTTGCGGAACTTGCGTTCGCTGGCGGCCAGCGCATCCACCGCAAGATGCCGGTCGGTCACGTCCTGGACTGCGCCGATCAGGCGCATCCGCCCGTCCACGTGTTCCACCGAGCCGGTGCTGTGCACCCACAACTTGCGGCCGGCGGCACTGACCAGGGGCAGCTCCAGGTCCCACGCAGTGCCATCCCGCACGCAGGTCTCCACCGCCTCGGTGATGACCGAGCGCGCCTCCAGCGGGTAGAACCCGATCGCCTCGCTCAGGGTGGGCCGGTAACCGGGCGGAACATCGTGCAGGCGGCAGGTCTGGTCCGACCAGATCAGCGTGCCGCTGGCCACATCCACCTCCCACCCGCCGACGCCTGCCACCCGGCCGGTGCGCTCCAGGAACGCTTCGCTCTCGCGCAGGCGCTGCTGCAGCTGCGCATTGGCCGCCTCGCGCTCGAGCATCACCCGGCGCTGCTCCAGGCCTTCGGCAGCGACCTTGGCCAGCTGCCGCAAGGCCTGCAATTGCGCCGGTTCCAGCGCGCGCGGGCGCTGGTCGATCACGCATACCGTGCCCATGCGCAGCCCGTCGGGCAGCACGATCGGGGCGCCGGCGTAGTAGCGGATGCCGGGCGCTTCGGTGACCAGGATGTTGTCGTGGAAACGCGGGTCGGCCGGTGCATCGCGCACCTCCATCACCGCATCGCCCTGGATGGTGTGGGCACAGAACGCCAGTTCGCGCGGGGTTTCGGACACGCCCGGCAGGCCGATGTTGGCCTTCCACCACTGGCGGCGTTCGTCCACCAGCGAGACCAGCGCGATGGGGGTGCCGCCGATCGCCTGCGCGGCGGCGGCCAGCGCGTCGAAGAACGGTTCGGCGGCGGTGTCGACCACCTGCAACAACGCCAGGCGCGCCAGACGCTGCGCCTCGTTGAGTGTGGATGACACCATGGTGTCGCTGTGATTCAACGGAAAGCTCGCTTGTCCCCGGGCCATTCCCGCAGTCTAGCGGACCAGGGACGGGCACCTGCTGCCGGGTTGCGTGGGCAAATCACAGAATGCGCTGCGCGCCGCTTCCCTGGGGCAGGCGCCCTTGGTGTCGCTGACGATCGATGGGTCTGCGCCATCGACGCAGCCAGCGGATCCTTTCGATTGCCCCTCGACCGGTGCGGACCCGTCGCGCTGGGCGCGGTCCTCAAGCAGGCCGTTGCACCAGCGTGCCACCAAGCTGCACCGCCGCCGCCACGTTGCGCGCGGCGCGGCGGACGTTGCCGGCGGCATCGGCCAGGGCCTGCTCCAGGGTGCAGGCGCCGGGCACCACCGCAAACATCGCATCGATGCCATGGCCATGCAGTTGCGCAGCTGCGTGGCCGATCGATCCGGCAATGGCGATCACCGGGATGCCATGCCGCTGCGCGAGCTGCGCCACCCCGACCGGGGTCTTGCCGCGTGCGCTCTGGCCATCCAGACGGCCTTCGCCGGTGATCACCAGATCGGCCTGCGCGATGGCGGCCTCCAGGCCGAGCGCCTGGGCAACCAGCTCCACGCCCGGGCACAACTGTGCGCCGAGGAAGGCCACCAGGCCTGCGCCCAGCCCGCCGGCCGCGCCAGCGCCAGGCAGGGTGTGCAGGCGCACGCCCAGCGCGCGCTGCAGCACATCGGCGTAGTGCTGCAGGTTGGCATCCAGCCGCGCCACCATCGCCGGGGTGGCGCCCTTCTGCGGGCCGAACACCGCCGAGGCACCGGTCGGGCCGACCAATGGGGTGTCCACATCGCAGGCGACCTCGATCCGGCAGTGCGGCAGCCGCGGGTCCAGGCCGTCGACCTCGACATGGGCCAGCGCTGCCAGCGCGCCACCGCCCGGGCCGATCGGCAGGCCGTGCGCATCCAGCAGCCGCACCCCGAGCGCCTGCGCCATGCCGGCGCCGCCGTCGTTGGTGGCACTGCCGCCGATGCCAAGGATCAGGTGGCGCGCGCCGGCATCCAGCGCGGCCAGGATCAGCTCGCCCACCCCGGCGGTGCTGGTCAGCAGCGGTGCCCGCTGCGCCGGCGGCAGCAGGGCCAGCCCGCTGGCAGCGGCCATTTCGATCACCGCGGTGCGGCCGTCACCGGTCATCCCGAAAAAGGCCTGCACCGGCGCGCCGCGCGGGCCGCTGACGGTGCACTCGATCCTGCGCCCGCCGGTGGCCGCGATGAGCGCATCCACCGTGCCTTCGCCACCATCAGCCATCGGCACCTGGCGGTAGTCCCAGTGCGGGAAAACCTGGCGAAAGCCGGCTTCGATCTGCGCGGCCACCTCCGGCGCGGGCAGGCTTTCCTTGTACGCATCGGGGGCGATGACCACCCTCACCGACGTGCACCTGCCCGCGGCGGACGCACCCAGCCGGCCGTGCGCGGGTTGGGCTTGAACATGGCGGCGTTCACGCGCAGGCCATCCCTATCCGGCCCTGGCGCGCGTAGCCGCATAGTCCTGCGCCTGCTGCATCACCCGCAGCAGATTGCCGCCCCAGATGCCGGCGATCTGCTGTTCGGTGTAGCCCTTGCGCAGCAGCCAGACGGTGATGCGCGGCAGGTCGGAGACATCGTCCAGCCCCACCACGCCACCGCCACCATCCCAGTCCATGCCGATGCCCACGTGCTCGGGCCCGACTACCGCCAGCACATGCTCCAGATGGGCGAAGAAATCCTCTTCGGTCGCCCGCTTGACCGGGTAGCGCGCATCCAGCTCCTTCAGCGCGGCGCTGAGCCTGGTGCCGTCGGCGATCTTGATGTGCTCCCAGCCGCCGTACTGCTCGGTGAGCGCCTTTTCGGCAGCCTTGCGCTCGGGGCTGGCACCGCTGTCCACCAGATAGCCACCGTAGGAATTGACCTGGATCACGCCGCCATGCGCGGCCAGCACCTTCAGGCGTGCATCGTCGATGTTGCGCGGGTGGTTGTAGACCGCACGCGCGCCGCTATGCGAGAGCACGATCGGCACCGGCGACAGCGCAATCAACTGGTCGAACACCGCATCGGAGGCATGCGATTGATCGATCACGATGCCCAGCGCCTGCGCCTGTTGCACCAGCTGTTTGCCGGCCGGGCTCAGGCCCTTCCACTCGGCGCCCTTGGGGTCGGTGGCCGAGTCGGCGAACTCGTTGTTGAGAAAGTGCACGGTGCTCATCAAGCGCAGCCCCTGCGCGTAGTAGAAGCGCAACAACGTGGGGTCGGCCACCAGCGGGCTGGCGTTTTCCATGCTGATGTACACCACGCGCTTGCCGGCGGCCTTGATGCGCGCGGCATCGGCCGGCACGGTGGCCAGTGCAAAGCGCTGCGGTTGCGCGGCCACCAGGGTGTGGATCTTCAGCAAGCGCTGCAGGCCGGCGTCGCGGTCGTCCAGGTGCGCGGCCGCGCTGCGATCGCCCTGCCCGGTGTAGAGCGCCCAGAACCCGCCATCCAGCGCGCCTTCCACCATGCGCGGGTAATCCACCTGCGACAGCCGGTTGCCGGCGTGCGCCTGCAGCACATCGAAGTCGGCGCGCTCCAGATTGGCCGGCGTGTCCAGATGCGAATCCAAGGTGACCAGGCGTTGTTGCAGGGCAGTGGCGCGCGCCAGTTCGGCGCTGGAGAACTCCAGCGCGTGCGCCGAGCCGGCCAGGCTCAACAACACGGCCGTACACAGCAGTTGCAGGTTCATGCGCGCTCGCAGGCAGGTGGGGGTCTCGGGATCATAGCTGCAGCGAACCCACGCGCCAGCTGCGCGCGCTGCGCGTTGCCCGCGCCGTGGTGATGCGCGCAAGTCCAACCATCGCCACACCGCAAGCGCCGAGCACGTTGCAGTTATGAAAAATACATCAGCAAAGTAATTGCGCCACGTTCGACGCTACGCACACTTGCGCGGCCGTCGCTGGCGGCACCCCACCCCATCAACCCCGCCCACCGCCACGCCTTGCGCGCGTGTCGTGCGGGTGTGCGCCGCAATCCCCTTCTTTCTGCGAGATCCAACCATGTCCATTGCATCGCGTGCGCTCCCCCGGCGCCTGCTCACCCTTGGCCTGATCGCCGCCGGCCTGGGCGCGGCGGCCAGCGCCAGCGCGGCCTGCACCGCCGGTTCCTGGGTGGCGCGCGTCAATGAGGTCGGCATGCCGCCGGTGCGCTACGAAACCGCGCATTTTGCGTTCCGCTGGAACGGCAGCGGCGTGTCCGACGCCGACCTGCGCGCGGCCGGCGAGCATCTGGAAATGGTCTGGGACACCTTCATCAACCGCCTGCAGTTTCCCGAGCCGTTCTGCAACGCCGGTACCAAGTACAAGGCCAACCTGCATCTGGATCCGGGTTTCGGACTGAGCGGCGGGGCCACCGGCAGCGGCGGCATGGGCATGTGGATGGCACCGGCCGCGCTGCGCGACCACTGGGGCCTGGCGCACGAGCTCACCCACGCCTTGCAGTACCAGGCCGGCGGCCTGCAGGAATCGGAGTACACCGGCTGGATCTGGGAATCGCATGCCAACTGGATGACGCACCAGCTGCCGGAATTCCACAGTAGCGACGTGCATTGCTCGAGCATGCTGGTGAACTACCCGCATCTGTATCTGGGCTCCACGCGCGACCGTTACTGCAACTGGCAGTTCATGGAGTACCTGAAGAACCGCTACGGCTATTCGATCATCAACGACATGTGGAGCAAGGCGCCGCGCATCGACAACCCGGCGCGGCGCACCACCGATCCGTTCTCGGTGATCAAGACCAACATGGGCTGGACGCAGGCGCAGTTGAACGATGTGCTGGGCGACTGGGCCATGCGCAACGTCAACTGGGACTACACCAATCCAGACGGCAGCGACCAGGGCGCGGTGTATCGCGCGCGCTATGGCAGCAACCTGTCCTTCGACCCGCAGCGCACGCAGGACTGGGACAACCGCGACCGCGCCTTGCGCATGACCGTGCTCGACCCGGTGTCCGGGCAAGCCAATCGCTATCGCGTGCCGTTCGAGTGGGCACCGCAGCGTTGGGGCTACAACCTGGTGCAGCTGGTCCCGGCCAGCGGCGCCACCAGCATCAGCGTCGCCTTCGAAGGCCAGGTGCAAAGCGCGCCGGCGGTCACCGGCCTGCCCGGCCTGCTCAACGATCCTGCCAGCATCCCCAACCCGGATTCGGACTGGCGCTGGGGCGTGGTGGCCATCGACAGTGCGGGCAAGGCGCGTTACAGCACCCTGCAACGCGGCGCCAGGGCCAGCGTTACGGTGGCCTTGAAGAGCGGCGACCGCGCGGTGTACCTGATGGTGATGGGCGCACCCGGCAGCATGCAGCAGATCAAGTGGGACCAGTCCTACTACGCGATCTACCGCTATCCGTGGAGCGTGACATTGACCAACGCCGCGCCGGCCGGCAGCCAGCCCAATGTGCCTACGCCCACCCCGGTGGGGCGTCGCCACGCCAACGGTGGCGGCTGGGTCGCCAATACCGCCAATGTCGCCTCTACCGCCTATGTGGGCCCGCGTGCACGGGTGCTGGCCGGCAGCGTGCTGGGCAACGCCCGCATCGACGGCCGCGCCACCGTCATGGGCGGCACCGTGCAGGGCAATGCGGTGCTCGGTGGCATCACCGTGTGGCATCCGGGCGCCACCATCGGTGGCAACGCACAAGCCAACACCAGCTTCATGGGGCCGGGCGCCTTCGGCACGGTGAACATTGCCGGCACCACCCAGGTACGTGGCGACATCGAACTGCGCGAAGGCACCACGCCCACGCAAGGCGTGTTCTATGGCTATGCCGATGCGCAGACCATGCGCAACCCTGAATTCGGCGCCGACCTGCGCCAGGCGGTGCCGGAGATCACCGCACGCCCGGCGGGTTGGTGAGTCCGTAGCGGGGGAATGAGCTTGCAACCTGCAGCACGCGTGCAAGCCCACGCGTGCTGCAGCTCAATCCTCCAGTTCGGCCAGGCGCGCGCGCACGCTGTCCACATCAATGTGCTCGCGCACGTGCGGCCACTGCCGCGCCCACACCGAGCGGAATACGATCCACGCACCGAACACGCCCAGACAGGTCGAGCCCAGCGCCAGCACCAGCGGGTGCAGCGGCGAGCCGTCGCCGCTCTGGAACAGATACATGAAAGCCCCGGAAAACAGCAGCCACACGCCGAACACCGGCCAGTTGCTGGCCAGCAGGCTGGCATTGGGGCGTTCGATCTCGCGTAGCAAGCGGCGCAAGGCCTTGCGTTCGTCTTCGTCGCTGGACGTCATCGGCTGCCGACTCCTGGTTGGATGTCTACCTTGAATCCTTACTTGCCGGCGATCGCATCGCGCGACTGAAGACGCTTCCTGCAAGGCGGCAAACCGCGTCCTCCGCCGCGAAGCGCGCTTACACCACGCGGCAGAACACCGCCTTCAAGTAGCGCGATTCCTGCACGTGCGCCATGAACGGGTGGTCCGGACCGGCGCCAGCCACTTTCAGGATCTGGATGGTGCGCCCGGAGAAATACGACGCGCGCCGCAGCATGTCCAGAAACTCCTGCTCCGCCACCAGCCCGGTGCAGGAGAACGTGGCGAACAGGCCGCCGGGCTTGACCACGCCCAGCGCCAATTTATTCATGTCCAGATACTTCTTCAGCGCCGGGATCACCTGCTCGCGGTCGCGGGTCATCTTGGCCGGGTCCAGGATCACCACATCGAACTGGTCGCCGCGGTTGGACGCATCGCGCAGCCACGGAAAGATGTCGGCCTGCACGAACTTCGGGCGCACGTTGTTGAGCTTGGCGTTGCCCTTGGCAATGGCGATCACGTCTTCATCGATGTCCACGCCCAGCACCTCGCTGGCACCGCGCGCGGCGGCATACACCGCAAAGCCGCCGGTGTTGCAGCACAGGTCCAGCACGCTCTTGCCTTCCACCTGCTCGCTCAGCCACTGGCGGTTGTCGCGCTGGTCGGCAAAGAAGCCGGTCTTGTGCGCGCCGGCCGGGTCGGCGCGGAACTTGATGCCGTGCTCGGTGATCACCGCCGCTTCCGTGGTGGTGTTGCTGTGGAAGTCGAAGCTTTCCTGCTTTTGCACGTGTTCGTCGGCAAAGCTGTGGAAGCGGCAGCCCGGGAACTGCTCGCGCAGCGCCTCGTAGATCCATTCGCGGTGACGGAACATGCCGGCGGCGAAGAACTCCACCACCACCAGGTCGCCGTAGCGGTCCACCACCAGGCCCGACAGACCGTCGCCTTCGCTATGCACCACGCGCCAGGCATCGGACACGGCGTCGAGTTTGAGCCAGTCACGGCGCAGGTTCACCGCCGCGGCGATCTTGCGCGAGAACCAGCCCGCATCCACCGGCACCGACTGGTCGGTTTCCAGGATACGCACCGCGATGCGCGAATGGCCGTTGTAGAAGCCGCGGCCGATCCACTCGCCATCCACGCCGACCACATCGACGATGGTGCCGGGTTTGGGCTTGGCGGCGGGCTTTTCCACCAGCTTCTGGAAGATCCACGGGTGGCTGGAGCGCCAGGCATTCTTGAGACGGACGGTAGGGGCTGGAGTATTCATCCGCCCATTGTATCCGGCTGGATTGACGTGCCTGCCTCCGGCCCGCAGAATCGGGCGCAGAAGGGGAGTAGCTCCCAACGTTGTCGCCGTCATTACGAGCCCGCCTTGTGCAGTGCTCCGGTGCAACGGCAACCGGCCAGGCCGGTTGCGAGCGAGACCTTCGCCGCGCAGGCGAAGGTCCGTCACCCGGAATCCACGATTTCCGTGTCACAAGGCCTCAGCCCAACCGGCTGTCCAGGTCGTTTCACTTTTTCGGGATTCTTTATGCAAACCATTGGCAATGTCTGGTTATGGGGCGGTTTCGGGGTCGTGGTGATCGCCGCGCTGCTGATCGATCTGGTGCTGATGCGCCACGGCGGCGCGCACAAGGTCACCTTCAAGGAAGCCACCTGGTGGAGCATCGGCTGGGTGCTGCTGGCCCTGGCCTTCAATGCCGGGCTGTGGTGGTACCTGCAGGGCAGCCTGGGCGATGCGCAGGCCGACCAGATCGGGCTGCAGTTCCTCACCGGCTACCTGGTGGAAAAATCCCTGGCGGTCGACAACATCTTCGTGTTCCTGATGGTGATGACCTACTTCGGCGTCCCCGAAGAACAGCGCCAGCGCGTGCTGATCATCGGTGTGCTGGGTGCGATTGTCCTGCGCGCGATCATGATCTTCGCCGGCTCGATGCTGCTGGCCAAGTTCCATTGGCTGCTCTACGTATTCGGCGCGTTCCTGCTGCTGACCGGGATCAAGATGTGGTTCTCCGCCGGCAAGGAGCCAGATCTGGAGAGCAACCCGGTGCTGCGCTGGATGCGCAGCCACCTGCGCCTGAGCCCGCAGTACCACGGCAACCTGCTCAGCGTGATCAAGGACGGCAAGCGCTGGTTCACCCCGCTGTTCGTGGTGTTGATCCTGATCGCGGTGATCGATGTGATCTTCGCGGTGGATAGCATCCCGGCGATCTTTGCGATCACCACCGACCCGTTCATCGTGCTGACCTCGAATGTATTCGCGGTGCTGGGCCTGCGCGCGATGTTCTTCCTGCTGGCCGGCATGGCCGACCGCTTCCACCTGTTGCCGTACGGGCTGGCGGTGATCCTGGTGTTCATCGGCATCAAGATGATGATCATCGATCTGTACAAGATCCCGGTGCTGGTCTCGCTGGGCGTGGTGGTGACGATCCTGATTGCCACCATCGTGCTGAGCCTGCTGCGCCCACCCAAGGTGGCTGGGCACTGAAAGGCCGGGATTGGGCATTCGGGATTCGGGATTGGACGCGCCCATGCACTGGTCCCAACCATGCGCACCGACCATCTCGACAGGCCCTTGCCCGCCCACCGTCGCGGG
>NZ_JSZE01000055.1 GCF_000802365.1 Xanthomonas cannabis pv. cannabis
GCCAACTATCTGGTGCTGTGTCCTCACCGATTGCGGGACCCTTGGCGGCATTGATGCGGCCAAGGAGCCCCCATGGATGGATTTACGGCGTGTCCCGCGAGCGGTGAGGGCGCCGCGCCCTCGACCAGACGTGAAGACAGCCAAGTGATCGCAGTGCGCACAGTGCAGGCGTCTCGACCTGATTGCTCATGACGGACAGATCAGGCGGAGAGCGGATCATCTGCGCCTTTGCTGCAAGGCCCTTGCCCGCCCACCATCGCAGGACACGCTGCAAGTACGTCCATGTAAGCTCCGTGGCGGCATCCATGCCGCCAAGGGTCCCGCGACGGTGAGCGGGCAAGGACCAGTCGCGTTGGTCGGTGTGCAGAGCTTTTAACAGAGCAACCAGTAAACCGTGCGACGCGGTATCTTCGCTCTTCAGTAGAACCACCAGCCAACTGTCTGGTGCGGTGTCCTCACCGATTGCGGGACCCTTGGCGGCATGGATGCCGCCACGGAGCCCCCATGGATGGGTTTACGGCGTGTCCCGCGAGCGGTGAGGGCACCGCGCCCTCGACGTCTTGCGTGTGCTGCAGAGCCCTTGCCCGCCCACCATCGCGGGACACGCTGCAAGTACATCCTTGTAAGCTCTGGCGCGGCATCCATGCCGCCCACGGTCCCACGAGCGGTGAGGACACACCCTCGACGCTGCGGTATTTGCTGCAATTCAGACGCAATGACGTCACTGTGCAGTTGACCAAAAGCGTCATGCTGCAATCGTGGTACTCATTGCCGTCATCGCTCGTCACGGCCCAACACCTGCGCCGCGTCCACGATATCCACGCCCTGTAGTTGGCCTAGCCACTGATCGAACCAGGGCTTGTGCATGGCACCGACCACTGCAAGCACGCGTGCACCGGGTTGGTCGGCAAAGCTGGCGCGGACATTGGACACCATGCGCAGGTTGCGGATCTCCCAACCGGAGACGTAGCGATAACCATAGTGCTGCGTCGAGCTTTCGCTCAATGCGACGCGAAAATCCACCGCGATGGCCAACTGCTGGCTGGCTGGTAGATTGATCGCGCGGTAGAGCTCCAGCAGTCTGCCTTCGCCAGCCAGGGTGTCTTCATGCGCACGCATGGCACGTGCTCGCGGCGCGGCCTTGTCCCAGGCTGCTTGAATTGCCTTGCCGTAGGCCGCCGGATCGCCCAGATCGACGTTGTCGCCGGTGTGATCGTCGGCCGGGTACACACGCTGTAAACCAAGCTGTGCTGCCAGCCGCGCGGCGATCTGGTTGCTCTCGTTGGGGTGGTCCTCTGCCTTGCGCAAGTGTGCGACCAGCACGGTATCCAGTCCGTCGCCGGCGTGCTGCTCTGCGTGCGCCAGCTGCAGCCATTGCACGAGCGCAGAGGAGGGATCGCCCGCGGCCAGAAACAACGCCGCCAGCCGGCGACGTTGTGCCGGGGTCGGTGCGTCCGGCCAGGACTTCAGAGCGGTACGCGCCTGGCCAATGGCGGTTGGCACATCCAGACCAGTGGCCCGCGCAGCCTCGGTGGTGTCCGGACAATAGGTGGTGGTGTCTTCCGGCAGATAGATCATGGGATGTCTGCGCATCAAATCGCAGGTTTCGCCCGAAAGATCCTCCGTCGTGATGATGGTGGGCTTGTAGGCCGCCAGCCGGTCAAGCAACGGTTGCAGGCGCGCGGCAGAGGCATCGCTGCCCTTGGGTAACTGCGACAGGTGCACGCTGCCAAGAACCAGCACCTGCGTGCGTGGCGCGGCCATCTCTGCATCCAGTTGCGACAGGTCCACCTGTGCCTGTGCGATGCAGGGCATGATAAGCATGAGCACCGCCGACCACCGCACGCGACGTCGCAAGCGAGTGGGCACAACCGGTGATGGAGCGGAACGTGCATCGGCTGTGTCGCCGCCGCCCGCTTTGGGATAGGAGGGAATCTGCATGACGTTCCTTGTGGAAGGCGCATGTCCGCGCTGCCGCAAGCGCACGCCGCGGCAGTGGACGTGCGGTGAGTGTGCCCGAGGCAGTACGCGTCGGGCCCGGCCGGAAAGTCATGCGGTCAAATGGCAGGGGGCGTTAGCGTGCACAGACCACGACGCACCTGCCTGATGCCGAAACATCGGCCGCGTGGTACGCGCCGCGCGCAAGTCGCCTGCGTCTGCGACTGCGTCAGGCAAACCTGCAGAGAGCCGAGAGGGGAGCGGCGACTGCGGCGGCAGTCACCACGCTTAGACGCGGGCGTTGGTGCTGGCCCTGTGCGCTGTAATGGCCGCCCGCGGTATCACCCGCGGCGCTCTCGGTCCGGTCGCAGCGCGTCGGTCAGGCGTGCGCCGTCGGGCACGCCCAATCCCGTGTTGGCATCCCAGCCGGCGGATGCACGGAAGCCGGCGTTGTCGCCGGCAACGATGTCGCGGAACGCATCCGGTCGCCCGTACAGGCGCGGCAGCACGAAGTGGGGCTGCATTCCGTTTGCACCATAGATGCGTGCCAGCAGGGCCGCCCATAGGGGTGCGGCGGCACTGGTCCCGCCCATCACCGCCGGCTGCCCGTTGATCGACAGGTAGTAACCGGTCTGCGCATCGGCGTTGGCGGCCACATCGGGAACGCCGCGCATGCGCAGTTGGCGAGATTGGTGCTGCGCATCGGTCAGGCGCAGATCTTTCTGCCAGGCCGGGCGTGCGAAAAACCTGCTTTGTCCGCCGCCGCCGTTGGCCCACGCCTGCTCGTCGGCGCTGTCCGCCGTGACCTGCAGCCGGGTGCCGCCGCAGGCCAGCACGAACGGGCTGGATGCCGGAAAGCACACGTTCAAGCCAGGCTGCCCATCGCTGGCCCCATCGTCGCCGGCGGCGATGCACACCGTAATGCCCAGCAACGCCGCTGCCTGAAACGCGCAGTCGTAGGCCTGGCGCGATTGCAGCGTCCACTGCGCTTCGGTGAAGCCCCAGCTGATGCCGATCACGCCGGGCGCGTGCTCGGTATCGTGGATGGCGGCATTGATCGCTTCGAGAAACCCGTTGTCGGTATTGGGCGCGAAATACACCACCAGCTTGGCACCCGGCGCGATGGCACCGGCGATCTGGATATCCATCTGCGCTTCGACATCGGCATCATCGGTGCCGGTCCCGGCGACATTGTCGGCGCCCGGCAGCACCACATCCACCAGGGTGGGCATGGGCAGGCGCAGCTGCGCGAAGTAGGTCTGCATCTGTGCACGCGTGTAACCGCCGCCCAGCACGATGATGCCGATGCACTGCCCGTGCCCGTCGTGCTCGGGAAAGCCGTAGAGCTGGGCCAGTTGCGGCGGCGTGTACTGCATGATCGGCGCGTCGCCTTCGGCCGATGCGACCGGTGGCGTGGGTGCCTGGGGCGCCGCTTGTGTGGGCGCGGGCGTGGGTGCAGCGGGGAGTGTCTGCGCCTGCGGGCGCGCATCCAGCCCCAGCACGCCGGTGACGATGCCGTCGAGCGTCTGCGGGATCGATACCGGGCCGGTGCGGCCGCGATACCGCATTATACCGTCCACGTACTCACGCAGGCTCACCTGGAAAGCGGCTTCGCACTGCTGCACGCTGCCCTCCAGGATGACGTTGCCGCTGTCGGCATGCGCGCGCTCCACCCTGAGCCCGTAGCTGGCCGCGAACTGCGCAACCGCCTGCAGATCGGCCTGGCTGGCCGCAAAGCGCGCACTGAATTCCTCACGCGAGAATGCCACCGGCAGGGTTCCTGCCTGCAGCTGCAGCAAGACCTCGGCGGCGGCGTTGAGCGCCGGCATGCGCAGCACCAGCAGCACGCGCAGGCGCTCATCCCCCGGCGGTGGCCCTGCCTGGAGCGTGGAGGCCACGGGTTGGCGTTCACTGCCGGGGAGGATGGTATGCATGCAGGATGGCTCTCGATCGGGAGGGGGCGTTGCGTGCGGCAGGCCGGTGGTGGAGGTCGGCTGCCGCCGGGCGCAACCACGCCCCAGCCTGCCTGCACCGCCATCCGCGTGACAGTAAAGCGCATGCACCGTCTGCGTAGCGCCTTGCCGGCGCACGTGCTCGATCGGCAGGCGAAGCGGGACGCCCTTCGGTGGCGCCACTGGCAAACGGGGCGTGCAACGTTGCAGCCAGGCCAGCGTGCTGCAGCAGCGCCTCAGATCCTGAGACAGCGCCATCGTCCTGTGCGCACTGCCACGCCCTGCATCGGCAAGCGCCTGCGCAGCCCTGCCGTGCATCGGGCGGTGTGCAGAGTTCCGCACGCGCACCCGACCTGTGCCACAAGACGCCGAGGGGCGGCGCGCGCACGATGCGGGTTGATCACTCAAGGGCGCGACGATGGATCGGAGAAGCTTTCTGCGGCAGGGCGTGGCCGCAACCGCGGCACTCGGCACCGGCGCAGCGCTGGCGGCGCAGGCCGTCCCCTCGGCTGCTTCGTTGCCCCCTCCGTCGGCACCGCCGCGGCTGGAGCCGCTGCCCTCGGCAGCGCACGTGGGCAGCAAGCTCTGCAGTGTTCGGCATCTGCGGCAGGACTGGACCATCTACGAGCATCTCGACGACCCACAGGGTGCGCTGACGCTGTGGACCGACAGCGGCATGCTGCGCCTGGACAAACGCACCGAGCCGGCCTATCCGGCAGAGGGCAAGCCCTACTTCGGCATGCCGCTGGCCGAGGTGGCGATGGCCGAGGCCGATCTGCTCGCCGACCGCCTGCTGCGCGATGGCGACCCGGACGAGGCACAGGTGCGCGATGTGGCGCCGCCGCCGGCGTCCTTGCTCGACCCCAAGGACAACGGCGGCCGCTGGCCGTGGACCACCTTCGTCGGCACGCGCGAAAGCCTGGACACCATGCCGATCCTGCCCAACGGCCGCAGCCGCACCTCGCGTCCGGAACATGCCTTCACCGAGCTGGGCGAGGAAGCGCTGATCAAGCGCCGCGAAGAAGGCATGCTGGGTGGCTGGATGCCGGCGGTGCGCAAGGTCATGCGCCGCGACGGCGAGCCCGATGCCTGGTACGACGTGCTGGTGTTTGCCGATGTGCGCGCCACTGATCGCTTCGTGGTGCAGACCTGGCACCGCACGATGCAGGTGCGGGGCGGCGAAATCGTGGCGGTGCATTACACGCACAGTTACCCCGAATTTGCGCCATCGCGTAGCGCCGCCACTGCCGAACAGTTCTACGCGGCACTGATCGATTTCGCCGCGTACTGGCAGCAGGCGCTGGACGGTACCGTGCAAGCGCAACTGCCCGATAGCAGCTGGAACGACATGGCGCAGTTCGCGTTCGCGCGCGAGCTGGTGGTGCGCCCGGGTGGCGATTACCCCAAGTACGGTGCGGTGGAGCGCGACTATTACGGCAACGAATACGATGGCTTCCAGGACACGTTTACCAGTTCGTTCTACGCCAACCTGGAGTGGGGCCGCTTCGCGCAGGCGGCGGCGGTGCTCGATAACTACTTCGACGATTTCGTGCAGGACGATGGCTTGCCGAACATGCGTGGGCCCGAGGTCGGCCAGTTCGGGCTGACCTTGTCGCTGCTGGCGCGCTACCTGCGTTACACCGGCGATGCGCCACGGCTGCGGCGCGTGTTGCCCAAGATTGCCGCCACCGCACAGGTGCTATGCGATCTCCACGACCAGGCACTGGCATTGCCGCGCAGCGCGCACGGGCATGGCCTGCTGCATGGCTGGAACGAATCCGATGCCTGCCTGTTTCCCGATCCATCATTGTGGTGGAAGCCGTATTACGCCAACAGCGCGCTGACGATCCGGGGTTGGGAAGACATCGCGCAGGTGTGGAGGACGCTCGGCGGCGATGTTGGCCAGGCAACGCAGTGGCAGCGCCGCGCCAGGCAACTGCGCGCGCGCCTGGAAGCCAGCCTGCGTGCCAACGTGCGCCGCAACCTCTCGCCACGGTATGTGGGCCCGTTGCCCGGCACCACACTGACCTTCCGCCAATCGCTGCTGCAGGAAAAACCCAGCGAACAGCAATGGCCGCATCGTGCCTATGCCGAGCTGCTGCAGGCCGACGTACTGCCGGACGATCTGGCCAACCTGGTGGTCGATTGCCTGCGCGGCCATGGCGGTACCAGCATCGGGGTAGTGGCCAATATCGCGCCGCCGGAACCGGGCAGCCGCGATCTGCTCGGCTTCATCTCCTACGGCTATGCCCAGCAGCTGCTGCGGCTGGATCGCATCGAGGAGTACCTGCTGTTCGTCTACGCCCACCGCTACCAGGTGCACACGCGCGGCAGCTGGACGGCAGGCGAGGTCAGTGGCATCACCGGTGGCATGCCGTTGTTCTGCATGCCGGCGCAGATGACCATTCCGCTGCTGCTGCGCTGGATGCTGGTCAGCGACGACAGCGCGGGCGAGCAGCTGTTCCTTGCCCGCGCGCTGCCACGTGCGTGGCTGGGCAGTGGTGCACACGTCGGCATCACCGCGGCGCCCACGCGCTGGGGCACGGTCACGCTGAGCCTGCAGACCGACGTGGCCGCGCGGCGTATCGATGCAGAGGTGCAGTTACCCGTGCGTGCACCCAAACGCACCTGGCTGACCCTGCGTGCACCAGCGGGCACGCGCCTGCAGCGCGTGCTCATCGACGAGACACCGGCGCGCCTGCAAGGTCCGCATGCTGACCGCGTGGCGCTGCCCGCAGGCGCGGCAACGGTCAGGGTGAAGGCGTGGTACGGCTGAGGCACGGCACCGCGCGCCAGCCCGGCGGTGCTGCGCCGCCGGGCCGTGCAGCATTGCGCAATTGGCACAACTGCTGACCTTCCCGATATGCCCGACCACAGGCGCTGCAATCGGTGCGCCTCGCCGGTGTGCCAGCAGCCATGATGCCGCGCACGCCTTGCAGGAATGGAAGGGTGTGGCCGTCAAAGCGAAGCATGCCCCCGGTGCCGGTGCCGGCGCTGCCGGTGCTGCACCGTGAGTACTAGTGGCTCCTGGCCCGCTCTTCACGAGGACACGCGTGTACCTCGTCGTACCTCAACCGTCGCGTGCTGCATCAGCATCCAGCGCTAGCGGCCATCTTGCCGGTCCTTGCCCCGTTGCAATGGCCTCTCGCACGTTTGCAACCCCGGCAATCACTGCACATCAATGTGCGTGCGATTGCGGACTGAAGCGCGTTCGCGCCAACGGCGCACGATGGTTCACTTGCGAACCATGCTGTTTTCCGCACGCGCTGTCGCCAAATGCGACAAGACGTGACGCGTGCGCACAGGCACATTGTGACCAGCTGATGAAACTGAAGCGCATGGGCGCCTTCAGTACGGAATCAAATTCTTCCTGGCAACACGCGTTGCAGCGCGATCTTTCGATCGCCTGTGCCGCAGGTTGTCCGCGTGTCTGCAATACGGCGTGAGCAGCGGTTTCGCTGCGTCATGCGTCTGCCAATCACCTCGACCTGCGCCGCTGTACGCCGGCACGGGCGTGTGTTGCCCATCGTTCGCCTGCTGTACGACTCAGGAGCCTTGCATGCCGATGTTGCCGTTGCCTCTCTCTCGCACCTGCTGCGCCACCGTGCGGCCATTGCCGAGCATGCTCACCACCGCGTTGCTGCTGGCGTTGTCGGCAGGTGCGGTCGCGCCGGTGTCTGCACAGCAGGCGACCGCTGGCGATGCGACGCAGACCCTGGATAGCGTGGTGGTCACCGGCTCGCGCCTGCGCCGCGTGGATACCGAGACCGCCAACCCGGTCGTCACCGTCAGCCAGGAACAGATCGCCGCCACCGGCAAGGCGACCGTCGGCGATCTGTTGCAGGAGCTGCCCTCCATCGCCGGCAACGCCACCAACCCGTACACCAATAACGGCGGCGGCACCGGTGCATCCGCCATTTCGCTGCGCGGCCTGGGCGACAAACGCACCCTGGTGCTGGTCAACGGCATCCGGCTGGCCTACAACGACGTCAACGCCATTCCGTCCAGCATGATCGAGCGGATCGAAGTGCTCAGCGACGGTGCGTCTGCGGTGTACGGCTCCGATGCGATCGGTGGCGTGGTCAATTTCATCCTGCGCACGCGCTTCGATGGCGTGCAGTTCAGCAGCGACTTCGGCACCAGCAGCGAAGGCGATGGCAACCGCCGCAACTTCGCACTGACCACCGGCAAGACCTGGGAGCGCGGCAGCCTGATCGGCGGTTTGTCGTATCACAACATCGACCCGGTGTCGGCAGCGGCGCGCGATTACTCCAGGGACGCGCTCGCCTTGACCAATGGCCAACCGGTGAAGCAGGGCTCGTCCGCCACGCCCACCGGCACGGTCAACTTCAACGATGGTTCGGAGCAATCGCTGCTGCTCGCCCAGTCCAATGGCTGCGGGCGCGTCACCCTCAACAGCGGCGTCAGCGGGCGCGCCGGCCCGGGCGATTTCCATTGCTACAACGCCAGCGCAGACTCCTACAACTACCAGCCGTTCAACCTGCTGCAAACGCCGCAAAAGCGCACCAATGCCTTCCTGCTGGGCACCTATCGCTTCAGCGACAGCGTCGAGGGCTACGTCAATACCTGGTTCAGCAAAACCGAATCGGCCTCGATCATCGCGCCGATTCCGATCTTCTCCAACGGCGACAACATCCTGGTGTCGGCGCAGAGCTACTACAACCCGTTCGGCGTGAACTTCGGCACCGACCGCACCACCGGCACCTCCTACAACGACCTCAACACGCGCGCCACAGTGCTGGGCAATCGCAGCTACCAATACGACACCTACAACTTCCAGATCAGCCCCGGCCTGCGCGGCCGCTTCGGCGACAGCTCCTGGCAATGGGATGCCACCTTGAACTACGGCAAGGTCAAGCAGAAGTCGATCAACAACGGCTTTCTCGACTATGCCGCGTTCAATCAGGCCATCGGCCCGTCGTTCCTGGACAGCGATGGTGTGGTCAGGTGCGGCAGCGCCGGCGCAGCGATTGCCGGCTGCACGCCGCTGAATTTCTTCAACCTCAACGACAGCTCCAACCTGGCCACTTTGCGGGGCATGGTGGTCAATCCCATCGTCACCAGCGTGTACACGGTCAAGCAGTTCGAGGCCAATGCCAACGGCACCCTGTTCGACCTGCCTGCCGGAGCGGCCAGCCTGGCGGCCGGCATTTCGTACCGCAAGGAGCGCTCCACCACGGCCTCGGACCCGCTGTGGACCGGCGATGAAAACGGCCTGTGCGGGGTGATCGAGTTCTGCTCGTCCACCTTGAGCGGCAGTTTCGATGTCAAGGAAGCCTATGCCGAAGCGCTGTTCCCGCTGCTCAAGGATCTGCCCGGCATCAACGCGTTGAACATCACCGTGGGCACGCGCTTTTCCGACTACAGCTCGGTGGGCAGCAAGACCAACAGCAAGCTGTCGCTGGAATACCGCCCGATCGAAAACCTGCTGCTACGCGGTACCGTCTCACAGGTGTTTCGCGCGCCCAACATCAACGAGCTGTATGCCGGCGTGGCCGGCGATGCGGCGACCGTCAACGACCCCTGCAATAGCTACACCGGTGGCAACAGCGTAGCCTGCGCCAACGTGCCCACCGATGGCAGCTACCAGCAATCGGACGGGCAGGTGTCGGGCAAGGTGTCTGGTGCGGCGGTGGCGGGCTACCAGCTCAAGCCGGAAACCGGCAAGTCGTACGATGTGGGGTTCGTGTACGACCCGCACTGGATCGACGGCCTGTCGCTGAGCGCGGACTGGTGGCGCATCGACCTGGAAGACACCATCACCACGGTGTCGGCGCAGACGGTGCTCAATCAATGCTTTGCCAATCCGGCCAGCGCGTTCTGCCCGTTGATCCATCGCAACGGCAATGGCACCATCAATTACATCGCCGAGCCCACCGTCAACCTGGGCAAGCTCTGGGCCAAGGGCATGGACTTCAACCTGACCTATCGCTTGCCGACAACTGCGTGGGGCAATGTCACTGCCGGCCTCAACGGCACCTACCTCACCCGTTACGACGTGCTGCCCGACACCACCGACCCCAGCTCGGTCACCATCCACAACGTGGGCCGCTACACCCAGGCCTACGGCAACTTCCCGCGCTGGCGCGCACTGGGCACGCTGAGCTGGGCACTGGACGACTGGAGCGCCACCTGGCGCATCCGCTATGTGGGGCACACCGCCATCGGCAATTCGGATCCGGACCAGAGCCTGTCGGCCGACTCCAGCGAGCCGACCGTGGTGCGCAACATTGGCGCCTACGTCTACAACAACCTGCAGCTTGGCTACAACGTGGAGCCGTGGCACACGCGCTTTGAAGTGGGCGTGGACAACATCGCCAACAAGCAGCCGCCGCTGTATTACTCCAACAACGTGGGTAATGCGAACACCGACGTGGCGACCTACGATTTGCTGGGTCGGTTCTACTGGGCGCGCGCAACGGTGAAGTTTTGAGTGCGGCGGTGTCGTCGCTATGGGATGTGTCCGGGGCTAATCGGTCGCGTGCGGCACACCTGTGCAGCGCAAGTAGTTGCGCGGCTGCACAGGCCTTTGTTGCAATGGCGCGCGCAGTCCGCGCGTGCCGACAGGAGCTAAGCTGAGCCCATGACGGAGATGCTTGCGACTGAATCGACCGACGCCCACGCACTGAATGTGTCGCGGCGGCGTTTTCTGGCCTGGAGCAGTCTGGCGGTTGCCGCTGGCTTCCTGCGGTTCCCGGCCCAGGCCAGCGCTGCGCAACCGGGCAGCGTACGCGCAGTGCCACTGGCCCAGGTCAGGCTCACGCCGTCGTTGTTCCTGGATGCGCTCAATACCAATCGCCGTTACCTGATGCGCCTGCAGCCGGACCGCCTGCTGCACAACTTCGTGCTATACGCCGGCCTCGATCCCAAGGCGCCGGCCTATGGCGGCTGGGAAGCGGACACCATCGCCGGGCACACGCTCGGCCACTACCTCAGCGCACTGGCGCTGATGCATGCCCAAACCGGCGATGCGCAATGCCGCACGCGCGCGGCCTACATCGTCAGCGAACTGGCCCGCTGCCAGGCGCATGCCGGCGATGGCTATGTGGCCGGCTTCACCCGCAAGAACGCGGCAGGGCAGATCGAAAGCGGGCGTGCGGTCTTCGACGAACTCAAGCGCGGCAAGATCGACCCGGCGCCGTTCTATCTCAACGGTAGCTGGGCGCCGCTATACACCTGGCACAAATTGTTCGCCGGGCTGCTCGACGTGCATGCGCATTGCGACAACGCGCAAGCGCTGCAGGTCGCGGTGGACTTGGCAGGGTATCTGCAAGGCATTTTCTCTGCACTGGACGATGCGCAGCTGCAAAAAGTACTGTCGTGCGAATTCGGCGGCCTCAACGAGTCGTTCGTCGAACTGCATGTGCAAACCGGCGACGCGCAATGGCTGGCGCTGGCGCAGCGCCTGCATCACCACCCCGTGCTCGACCCACTCATCGCCCAGCGCGACGAATTGGTGCACCAGCATTCCAATACCAACATCCCCAAACTGATCGGCCTGGCACGCGAGTACGAAGTGACCGGCGATGCCGCATCCGGCGCCGCAGCGCGCTTCTTCTGGCACACCGTCACCGACCACCACACCTATGTGATCGGCGGCAACGGCGACCGCGAATATTTCCAGCAGCCGGACAGTATCTCGAAATTCCTCACCGAGCAGACCTGCGAGCATTGCGCCAGCTACAACATGCTCAAGCTCACCCGGCATCTGTATCAATGGGGGCCGCAGGCGGCATTCTTCGATTACTACGAACGCACCTTGCTCAACCACGTGATGGCGCAGCAGCACCCGCGCACCGGCATGTTCACCTACATGACACCGCTGCTGGCCGGCGAAGCGCGCGCCTGGTCGTCCCCGTTCGACGATTTCTGGTGTTGCGTCGGCAGCGGCATGGAGGCGCACGCGCAGTTCGGCGACTCGATCTACTGGGAAGACGGGCAGGGCGTGTACGTCAATCTGTATGTGCCCTCCACCGTGCGCGATGCCGCCGGCTTCGCATTGACCTTGCACAGCACGCTGCCCGAACAAGGCCAGGTCGCATTGCGCATCGACGCCGCGCCAGCGGAGGCACGCACGCTGGCCTTGCGCGTGCCCGGCTGGTCCAGTGGGCCCACGCTGCAGATCAACGGTGAGCTGCAGACCCTGCAACCGGTGGACGGCTACCTGCGCATCACCCGGGTGTGGAAGGCTGGCGACAACGTGTCCCTGCAGCTGGACATGCCGCTGCGCCTGGAACCCACAGCGGACGACCCGGCGTGGGTGGCGCTCATGCGCGGCCCGCTGGTACTCGCCGCCGACCTTGGCGACGCCGCAAAGCCCTGGAGCACCAAGACCCCCGCGCTGGTGGGCGGCGATGAGGTGCTGCAACGCCTGCAGCCACTGCCGGCACACGGCCACTACGCATATGCCGACGGCGCCGAGCATTGGCATTTCTCGCCGTTCTACGCCCAGTTCGATCGTCGCAGCGCGGTGTACCTGGAACACCGCGACGCCACCGCCTGGCAGCAACGCCAGGCCGAACGGGCCGCTAGCGCGCAACGGCAAACAGCCCTGGATACGCGCGCGCTCGACCACGTTGCGCTTGGCGATGACACCTCCGAAAAAGCCCACGCGCTCACCAGCGGAAGCTCCTACGCACTCAGCTACCGGCGCCGCGCCGGCCGCGACGCCCGCACCGGCGGCTTCATCGCCTTTACCGTGCGCAACACCGCACAGGCCCGCATCCTGCGCCTGCGCTACTGGGGCGACGAAACCCGGCGCCGCTTCCGCATCCTCGCCGACGGCGAACTCATCGCCAACGAACGCCTCGACGGCAACCGCGGCCTGGATTTCGTCGACGTGGACTATGCCTTACCCACAGCGGTAGCAGGTCGCGCCACCCTGCAGATCCGCATTGAACCGGAAACCGGTTATTCGGCCGGGCCGGCGTTTGGGTGTTGGGTGCTGGAGTCGGCGTGATCAAGGCACAGACCACCGTATTGCTGCGGTTACCTGCGCGCTGCGTCACGCGGAGATGACACACCGCAAGCGCACAACCAGCAAGGAATCATAAGCAACCATCGCAGGGAGGAAGCCCGTCTCCCCCGGGAGAGGGGTTGGGGTGAGGGTACGCAGGCCAAGCCCCCCCAGACAATCCATCGCACCGCATAACCTCACCGCCTAGCCACGGAATCCTCTGCAACAGTCACCACCAACTCGCCTCGATGCGTAACGGTCTGCAACCGGCAACCAACAGCACGTCGCAACTGCTCCAGCGATAGCCTCGCAAGCGCAAGCTGGAATTTTGTTGACGATCCACAGCGCTCTGCGATGAGCAAGTTGGCCGCAGTCTCGCTGCGCCGCGACCGCCTGGTCGAGTACAGATCGCAATGCCACCTATTCTGGCGGTTGGCCAGCGTCGATGGCATGCGGTAGGGACGCGATGTCGAGTGCCTGCCAACATGTGCAAAAAAAAGACCGGCGCGCAGGCCGGTCTTTGGATGACACCCAGTGCAGCTGCCGCTTACGCCGACAGCTCCAACAGCAGCTTATTCAAACGCCGCACATAGCCGGCCGGGTCCTTGAGGCTATCGCCTGCCGCCAACGCAGCCTGGTCGAACAACACCCGGCTCAAATCGCCAAACCGGTCCATGTCCTGTTCCGCATCGAGTTTCTCGATCAGCGGGTGGGCCGGGTTGAATTCGAACACCGGCTTGGACTCCGGCACGGCCTGGCCGCTGGCTTCCAGCAGCTGACGCATCTGCAGGCCCAGGTCGCCCTGGCCGATGGCCAGGATGGCCGGGGAGTCGGTCAGGCGGTGCGAGACGCGTACTTCGGCTACGTCCTCGCCCAGGGCGGCCTTGATGCGCGAGGCCAGGCCTTCCTTGGATTTGGCGACTTCTTCCTGCGCCTTCTTGTCTTCTTCCGAATCCAGCTTGCCCAGGTCCAGGTCGCCGCGTGCCACGTCCACGAACGACTTGCCGTCGAATTCGGTGAGGTAGCTCATCAGCCATTCGTCGATGCGGTCGGTGAGCAGCAGCACTTCGATGCCCTTCTTGCGGAACACTTCCAGGTGCGGGCTGTCCTTGATCTGCGCGTAGCTCTCGCCGGTGAGGTAGTACAGCTTGTCCTGGCCCTCGGCCAAACGACTCACGTAATCGGCCAGGCCCACGCTCTGCGCGCCGGTGGTGTCGTGCGTGGAGGAGAAGCGCAGTAGGCCGGCGATCTTTTCGCGGTTTGCATAATCTTCGGCCGGGCCTTCCTTCAATGCCTGGCCGAAGTTGCGCCAGAACGTCGCGTAGTCGTCCGGCTTGTCCTTGGCCAGCTTCTCCAGCATGTCCAGCGAGCGCTTGGTCAATGCGGACTTCATCGAGTCCACCACCGGGCCGGACTGCAGGATCTCGCGCGACACATTGAGCGACAGGTCCGACGAATCCACCACGCCCTTGATGAAACGCAGGTACAGCGGCAGGAACTGCTCGGCCTGGTCCATGATGAAAACGCGCTGCACGTACAGCTTCAGGCCCTTGGCCGAATCGCGGTGGTACAGGTCGAACGGGGCGCGGCCGGGCACGAACAGCAGCGAGGTGTATTCCAGCTTGCCTTCGACCTTGTTGTGGCTCCACGCCAGCGGGTTGCCGGCATCGTGCGCGACGTGCTTGTAGAACTCCTGGTACTCCTCGTCCTTGATCTCGGACTTGGGCCGCGTCCACAGCGCACTGGCGCGGTTGACCGCTTCCCACTCCGGCTCGGCCGGCGCGTCGGCCTGGTCGCCGTGGTGCTCCTTGCGCATCTCGATCGGCAGGCCGATGTGGTCGGAATACTTCTTGAGGATGCCGCGCAGCGTCCAGCCGTCGGCAAAGCCGTCTTCGCCGTCCTTCAGGTGCAGCACGATGCGGGTGCCGCGCTCGGGCTTGTCGATGCTGGCGATTTCGAATTCGCCTTCGCCACGCGAGGACCAATGCACGCCTTCGTTGGCAGGCAGGCCGGCGCGGCGCGAGTACACGTCCACCTGGTCGGCGACGATGAAGGCGCTATAGAAACCCACGCCGAACTGGCCGATCAGATTGGCGTCCTTCTTCTGGTCGCCGCTCAGGTGCTTGAGGAAATCAGCGGTGCCGGACTTTGCAATCGTGCCCAGGTGCGACACCGCATCCTCGCGGCTCATGCCGATGCCGTTGTCGTCGATGGTGACGGTGCGGGCGTCCTTGTCGTAGTCGACGCGGATGCGCAGCTCGCTGCCGCCTTCCAGCAACTCGGGCTTGACCAAGGCTTCGAAGCGCAGCTTGTCGGCGGCGTCGGCGGCATTGGAGACCAGCTCGCGCAGGAAGATTTCCTTGTTCGAGTACAACGAATGGATCATCAGCTGCAGCAGCTGCTTGACCTCGGTCTGGAAGCCCAGCGTCTGCTTGTCGGTATCAACGGTCATTGGGGTCGTGCTCCATGGTGGTCCAGGCCGCACCGCGGCCGATGGCCTGGGGGATGAGGCCGTCGGCGGATTTTTTCAAGGCGGGCGTGCCCGAATGTGTGGTGCATCGGCGGGCAGGGCGGGGCGGGAACGGCAGCCACAGCGGTATCATGGACGGCCATTGACCGCGCCCCGACCCATGCCGCCACTCGTGCCCTCGCTACGCCGCCATTGCCTGCCCACGCCGGGCGCGCGGCGATGAGCCGACCGGCGCGGCCGGCGCCGCGCGGCGCGGACGGCCAGGTGCGCATCGTGGGTGGGCGCTGGCGCAATACGCGACTGGCGGTGCCCGACCTGCCGGGCCTGCGCCCTAGCAGCGACCGCGTCCGCGAGACGGTGTTCAACTGGCTGATGCCGCGCCTGCCTGGTGCGCGCGTGCTGGACCTGTTCGCCGGCTCCGGCGCGCTGGGGCTGGAGTCGGTCTCGCGCGGCGCCGCGCATGCCACCCTGATCGAGCGCGACCCCGGCCTGGCGCAGCGGCTACGCGAGCATGTGAGCAAGCTGGATGCCGCCGGCCAGGTGCAGGTGCTGCAGGACGACGCGCTGCGCTGGCTGGAGCGCGCCCCGCCGGCCCAGGCCGACATCGTGTTCGTCGACCCACCGTTCGCCGCCGGGCTGTGGCCCGGCGTGCTGGACCGCTTGCCCCGGCATCTGGCCGCCGAGGCCTGGCTGTATCTGGAAGCGCCCGCCGACGGCGTGCCCCCGCTGCCTTCCGGCTGGCACCTGCACCGCGAGGGCGGCACCCGGGAGGTGCGCTATGCGCTGTACCGCCGGGCCGCTGCTACACTGAAGAGCGATCCGACCCCGGTAGTTTCCGTATGAGCGTGGCCAACAGCCGCACCGCCGTCTATCCCGGTACCTTCGACCCGATCACCAATGGCCACATCGACCTGGTGAACCGCGCCGCGCCGCTGTTCGAACGCGTGGTGGTGGGGGTTGCCTATAGCCCGTCCAAGGGCCCGGCACTGCCGCTGGAAAAACGCGTGGCGCTGGCGCAGGAAGCCCTGGCCGCGCATGCCAACGTGGAGGTGCGCGGGTTCGACACCCTGCTGGCGCATTTCGTGCGCGACATGGGCGCCGGCGTGCTGCTGCGCGGCCTGCGTGCGGTGTCCGACTTCGAATACGAATTCCAGATGGCCAGCATGAACCGCCATCTGATCCCGGAGGTGGAAACCCTGTTCCTGACCCCGGCCGAGCAATACAGCTTCATTTCCTCATCGCTGGTGCGCGAGATTGCGCGTCTGGGCGGGGATGTGTCCGGCTTTGTTCCGGCCTCGGTCGTCGAGGCGTTGCGGCAGGTGCGCGAATCCCGCGCGCAGGCCTGAGCTTTTGCAGTTACATCACCACATGCATTTCAAAGGGAGGAGTTTCATGAAACACACCATGCGCGCTCTGGCGCTCGCTTCGATCGCCGCACTGGCGGTCACCGCCTGCAAGAAGGAAGAGCCGGCGCCGACCGCCGCTGCCGCACCGGCGCCGCTGAAGGCACCGGCCAAGGACGACAACGCCGGCTGGAAGAAGTACCTGCAGGAAGTGGTCGGCCAGAACTTGGGCGCCATCACCAACAGCCCGTTCCTGTACTACTTGCCGCCGGAGTCCGATGCCGAGTTCGCCGGCAGCTACGAGCGTCAGCTGGAAAGCGTCAAGACCGCGCTGGCACGTGGCGTGCAGCCAGGCAACATGCTGGCCTTCGGCTCGTCCGCGTCCACCAAGATGGCCGACCTGATCGACGCCGCGTTCAAGGACGTGCAGCCGGATTCGATGAAGGGCGTGCGCGTGCTGTTCATCGGCGACGCTGCCGAAAATGCCCGCGTGCAGACTATCGTCCAGCCCAAGGGCGTGGAATACACCTTCGTTGAAGCCAAGTAATGCCGTACCAGGCCGGATGCGCGGGAGGGCGCACCCGGCCGCCGTGTGTGGAGTCAGCAACATGCTGACTCCGCACGTCACCGGCGCCGGCCGTGTCAGGCCGGTGTCCGACAGCGCGCAAGGCGCTGTCCAGGTGGTCATCATCCGCGCCATGTGCGCCTGCCTGCAGCAGTACGTTGCGTTCCAGCGCCTGCAGTTGAATCGCGCTGCCCCGCATTGCATGGTGGTGTCGATATGTCGCTGAAAATCAACGAGCTCTGCGTCAACTGCGACGTCTGCGAGCCGGCGTGCCCGAATCAGGCCATCTCGATGGGCGAGACCATCTACGTCATCGACCCGGCACGCTGCACCGAGTGCGTGGGCCATTTCGACGAAGCGCAATGCGTGGTGGTGTGCCCGGTCGAATGCATCGACCCGGATCCGGACATTCCGGAAACCCATGATCAATTGCTGGCCAAGCTGATGCAGTTGCAGCGCGATCATCCCGAACTGTACGAACAGGAGCCTCCCGCCCCGTGAGCACTTTCTCCCCACGCTTCTCCCTGCGCGGCCTGTTGTTGCTGGCCTTGGTGCTGGCACCGCCTGTGTGGTCTGCCGACGGCGCCAAGTCGGCAGCGGCCGGCACCGCACCGGTTGCCGCGCATCCGCCTGGCGCGGCGATCGCCAGCGGCCATGCGCTGGCCACCGATGCCGGCCTGCAGATCCTGCGCGAGGGCGGCAATGCATTCGATGCCGCGGTTGCGGTGTCGTCCACGCTGGCGGTGGTCGAGCCGATCAGCTCGGGGCTGGGTGGCGGTGGTTTCTTCCTGCTGCACGACGCCAAGACCGGCAAGGACGTGATGCTGGACGCGCGCGAAACCGCGCCCGCGTCGGCCACCGAAGCGCAGTTCCTCGACAAGAAAGGCGAGCTGGACCGTGACCGCTCGGTCAACGGCGCGTGGTCGGCCGGTATTCCTGGGCTGCCGGCGGCGCTGGTGGAACTGGCTGCCAAGCACGGCCGGCTGCCGCTGAAGCAGTCGCTGGCGCCATCGATCCGCATCGCGACCGAAGGTTTCCCGGTGTACGCGCGCATGGCCAAAGGCTATGCCTCGCGGCGCGAAGTGATGGAGCGCTACCCCGGCACGCGGCAGGTGTATCTGCGCGGCGGCAAACCCATTGCCGAAGGCGAGATCTTCAAGCAGCCGGAGCTGGCCCATACGCTGCAGCTGCTCGGCGACAAGGGCTTCGACGGCTTCTACAAAGGCGAGACCGCCAAGAAGCTGCTGGCCGGCGTGAAGCAGGCCGGTGGTCAGTGGAAGGCCGCCGAGCTGGCCGGGTATCGGGTCAAGGAGCGCACGCCGATCCAGTTCGATTACCGCGGCTGGAAAATCACCACCGCACCGCCGCCGTCCTCCGGTGGCATCGCGCTGGCAGCCATGCTGCAGATTCTGGAAGGCTGGGACCTGAACAAACTCGATGACGTGCACCGCACCCATCTGGTGGTGGAGTCGATGCGCCGCGCCTACCGCGACCGTACCTTCTTCCTGGGCGACCCGGACTTCGTGGAGGTGCCGCAGCGCGTGCTGACCAGCAAGGACTATGCGCAAGGCCTGCGCGCCACGATCAATCCGGACAAGGCCACGCCCAGCGATCTGCTGTCGGGCAATCCCACCCCGTTGGAAGACGACGAGACCACGCACTTTTCCATCATCGATGGCGAAGGCAACCGCGTGGGTGCCACCCAGACCGTCAACCTGCTGTACGGCTCGGGCCTGATCCCCAAGGGCACCGGCGTGCTGCTCAACAACGAAATGGACGACTTCGCGCTCAAGCCGGGCACGCCGAATGCGTTTGGCGTGATGGGCTATGCAGCCAACGCGCCCAAGCCGGGCAAGCGCATGCTCAGCTCAATGACGCCCACGTTCATGGAGTCGGCCGACCAGGCCATCGTGCTGGGTACGCCGGGCGGTAGCCGCATCATCACCATGGTGCTGCTCGGCATCCTCGGTTACGACGCAGGCCTGGATGCACAGGCAGTGAGCGCGCTACCGCGGTATCACCACCAGTGGCTGCCGGACGTCATCGACGCCGAAACCGATGCCTTCTCGCCGCAGACCGCCAAGGGCCTGGAAGCGATGGGCCACGCCCTCAAACTGCCCGGCGACACCGCCGAGGGCGGCCGCGGTTCCAGCCACGTGTGGGGCAACCTGCAGACCGTGGAATGGGACAAGCGCCGCAACGTGCTCAGCGGCGGCAGCGACCCACGTAATCCGGTGGGCAAGGCGCAGGTGCAGCTGGCGACGCCAGGGCAGTGAGCGCGCAGTTTCGCCGTACGTGCGCCGCAACGCAGATACGCGGCCGTTGACGGCCGGCGCAACGGCGCAGGGTGGGCGGGCCCACCCTGCGCCGCCGTTTGCAAGGACGAGGTGGCGGCGTCAGAGCCTGGAGATAGGCTCTAACTCCTCGTTGTCAATTGAGTTTGAAGTAGGTTCCGTTGTGTTGGGCGTCGTAGCAGGTGGCGCCCTGCAGGCGCTTGTCGCCTGGGCTGCCTGGGTTGAGCGGATAGATGTGACATGCGCCAAACGGTGCGGGGTTGCCAGCGAAGCGCAGCGTGAAGTGCTGCGTGTCGTCGGTTGCGCTGGTATGGACGCCCCCATTGGCCTGGATCGTGACCTCGCACGTGGCTTGCGGTGCAAGCTGACATTGCCGGAGGATCGTCTGCAGCGGCCCGCCGATGTTGGCGTACATGCCCGAGATCCAGTTGTTGATGGCCTGATTGGCATTGGCATTCCATTGCTGTGTCGCCAGCGCACTCTGGCTCACGGCCAGCAAACTCATCGACAGCAGGACGGCAAACACGCGCCATGCGCGTGCGTGCGAACGCGGTCCGGCTGGGCGTGCATGCAGATGGACAGCATGGGAGCAGTGGGTGATCGGTTGGATGGTCATGGGCGGTCCTTGAAAGAGAAAGGCGCGATGCGACATGTGCGGTGCCCGCGTGCGGATGCGGGTATCGATAACTGCCGCGCAAGGGTGCGGTGATGCCGTTCGTCACGGCGCCGCCAGGGTAGATCCGCGACATCGGAAAAAATTGGTCGAAACGATGGCAATCACCGTGTCTTCGCTGGGAAACGACCAGTGATCGCGTCGGGGTCAGTGGCGTGCACGAGCGATCGCACCGATGCGGTGGAATCGCCGACGAGGTGCGATGAAGGTGGCGGCAATTCGCAAGCGCGGGCTGGAAACGCACGACCGGCCGCACGTACCGCTACCTCAGTGCTGGTCCGTGCAAGGGTTCCGAACCTGGCGCTGGTGATAGCGTGCTTGGCGCAGGGCCGGCTGCTGACCGTTCGGGCTGGTTGCGAGTGCAGTCCGGGCTTGTGGTCGCGATGCACCGCCGTCACCATTGAGGCATGACTATTCGCCACGTTGTGCTGACCACTGTCCTCATGCTCGCTTCTGCAGGTTGCTCTGCGCAGCAGGAAGCCGATGCCGCTCCGGGCCTCATTCGCGTCAACCAGCTCGGGTACCTGCCTGGCTCGACCAAACTGGCGGTTGTCGCGCTACCACAGGGTGCGGCGATCGGCTCGGACCGCTTTACCGTCGAAGATGCACACGGCCGCAAGGTGCTGCAAGGCACCTTGCAACCGCCAGCGCTGTGGACGCCAGCCGGGCAGCAGGCGCGGGTGGCGGATTTTTCCGGCCTGCGTGCGGCCGGCAGCTACCGGTTGAAGGTCGACGGGCTGCCGGCATCGGATCCGTTCCCCATCGATGCGCACGCCTACCAGCCGTTGGTCGATGCCTCGCTGAAGGCGTTCTATTTCAACCGCGCCAGTACCGCGCTGCCGGCGCAGTTTGCCGGGCGCTATGCGCGTGCGGCCGGGCATCCGGATACGCAGGTGCGCATCCATCCGTCCGCGGCCTCGGCCACGCGCCCGGCCGACAGCGTGATCAGTGCGCCCAAGGGCTGGTACGACGCTGGCGACTACAACAAGTACATCGTCAATTCCGGCATCAGCACCTACACGTTGCTGGCGGCCTACGAACATTATCCGGCGCTGTTCAAGGCAAAGCCCCTGACCATTCCGGACGACGCGCACGGCGTGCCGGGCATCCTGCAGGAGACCTTGTGGAACCTGGAATGGATGCTGGCCATGCAGGACCCGGCCGATGGCGGCGTCTACCACAAGCTCACCGACAAGCAGTTCGACGGGTTGGTGATGCCGGACCAGGCCAAGCAGCAACGCTATGTGGTGATGAAGGCCGCAGCCGCCACGCTGGACTTTGCCGCGGCGATGGCCGCGGCCAGCCGCGTGTATGCACCCTTCGATAAACAGTATCCGGGCATGTCGGCACGCATGTTGAAGGCCGCGCGGGCCGCGTGGACGTGGGCGCAGCAGCATCCGGATGTGATCTATCGCCAGCCCGACGATGTGCGTACCGGTGGCTACGACGACGCGCAGGTGGACGACGAATTTGCCTGGGCAGCAGCGGAGCTGTACGTGACCACCGGCGAGGACAAGTTCTACGATGCGATGCTGGCGCGCAACGTGCCGGCCAGCGTGCCGAATTGGGGCAGCGTGGGCGGACTGGCCTGGATGTCGCTGGCCGCGCACCGCGACACGCTGACCGCGCATGCCGACCGTGCCCGCATCACGCGCGAAATCACCGGCCTGGCGCAGCAGCTGGCCGATGCGTGGCAGGCATCGCCGTGGCGGCTGGCGATGAACGACGAGGATTTCGTCTGGGGCAGCAATGCCGCGGTGCTCAACCGCGCGATGATGTTGTTGCAAGGCTATGGCCTGACCCGGCAGCGCACGTATCTGGATGCCGCGCAGTCGCACCTGGATTACATCCTGGGCCGTAATCCGCTGGGCCTGTCGTTTGTCACCGGGGTCGGGCAGCGCACGCCAATGCATATCCACCATCGCCCTTCCGAAGCGGACGGCATCGCCGCGCCGGTGCCGGGCTGGCTGGCCGGCGGCCCGCAGCCGGGCCATCAGGACGCCAAAGACTGCAAGGTGGCCTATCCGTCCACGTTGCCGGCGCTGTCGTATCTGGATGACACCTGCAGTTACGCGACCAACGAGGTGGCCATCAACTGGAACGCGCCGCTGGTGTATGTGAGTGCGGCGATTGAGGCATCGACGCGGTAGGACGTGCGGTTTTCGAAGTGGTGCCGGCACCCTCGTAGCGATCGCACACTGCAGCTGTTCCTTCTCCACTCGGGAGAAGCTGGCGCGTAGCGCCGGATGAGGGTGCGGCGTCGGCAGGAACACTGACGCACCGTACCCTCACCCCAACCCCTCTCCCGAGGGGAGAGGGGCCTCAAGCCAGCGCCGTTCACTCCACCCGCGTGCCAAAGATCCGGTCGCCCGCATCGCCCAGGCCGGGCAGGATGTAACCCTTTTCGTTGAGGTGGTCATCGATGGCGGCGGTGTAGACCTCCACGTCCGGATGCGCTGCTTCCAGGGCCTTTAGGCCTTCCGGTGCGGCGACCAGGAAGATGCCCTTGATGCGGCGCGCACCGGCGCGCTTGAGCATGTCGATGGTGGCGATCAGGGTGCCGCCGGTGGCCAGCATCGGGTCCAGGATCAGTGCCTCGCGCTCTTCCAGGCGGCCGGTGAGGCGTTCGAAGTAGGGCACCGGCTGCAGGGTTTCTTCGTCGCGCTGCAGGCCGACCACGCTGACGCGTGCCGCCGGGATCAGGGCCAGCACACCGGGCAGCATGCCCAGGCCCGCGCGCAGGATCGGCACCAGGGTGATCTTGGCCCCGGCGATGCGCTGCACGTTCACCGGGCCGGCCCAGCCCTGTTGCACATGCGATTCGGTGTCCAGGTTCGCCGTGGCCTCGTAAGCCAGCAGGGTGCCCAGCTCGGTGACCAGTTCGCGAAAGCCCTTGGTGCTCAGGGCGGCATCGCGCAACAGGCCGATTTTGTGCTGGACGAGGGGGTGGCGGACTTCGACGATTTTCATGGGCGGCGACAGGCAGGAAAGAGGCACAGTGTGCCGCAGCCAGCCAGGGCGTCGCCACAGTGCGCATGTGATCGCGCTTGCACATGTCATGTCGGTGAAACGTCGCGGACATAGTGTGCACACCCATTCTTAACCGATTGGGGAAGCACTCGTGTCGAACAAGACTCCGCTCTGTCTCGCGATCACGCTGACGCTGGCGAGCGCCGGCTGGGGCCCGCAGGCACATGCGGCAGAGCCTGTTGCCGCCGGCGGTGCCGCCAGCGGTGCAGCCGCCATCGATCTGGAACGCCTGGAAGTGCGCCCGCAACAGGAAGCGCAGGAGCGCGCGGTCGACCTCAAGCGCGGCTCCGATGCCATCCAGGACGCCGTCGCCTCCGATGCGCTGGGGCGTTACCCCGACAAGAACGTTGCAGAATCCTTGCAGCGCCTGCCCGGTGTCAGCGTCACCCGCGACCAGGGCGAAGGGCGTTTTGTGGTCATCCGCGGCCTGGATTCGGCGCTCAACAGCGTGACCATCGACGGCATGAACATGGGCACGCCCGAAGACGGCACGCGTTCCACGCCGCTGGACGTGATCCCCTCCGATTCCACCGAGCGCCTGAAGGTGGTGAAGTCGCCGACCCCGGACATGCCGGGCGATTCGATCGGTGGCGCCATCCAGGTCGAATCCACCTCCGCCTTCGACCGCGATGGGCGCACGCTGCGCGGCTCGATCGAGGGCAGCCATCAGTCGCTGTCCGGCAAGACCAGCCCCAAGGGCGCGTTCAACTACAGCGATATTGTCGGCGGCACCTTCGGCGTGGCGGTGGGGGTCAACTACCAGGACCGCGAGTTCGAATCGGACAATACCGAAGTGGCCTACGACAGCTTCGAAGGTGGCGCTGCTGACGATCTGTTCGCTGGCCAGGTGCAGCGCCGCAAATACTTCATCGAGCGGACCCGCATGGGCGCCAACCTCAATCTGGACTGGCGCCCCGACGCGGACAACCGCTATTACCTGCGCACGCTGTACAGCCGCTTCGACGATGCCGAAACGCGCCAGCGCACCATCTTCGGCCTGGCCGATGGGCAGGTGAGCGCCAACGGCGATGGCACCTACACCGTGGCCGATCTGCCGGCCGACAGCATTTCCAAGCGCGTGCGTTACCGCACCAAGAAGGAAGACAACACCGCAATCAGCGTCGGTGGCGAGAACCGCCTGAGCAGCGCCACCATCGATTACAAGGCCGGCTACACCAAGACCACCGAGCGGGTGAACGACGAGATGGAGGCGTACTTCGATTACGACGGCGACGACCTCTCGGCTACGGTGGACCAGCGCAGCGGCATCCCGCGCCTGGGGTTTTCGGATAACGGCTGGCAGAGCAACCAGGAGTTCGTGTTCGACCGCTTCGTGCTTGCGCCCAAGCGGGTGGACGACAGCGAGCGCAGCGCGCAGATCAACGTGCGCTTCGACGGCGAGCATTCCAGCCTGAAGATGGGGGTGCTCGGCCGCTGGCGCGAGCGCGATGTCAATGTGGACGAAAGCGAGCTGCGTCGCGGTCCGGCGATCGATCTGAGCGACTGGACCACCGCCGCGCCGGAACACCGTGGCGGCACCCTGGGCGAAAGCATCGGCTCGGACGGCATGCGCCGTTACTGGAACACCTCCGGCAATCTGTACAGCGCACGCCCGCAGGATGTCGGCGGCAATCTGCAGACCTCGCTGCAGGACGACTACAAGGCCACCGAAGACGTGTTCGCCACCTATGTGATGGGCACCTGGGACATCGGCGCGCTGCGCGCGATTGCCGGTGTGCGCGTGGAAAACACCCAGTTCGACGCCACCGGCAACCAGGTCGACGTGGCCGAGAACGGCCGCACCGCCACGGTGACGCCGCGCGAAGCCTCCAGCAGCTACACCAACGTGCTGCCTGGCCTGCATCTGCGCTACGATACCGGCAACGACTGGGTGCTGCGGTTTGCCGCCAACAAGACCTTGTCGCGGCCTGCGTTCGGCGATGTCTCCCCACGCGTGAGCATCAATCGTGGCGACAACGAGGTGAACGTCGGCAACCCCGATCTCGATCCGTATCGCTCCACCAACCTGGACCTGTCGTTCGAAAAGTACATCGGCAGCACCGGCCTGATCTCGCTGGGCGTGTTCGACAAGTCGATCGACGACTACATCGTGCAGACCATCAGCACCAACGATGCCGAGTTCCCCGACCTGCAGGTCACGCGCTCGATCAACGGCGACACCGCCAAGGTGCGCGGCGCCGAATTCAACTGGCAGCAGGCGCTGGACTTCCTGCCCGAAGGCTGGAACGGCCTGCTGGTCGGCGCCAGCGCCACCGTGCTGGACAGCGACTTCGATCCCGGCCTGAGCGATCGCGCCGGCGAGGACTTCACCTTGCCGCGCTCGTCCAAGCGCATCTACAGCGGCCACCTGGGCTACGAAAAATACGGCTTCAGTGCGCGGGTTGCGGCGGTGTACCGCAGCGAGTACCTGGACACCATCGGCGAAAGCCGCGCGTACGATATCTATGTCGCCCCGCATACCCAGCTGGATTTCAGCATGAACTACCAATTCAACAGCCACGTCAGCCTGTATCTGGAAGCGCAGAACCTGCTGGACGAACCGCTGGAGCTGTACCAGGGCGTGCCCTCGCGCACGCTGCAGAACGAAGAGTACGGCCGCACCTACGCGCTCGGCCTGAAGGTGGCACTGTGATCGCAACGCGCGCGCGGCTCCACACAACGTTACTCCACACCACGCTGCTCGCCAGCGCGCTGGCGCTGACCGCCTGCGCCAGCGCACCGGCCGACCGCGAAGCCGACGAGGCATTGCTGAAAGACCCCTTGCTCAGCGAGGCCAAGGTGGCGCACCAGGTGGTGCCGGAGGCCTTCATCACCGCGCTGACCCCGGCCGACAATCTGGATTCGCCGGCCAGCTGGAGTGCGCCCGATGGCAGCCGCTGGTTGATCGCCACCGCCAAGGCCACGCATGCGCTGGTGGTGTTCGACGGCGACAGCGGCAAGCGGCTGCGGGTGGTGGGCGGCAAGGGCAAGGCACTGGGCAAGCTGGATCGCCCCAACGGCATTTCGGTGGTGGATGACCTGGTGTTCGTGGTGGAGCGCGACAACCGCCGCGTGCAGGTGTTTTCGCTGCCGGATTTCAGGCCGCTGACCGCGTTCGGCCAGGATGCGCTGCGCGAGCCCTACGGGCTGTGGGTGCGCAAGCACGACGGCGGCTACGAGGTGGTGGTCAGCGACAACTACATGTCGCCGGCCAACAAGGACCAGCCGCCGCCGCTGGCCGAGCTGGGCCAGCGTTTCCGGCGCTATCAGCTGAACGCGACAGGGCAGGGCTGGCAGGCGCGGCTGACGCAGAGCTTTGGCGATACCACCGAGGCCGGTGCCATCCGTATTGCCGAGTCGGTCTTCGGCGACGAGGCCAATGCGCGGCTGATGATTGCCGAAGAGGACGTGGCCGTCGGCACCCAATTGCGCGAATACGGCATGGACGGGCGCTATCGCGGGCGTAATGTCGGCACCGGGCTGTTCAAGGCGCAGGCCGAAGGCCTGACCTTGCTGCAATGCGCCGACGGCAGCGGTTACTGGATCGCCACCGATCAGTTCAAGGACCGCAGCGTGTTCCAGGTGTTCGACCGCGAGACGCTGGCGCACGTGGGCGCCTTCGCCGGCCGGGTGACTGCCAACACCGACGGTGTGTGGCTGGACCAACGTGGCGACGCGCGCTTTCCCGGTGGCGTGTTCTACGCGCTGCACGACGACCAGGCGGTGGCGGCCTTCGATTGGCGCGACATCGCGCGCACCTTGCGGCTGAAGGACTGCGCGCCATGAACGCCCCACGCAGGGTGCTGTCCGTGGTGGTGTCGGTGCTTGCGCTGGCCGCTGGCCAGGTATGTGCGGCCGAGCACGCTGCCGAGCCGAACACGCAGGTGCCGGCCGGCTCCACCCACTATGTGGCCGACGGCTTTCCCGACCGCATCGTCGCCACGCCGGCGCAGGATGCGGGCACCGGGTTTGCGGTGGCCTGGCGCACCGATGCCAGCGTCAGCCAGCCCTGGCTGGAACTGGTGGTTGCCGGCGATTCGCCCGACCTGGGCACGCCGCGGCGCATCCGTGCCACCACGGCGACGCTGGCCAGCGAAAATGGCAGCTCGCACCATCACCGGGCCGAGATCGCCGGGCTCACGCCGGACACACTGTATGCCTATCGCGTGCAGGGCCACGACACCTGGGGCGCCTGGAATCAGTTCCGTACCGCTGCCACGCCGGACGCCCCGCTGACGCTGCTGTATTTCGGCGATACCCAGAACAAGAACCTCAGCCTGGTCTCGCGGGTGATCCGCCAGGCATGGCGCTCGGCGCCGGACGCGCGGCTTACGTTGTTCGCCGGCGACCTGGTCAGCGGCAAGGACGGCCAGGACGACAACGAGTGGGCGGAATGGTTCGAAGCCGGGCGCTGGCTGCTCGAAGGCACCGCGGTGGCGCCGGCGCCGGGCAACCACGAGTATCACGAGGAAGGCGACGAGTCTCCGCAGGCGACCCGCACCCTGGGCAACCATTGGCCGGTGACCTTTGCATTGCCGCATAACGGGCCCTCGGCCACCGCGCGCACCAGCTACTGGTTCGATTACCAGGGCGTGCGCATTGCCGTGCTCGATGGCACCTCGGTGCTGGATCTGGGCACCGGCCCGGCGCAGGCGCAGTGGCTGGACAAGGTATTGGCCGACAACCCGCATCCGTGGTCGATCGTGCTCATCCACCAGCCGTTCTTCTCGCCGCGTGCCGATCGCGAGAACGAAAAACTGGTGGAGCAGGTTTTGCCGGTGATTCGCCGGCACAAGGTGGATCTGGTGCTGCAAGGCCATGACCACACCTACGGCCGGCGCGGCGACCAGCCGGGGCAGGCGACGCCGGTATTCGTGGTGTCGGTGGCCGGGCCCAAGCAGTACCGCCTCTCGGACATGGCGCGCAAGACCATGCGGCCGGTGGGTGAAGACACCCAGTTGTATCAGGTGCTTCGACTGGACAGGCAGCGCCTGGTGTACGAATCGCGCACCGCCACAGGCCGCTTGTACGACGCATTCGAATTGCAACGCGATGCACAGGGTGCAAAGCGGTTGATCGAGCATGTGCAAGGACGTATCGCCCCACGCACGTGCCCGCGCGAGGCGACCTTGAAAGGGCGGGCGGATCGGTGCTGGGAGTGACGTAAAGATGACAACGCGACGATTATTCGGGCGAATCGTCGTGGTGAATGAGGGCATTGTGAGGAACCTTCGCGCGCGCATAGATTCTTCGAATAACGCGCGGGTGTCCTATCGAAAAATGCGAATTACGTCACATTGATAATGCGGCTACGGTGGGTGCGCCGAACTCGTGTCCGTGGCGCCCTGCAATGCGGTGCCACGGCGCAGGGTCCGGTTCCCCCAGCCCCACCGAGCCGTGCCCATGATTCCCCCGCTCTTTCACCTGACCGCACCGACCAAGCATCTGCTATGGGAGGAGCGCAGGATTTGCGACCGTTTGCAGCGCCTGCTGCCTGGATGGACGTGCTACCTCTGGGACGATGCCGATAATTCGGAACTGATGCGGCGTGCATTCCCGGAGTTTGCCGAGCGTTACGAGCGCATCCGCTTCGGCGTGATGAAGGCCGATATTGCGCGCTGTGCCTATATGCATGCGCACGGCGGGTTTTACTTCGATACCGATTACAAACTGTTGCGTCCGCTGGCTGCGGACGTGCTGTCGCAGCAGTGCGTGTTGCCGATCGAAGAAGGCGTTCCGGGTCACGACGACTTCAAGATCGGCAATGCCGTGTTCGGCTCCGAAGCGGGCCATCCGTTCTGGCGCGCGTTCATCGAGCACATCTTCAACGTGTATGCGCCGGAAACGCTGGAGGACCACCGGCAGATTCCGATGATTTCCGGGCCGCGCGGGTTGACGCGTTTCTACAACGCGCACGCTGCACAGTTTGCGGGCATCGTGTTTCCGCCGCGCGATGCGTTCCACCCGGACCGCACCTGGTTCGGCCTGGGTCATCGTGGCGGCAAGGCCGCGGTGGGCTCGCATCTGTGCTGGGCGTCGTGGCGGGGAAAATCGCCACGGCGCGCGGTGACCAATTATCTGCGGCGCAAGTTGAGTGCAGTGCCGATCTGAGCGGCGGCCGACGGGGCAACGCCTTGGGTCTGGCGCTGTGGTATTCAGTCGCGCGAAAGGACGCGGACGTCATGTACTTCGCAGTGCAGCTTGCCATCACGCTGCGATGCGCGATGGCCGATCGGGCTGCACTGCCCCGACTGGCGCTGCCAGCACGATCGAAATCAGCTGGTCACCCAAACCAAACGCTTCAACCCGCGTCACACCCACCGGGCGGGGCAGGCGCGTTACCACCAGGCCCGCATCGACTGCGCCGCAGCCGATGCGCACCCGCCCGGCTCAGGCGGCCTCGGCCTGGGTCTGGCGCGGGCCTTCCTTCAATGCCCGTGCGATCAGGCCGACCAGCAGGTCCAGTTCTTCTTCGTCCATCGCAAAATGCGGGGTGAAGCGCAGCGAATTCTCGCCGCCGTGGATCACGTTGACGCCGCGGTGGCGCAACCACTCTTCGGTGGAGCCGGCGCCGTAACACTTGAACTGCGGCGCCAGCTCACACGAGAACAGCAAGCCGGTGCCCTGGACCTTGGTGATCAGGCCGCCCAGCTCCGATTGCAGGGCCTGCAGCTTGGCAATCGCCTGCGCGCCGCGGGTGCGGATGTTGTCGCGCACCTGCGGAGTGAACAAGGCCAGCGTGGCGCAGGCCACGTCCAGCGCACGCGGGTTGGTGGTCATGGTGTTGCCGTAGGTGCCCTTGCGGTACACCTGCGCGGCGTGCTCGGTCACTGCCAGCACCGACAGCGGGTATTGCGCGGCGTTGAGCGCCTTGGAATAGGTTTCCAGATCCGGCGGGTCCAGCTGCTCGAAGCCCGGGTAGTCCACCACCGACAGCACGCCATGCGCGCGCAGGCCGGCCTGGATGGAATCCACCAGCAGCAGGCTGCCGTGCGCGCGTGTGAGCGCACGCGCGGCGGCATAGAACTCGGCCGGCAGCGCACGCCCCGGGTCGCCTTCGCCCATCACCGGTTCCAGGAACACCGCTTCGATGAACCAGTGATTGCGCGCCGCCTCGTCGAAGGCGCGTTGCAACGCGGCCACATCGTAGGGCGCAATCGCAATCACCGAGTCCTCGTCGCGATAGCTGGCCAGATATTTGCTGTAGGTCTTGCGGCTGGAGTCGGAATACAGGCCGGGGCGATCGGTGCGGCCGTGGAAGCTGCCCTTGACCACCAGGCGCTTGATGGTGGCGCCGGCATGCCGCGCGCCCGGGTCGGTGTGCAGCTTGGCGTTGGTATCCACGATGCGTGCGGCCAGGCCCACCGCTTCGGAGCCGGAGTTGAGGCACATGAAGCGTGCGAACGGGCAGCCGCCGCGGCTGTGGCCGATCTCGGCGCGCAGGGCGCGGTCGAGCCGGCGCTGCGCCAGGCTGGGCGTCATCACATTGGCCATCACCTGCGGGCGCGCCATGGCTTCCAGCACCGGCGCCGGCGTGTGGCCGAAGCCAAGCATGCCGTAGCCGCCAGCGTCGTAAAGCACCGCGCCCTTGAGCGTGACCACCCACGGCCCGCGGGCGGCCAGCGCCACGTAAGGCGTCACCGCATCGTCGGCGTAGAAGTTGATGAAGCCGTCCTGCACCGCGCCGATTTGGGCGTCTTCGTCCAGGTCCAGCAGGTCGGCGGCCTCATCGCGCACCAGCGCGTATTCGGCGGCTGCCGCAGTGATGGCGTGTTGCAGGTCGGGGTGGTTGGCAGCCAGGCGCACGATGGCGGCATCGTCCAGGCCATCGGTCAGGCGGCGGCCGGCATGGGCACGCAGCGGGGCGAGCGGGGCGAGGACGGACATGGCGCATCTCCTGCAAGGTGGCGTTGTTCTTCTATTATCGGCAGAAGATCGGCGTTTGGCAGCGTGAATCTGGGCAGGAAGTGCGGTATTTTCGGCGATTCGCCGAAACGAATGCGCATAGTGAAGATCACCCCATCCGACGAACGCCTGTTATCGCTGCTGCGCGAGGACGCGCGCGCCTCCACCGCGCAGATCGCGCGCCGGCTCGGGCTCTCGCGCACCACGGTGCAGAGCCGCATCGAAAAGCTCGAACGCGACGGCGTGATCAGCGGCTACACCGTGCGCACCCATGACGACTACGAGCAGGGCCGCATCCGCGCGCACATCCTGATCACCGTGCTGCCCAAGAAGATGCCGGCCGTGGTCAAGGCGCTGCGCGACATCCCTGAGGTGCGCCTGCTGCATTCGGTCAGCGGCGCCTACGACCTGATCGCCCTGGGGGTGGTGGGCGGGGTCAACGAGATGGACGTGCTCACCGACGCCATCGGCGCGATCGACGGGGTGGAGCGCACGACCAGTTCGATCATTTTGTCGACCAAGTTTGAGCGGTGAGGGGAGCCGGGATTTGGCATTGGGGATTGGGGATTCGTAAAAGCGGGCAGGCTTGTGTCGTACACGTTCCGGCTAGCGGATCCTGCTTTTGCCAATCCCCAATTTCCAATCCCTGCCTCACTGCGAATCCCAAATCCCAAATCCCGAATCCCCAATCCCCAATCCCCAATCCCCAATCCCCAATCCCGGCCGCAGTTACAATGCCCGGCTCCTCTGCCAACCAATCCTGCGGCCTTGAAGAAGTCCGATTTCCATTACGACCTGCCCGACGAACTGATCGCCCAGGCGCCGCTTGCCGAGCGCGCGGCCAGCCGCCTGCTGGTGGTGCCGCCGGCGCCGGAGGCCTTCAGCGACCGCCAGGTGCGCGATCTGCCGGAGCTGCTGCAGCCCGGTGACCTGCTGATCTTCAACGACACCCGGGTCATTCCTGCGCGGTTGTTCGGGCAGAAGGCCAGCGGCGGGCGGGTGGAGATCCTGATCGAGCGCCTGCTGGGCGAGCGCGAGGCGCGGGTGCAGATCGGCGCCAGCAAATCGCCCAAGGCCGGCAGCCTGATCGCGCTGGATGCCGGCGGGCAGGCCGAGGTGCTCGGGCGCGACGGCGAGTTCTATCTGCTGCGCTTCGAGATCCCGACCCCGCTGGAACACTGGCTGCTGGAGGCCGGCCGCCTGCCGCTGCCGCCCTACATCCGCCGCGAGCCGGGCATCGAAGACCGCGAGCGCTACCAGACCGTGTTCGCGCGCGAAGTCGGTGCGGTCGCCGCGCCCACCGCCGGCCTGCATTTCGACGAGGCGCTGCTGGCACGCCTGCGCGCGCGCGGGGTGGAGTTCGGCCACGTCACCTTGCACGTGGGCGCCGGCACCTTCCAGCCGGTGCGCGTGGATGCGCTCGAGCAGCACGTGATGCATAAAGAGTGGCTCAACGTCGGTGCCGCGCTGGTGGAGCAGGTGCGCCGCACGCGTGAGCGCGGCGGCCGCGTCATCGCGGTGGGCACCACCGTCGTGCGTTCGCTGGAAAGCGCCTGGCGCAAGACAGATGCGGCCCCGGACGGCGAACTGCTGCCATTCGCCGGCGAAACCCAGATCTTCATCCTGCCCGGCTACCGCATCCGCAGCGTCGATGCGATGGTCACCAATTTCCACCTGCCCGAAAGCACCCTGATGATGATGGTCTCCGCCTTCGCCGGCCGCGAGCGCATCTTCGCCGCCTACCAGCACGCCATCGCCCAGCGCTATCGCTTCTTTTCGTATGGCGATGCGATGTTGCTGTGGGGCAGGGATTGGGGATTCGGGAGTGGGGATTCGTAAAAGCGGAGGTTTGCTGCGCTTTCCGCTTCCGCCAAACTCGCTGCAGATTTCCCAAGTCTCAACGCACAGCCAGCGCCATATCGACACGGCTATCAAACATCAAGTGAGCGGGCTCGCACGTTGCCGCGGCCTTCCGCCCACCGCCGCAGCCGCTCTTGCCAATCCCAAATCCCGAATTTCAAATCCCGGCCTTTCAATGTCCCGACTCCAGTTCCAGCTCCAGACCACCGACGGCCATGCCCGGCGTGGGCGCCTGACCTTTCCGCGCGGCACGGTGGAAACCCCGGCGTTCATGCCGGTGGGCACCTATGGGTCGGTCAAGGGCATCCTGCCCGAGCAGATCCGCGCGCTGGGGGCGGAGATCATCCTGGGCAATACCTTCCACCTGTATCTGCGCCCGGGCCTGGAGGTGATCGGCGACCACGGCGGGCTGCACGGGTTTGCGCGCTGGGACGGGCCGATCCTTACCGATTCCGGCGGTTTCCAGGTGTTTTCGCTGGCGCATCGCCGCAAGATCACCGAGCAGGGCGTGACCTTTTCCTCGCCCACCGACGGTGCGCGGGTGTTCCTGGGCCCCGAGGAGAGCATGAAGATTCAGAAGGTGCTCGATTCGGACATCGTGATGATCTTCGACGAGTGCACGCCATACCCGGCCACCGAGGAGGTGGCGCGGCGCTCGATGGAGCTGAGCCTGCGCTGGGCGCAGCGCTCGCGCGAGGCGCACGACGGGCTGAGCAACGATGCCGCGCTGTTCGGCATCGTGCAGGGCGGGGTGCATCCGGACCTGCGCAGCCGTTCGCTGGACGGCCTGCACGCCATCGGCTTCGATGGCTACGCGATCGGCGGGCTGGCGGTGGGCGAGCCCGAGCACGAGCGCAATGCCATGCTCGAACACCTGCACCCGCAGCTGCCGGCCGACCGCCCGCGCTACCTGATGGGCGTGGGCCGGCCGGAAGACCTGGTCGAAGGCGTGGCCCGCGGCGTGGACATGTTCGACTGCGTCATGCCCACCCGCAACGCACGCAACGGCCACTATTTCACTTCGTTCGGTACCGTGCGCATCCGTAACGCCAAGTACGAGCGCGACCTGGACACCATCGAGCCGGGCTGCGGCTGCCATGCCTGCAGCAGCGGCTATACGCGCGCCTACCTGCGCCATCTGGACCGCTGCAACGAGATGCTGGCGCCGATGCTGGGCACGCTGCACAACCTGTGGTACTACGAAAAGCTGATGGCCGACATGCGCGCGGCGATCGCCTCGGGAACCTTTGTGCAGTTCCGGCGGTCCTTCTATGCGGCACGCGGCGCCACCACGCCGCCGTTGCCGGGGGAAACCAGCTGAACCCTGCCGCCCGCACCCTGGCGCGGACGCGTTGGAACCTGCATGGCATAATTCCCGGCTGTTCCGCCCTGGCGGTACCTGAATAGCGAGTGGGCCCGTGGGCGCGCTGGCACCAAACTAGGATGCACTGAATGAATTTGCTCGATTTCCTGATCCCCGTCGCCCAGGCGCAAGCCACCGGTGGCGCGCCGGCAGCCGGCCCGATGGGTGGCCTGTCCACCTTCGCGCTGCCGATCATCCTGATTGCGGTCATGTACTTCCTGATGATCCGCCCGCAGATGAAGCGTCAGAAGGAGCACAAGTCGCTGCTGGACAAGCTGGCACGTGGCGACGAGGTCATCACCTCCGGCGGCGTTGCCGGCGTGATCACCGACATCGGCGACAACTTCATCAGCATCGAGGTGGCCGACAACGTACGCATCCGCGTGCAGAAGAGCGCCGTGGGCCATGTGCTGCCCAAGGGCACGCTGAAGTCGGCCAGCTGAGTCGCGCCGTCGGCACCGAGGGCACCGGCCGGCGCGGCTGGCCGCTGCTCGAAAACGGCAGGGACCGCTCGTACACTTGCGGCTCGCCGCGCTGCCGATGCCTGCAACCGCTGCGCACCACCTCGCTGCACCGCACTACCTGCAACACCACAGCTGCGCGCACCATCAGGCGGGCGCAGTCGGTGCACGAAGCCGTTCTGCGCCTCACCGGCGTGCCGGCTCCGCGCACTGCTCGCATCCACCGGATGACCGCTCGCGACGCTGTATCGGCCGCTTGAAGTCGTTCTCACTGCTAGGCGCGGCGCCGGGATGGTGCAGCGCGGGACTGTCGCAATGCTCGAATTTCCTCGCTGGAAGTATTTCCTGATCCTGCTGGTGCTGGCGGTCAGCGCGCTGTATGCGCTGCCCAACATCTACCAGAAAGACCCGTCGGTGCAGATCACTGCCAGTCATGGCGCGCAGCTCGACGACGCGTTGCGCAGCCGCATCGATGCCGAACTCAAGACCGCCGGCATCACCCCCAAGGCGGTGACCAAGGAAGGCGAGAGCCTGATGGTGCGCCTGCCCAACCTGCAGGCGCAGACCCGTGCCAACGATGTGCTGCGCCAGCAACTGGGCGAGAACTACACCGTGGCGCTGAACCTGGCCTCCACCGTGCCGGACTGGCTGGCCAAGCTGGGCGGCCGGCCGATGGTGCTGGGTCTGGACCTGGTGGGCGGCGTGCACTTCGCCATGCAGGTCGATCAGAAAGCCGCGCTGGAAAAGCGTCTGGAGGGCTTTGCCGAGGACATCCGCACCACGCTGCGCGATGGCCGCATTGCCTATCGCTCGGTCGAGCGTCGTGGCGACAACAGCATCCAGGTCTCGTTGGGCGAGGGCGCCAGCGCCGATGCCGCACGGACCGCGTTGGCCAAGTCGCAGCCCACGCTGACCTACGACGTCAGCGGCCAGACCATCTCGGTCAAGGTGCCGGAGGCCGAACTCAAGCAGATCGCCAGCGGTGCGATCGAGCAGAACCTCACTACCTTGCGTAACCGCGTCAATGCGCTGGGCGTGTCCGAGCCCACCATCCAGCGCCAGGGCGAAGACCGCATCGTGGTCGAACTGCCCGGTCTGCAGGACACGGCCGAGGCCAAGCGCCTGATCGGCGCCACCGCCTCGCTGGAATTCCGCGCCGTGGTCGAAGGCAATGCCGAAGACGCCGTGCGCAGCGGCACCATCCCGCCGGAAGCCAAGGTCTACCGCGTGCGTGACAGCGGCGCGCCGGTGCTGCTCAACAAGCGCGCGCTGGTGACCGGTGACCAGATGGTCAGCGCCAGCGTCAGCACCGACCAGAACGGCATGCCCGCGGTGGCAGTGACGCTCAACAACGTGGCCGGCCAGCGCATGCTCGATTACACCAGCGCCAACGTCGGCAAGCTGATGTCGGTGGTCTATATCGAACGCATTCCCACCGTGACCATGGTCGACGGCAAGGAAGTGCGCAGCGTGCGGGTCAAGGAAGAGGCCCTGTCGCCAACCCGCATTGCGGGTGTGTTCGGCAAGAACTTCCAGACCACCGGTCTTGAGAAGGTGGAGGCCGAGAATCTGGCCAAGCTGCTCAAGTCCGGCTCGCTGGCCGCACCGATGGATTTCGTCGAGGAATACGTGATCGGCCCGAGCCTGGGTGCGGAGAACGTGGAGCGGGGCGTCACCGCGGTGATCTATTCGTTCCTATTCACGCTGGTGTTCTTCACCATCTATTACCGCGTGTTCGGCGCGATCACCTCGGTGGCGCTGCTGTTCAACCTGCTGATCGTGGTGGCGGTGATGTCGTTGTTCGGCGCCACCATGACGCTGCCGGGGTTTGCCGGTCTGGCGTTGTCGGTGGGCCTGTCGGTGGACGCCAACGTGTTGATCAACGAGCGTATCCGCGAAGAGTTGCGCCTGGGTGTGCCGGCCAAATCGGCGATTGCGGCCGGTTACGAAAAGGCCGGCGGCACCATTCTGGACGCCAACCTCACCGGCCTGATCGTAGCGGTGGCCTTGTATGCCTTCGGCACCGGGCCGCTGCGCGGTTTTGCGTTGACCATGATGATCGGTATTTTTGCCTCGATGTTCACTGCGATCACGGTTTCGCGTGCATTGGCGGTTCTGATCTATGGCCGCCGCAAGAAGCTCAAGTCTGTGGCCATCTGAGATGCGAGTCCTGCTGCGGCGCGCGCCTTTGCGCAACGCCGCGGCAGGAATCCCTGCGCAAGCGGCCGGGCCTTGACGGTGCGGTCGTCTAACGGAAGCTCTTTTCATGAAACTGTTCCCGCTTCATCTCATTCCCAACGACACCAAGATCGACTTCATGCGCCTGCGCAAGCCGGTGCTGATCCTGATGCTGGTGATCGCGGTCGCCTCGGTCGGCGTCATCGTCGGCAAGGGCTTCAATTACGCACTGGAATTCACCGGCGGCACGCTGGTGCAGACCTCCTTCCAGAAGACCGTGGACGTGGACCAGGTGCGCGAGCAACTGTCCAAGGCCGGCTTTGAAAACGCCCAGGTGCAGAACGCACGCGGCGGCAACGAAGTGATGATCCGCCTGCAGGCGCGTGAGCAGCACAACAACCGCGACGATGCCGCAAGCACCGTCGCCGAAGAAGTGCGCAAGGCCGTCAGCACCCCGCAGAACCCCGCCACCGTGCAGCCGGGCGAATTCGTCGGCCCGCAGGTCGGCAAGGACCTGGCCTTGAACGGTGTCTACGCCACCGTGTTCATGCTGGTGGGCTTTCTGATCTACATCGCGTTCCGCTTCGAGTGGAAGTTTGCGGTGGTGGCCAGCCTGACCGCGCTGTTCGACCTGTTGGTCACGGTGGCCTTCGTGTCGCTGACCGGGCGCGAGTTCGACCTGACCGTGCTGGCCGGCCTGCTGTCGGTGATGGGCTTTGCCATCAACGACATCATCGTGGTGTTCGACCGTGTGCGCGAGAACTTCCGCGCCCTGCGCGTGGAGCCGCTGGAAGTGCTCAACCGCTCGATCAACCAGACGCTGTCGCGCACGGTGATCACCGCGGTGATGTTCTTCCTGTCGGCGATGGCGTTGTACATTTACGGCGGCGAGTCGATGGAAGGCCTGGCCGAGACGCACATGATCGGCGCGGTGATCGTGGTGATCTCCTCGGTGATCGTGGCGGTGCCGATGCTGAGCATCGGACCGTTTGCGGTGACCAAGCAGGATCTGCTGCCCAAGGCCAAGGACGTGGAGGCGCTGGCGCGTCGTCCTTGATCGCGCATCGATCTTCGATCACGACAAAACCGCGCATTGCGCGGTTTTGTCGTTTCTGGCGTCGTATGTCGTGAGTGCACGGTTGTGCACTATGACGCCACTACTCAAGATCTTGAACACTAGGGATCTCGTCGACATGTGATGCCGATCGATACGCAATACGTTGCGGTAGAGAGCCGCTGGCCAGGATGAAGCGCGGTGTCCAACTGAGACACGCCTGCTCGGTGCGCAGGCTGTAGTGCCGAACGCGCAAGCGGTCGTGCACTTGATAGAGCAACTGCGTCGGCGGACATGCGTTTACGCCATTGTTTAAGGGGGTGTATTTCTACGCCTGTGTCCTTGCTGGATAAAACTAGAAGCCGCGCAAAGGTAGAGTCCGCCTGCCGTCGCGTAATCCCGTGATCGCGGCTAGGATTTCTCCCATTCACAAAGCGCCAGCGATAGAAGATACTCCGCGGACACATCTTCGCGGGGGGACGAAATGCTTGAGTTCATAGGGACAGTCGCTGTTTGCGCGGTCGCACTATCGGTCGCACGCTATCTCTGGAACTTCTGGCAATACCGCAAGAGCATCAACGCCGTGGAGGTGCTGGCCGCAGCTGTAAAAGCAAAGGCAGACTTTGTTTCATCCAGCGCCGGCTATGACGCGGCGGAAAAGGTTCACGTTATCGCAGTTTGCCTTAAGAGCGTCGCGGACTCTCTCAGCTACGGAAAGATTGCAAATCCACTAATTGCAGGGACACAACTTCAAGTGTTGGAGAGCATGATTGCGTCACCCGATGACATTGCCTTCTTCATGGACAAGCCTGAGAACTCCATCACTGAGGTAAGGCTGGGACTTGTACGCGCTCGTGAGTCGTTCGTTCTGCTGCATCAGACCATGGGCTCCCGACCAATGGCCTAACAATTCATTCAAGCAGAAACCGCTTCGCGGTTCGGCTAAATTCAGACGTTAGGCAGATGAACAGAGACAATCGCAACTGAGACTTTTCATGGACAACTATCAGCTTGTTACATCGCCCCTATGCCGCTCCGTCACGACCGATGGCCGCACTGTTCGCCTAGAGATCTATCGCGGGCTCGACACCGACTGGACCCTTGAGGCTGTTGATGAGTTCAACAACTCCACCGTTTGGGATGACCTATTCGCAACGGACCAGGCCGCACTCGACGAGGCGTTGCGCACTATTCGGGATGAGGGAATTGACTCCCTCATCGGTCCGCCCAGCGGCGTCCATTAATGGATCAGCCGCCTAACAAATCATTTAAGCCGAAGTTGCTTCGCAACTCGGCTTAATTCAGGCGTTAGGCCGTGGTGGAGCAAATGCATTGGTGGTCGCCGCTTCGGTGAGTTCGCAGGCGTGCATGCGGTTGGCTTCGGACAGTAGTCATCACCGTTGCTGGTTGCGGTAAGTTTGGTACTTCTCCTTGGCAAGTCGTTCCCATGCCGCGTTCGGTGCGCTTGGCTTCTATGGCATCACGCGCCGCTGCATCGCTGGACAAGCTCTATCCCGCAAGCTGTGGCACACTTGGTCCAGGCGGCAGTGCTGGAGAGCATGGTTGCACCATCCAACCTTTGCGGCCACTTACTGCCTAACAACTCATTCAAGCCGAGTTGCTTCGCAACTCGGCTTAATTCAAGCGTTAGCCATCTATCACAACTCAATGGACGCCCAAAAGCAAATCGGTCTATTTAGTCGGGAAAGACTGTTACCTAAGGAAGGTCTGAACAACGATGCCTGACAAGGCGGAAGGTGGCATCGTTCCGGAGAGTTGCGTTTGGAGCTTCGGATTTCTCGCCGTTTATGGCGCTTTCCGTGGGAATTCCCCGGTTTATAGGCGCATGCTCCCCATAGCCGGCAGTAACTGCTTTCGCTTCATCCACAGGTTTGACAGTGCAAACAAGGTCAGCACCTGTGCCGTGTTCTTGGCCAATCCGCGATAGCGGACCTTGGTATAGCCGAACTGGCGCTTGATCACCCGGAACGGATGCTCCACCTTCGCGCGCACGCTGGCCTTGAAGCGTTCCCAACGCTGTTCCTGAGCACGCTCGCGTTTGTTGCCGATGGCTTGGATCGTCGAGGGCCTGGCGGCGATGAAGAATGCTGCTTCGCAGTCCTGCAATTCTTCGCGTTTGTCTGCACCGGTGTAGCCGCTGTCGCCGAACACGCTGTCTTCTTTGCCATGCAGCAACCTATGCATCACCGTGACATCGGCGACATTGGCCGCTGTGCAATGGACATGGTGCACCAGCCCGGAAAACTCATCGACGCCGATGTGCGCCTTCATCCCGAAATACCACTGATTGCCCTTCCTGGTCTGATGCATCTCAGGGTCGCGCGCGTGATCGGCGTTCTTGGTCGAACTGGGTGCGGCGATCAGCGTCGCATCGACGATCGTGCCTGACCGCAGGCTCTGGCCTTTGCGCGCCAGATGCGCGTTGACCGCTTCCAGCATCCGCCCGGCAAGGCCATGGGTCTCCAGCAGGCGCCGAAAGTTGAGAATCGTGGTCTCGTCGGGAATGTCGTCCAACCCGCCGAGCTGGGCAAATCGCCGTAAGGTCGGAATCTCGTGCAGCGCTTCTTCCATCGCCGGATCGCTCAACGCATACCACTGCTGCAGCAGATGAATCCGCAACATCGTCGCCAGGGCGTACGGCTGCCGCCCTGGCCGCCCCGACACCGGATAGTGCGGCGCGATCAGCCCGAGCAGTTGCTGCCACGGAACCACCTGCTCCATCTCGGCCAGAAAGATCTCGCGCCGGGTCTGCTTGCGCTTGCCCAGGCCCTCAGCGTCACCGAACGTCAGTTGCATGGATGAATCCTCTACATGAGGCGGTAGTGTCGCGCATCTGTGGAGAGTTGATCAGACCTTCCCTAACCCAAGGACCGCCATCTTATTGTTTCTTGGGTCCTACGCCGCCATTGCGATTATGCGACATGCGACGCGACGTCCCCCCGCCCTGAGTAGCGGTCGGGTTTAGAGTCCGGGGTTGATGATATCGGTGTTTGCCAGATGTTGGGCATAAGCGGACGGCGTCATGCCGCCAATTGCTTTCTTGGGTCGGTCCTCGTTGTATTCGCGTCGCCAGCGTTCGATCTCGGTGCGCGCATGCAGCAACGTCGGGAACCAGTGCTCGTTGAGGCATTCGTCGCGCAGCCGGCCGTTGAACGATTCGACGTAGGCGTTCTGGTTTGGTTTGCCCGGCTGGATGAGCCGTAGCTGCACACCCCGGTCATGCGCCCAGGCAACCATCGCTTTGCCGCAAAACTCCTTGCCGTTGTCGGTGCGGATCACCTGCGGCAGGCCGCGACTGTGTGCCAACCGATCCAGCACGCGCGCAACCCCGTGCCCGGAGATCGCGCGTTCCACCTCGATGGCGACCGCTTCGTGCGTTGCGTCGTCCACGATCACCAGACACTTGATCACTCGGCCGTCGGCGGAGCGGTCGAACACGAAGTCCATCGACCACACCTGGTTGGCCTGCGCTGGCCGCAGCAGCGGCTGACGCTCGCCAACCGGTACCTTCTTGCGCTTGCGGCGCCGGACTTGTAGCTGCTGCTCGCGATACAACCGCTCCACGCGCTTGTAGTTCACCAGGCGTCCTTCCTGTCGCAGCT
>NZ_JSZE01000056.1 GCF_000802365.1 Xanthomonas cannabis pv. cannabis
CGCCATTGAAGTCGAAGCCCACGTTCTGCTCGGTGGACTTCTGCGCGCCGTTGGAATACACGCTGGGGTGCTTGTTCTCCAGCGTGGCATCGGAATACGACACCGCCAGCAAGGCGCCCCAGCGCTCGGTCCGGAAGCTGGCCAGGCCCGAGTACAGCTCGTTGAGCTCCTGCACGCGATCGCCGTAGGAGCCCTCGGCCTGGCCGCTGAAGGTCCAGCCTTCGGGCAGATCGAACGGGCGACGCGTCTTCAGCGACACGGTGCCGCTGATGCCGCCATCCAGATCGGCGGCGGTGGGCGACTTGATGACGTCCACACCACTGAACAACGTCGGCGGAATATCGACAAAGTCCGGCTGCGCGCGACCGATGTTGGGCTGGCCGAACTGGTCACCGCCACCGGCGCTCAGATACAGCTCACCGTTCATGGTGGTCTGCACCTGCGGCATGCCGCGGATATTGAGCTGCGAGCCTTCGCCGGCCGAGCGCCGGATCTGGACGCCGGGCACGCGCTGCAGCGAGTCGGTGATGGTGACGTCGGGCAGCTTGCCGATGTCTTCGGCCGAGATCGAATCGATGATCTGCGCAGCGGTGCGCTTGTTCTCGATGGCCTCGGCCTGCGCGCCACGCACGCCCTTGACCATGACCTTGTCCAACTCGGTGACGCCCGGGGTGCTACCGGCGTCCTGCGCGGCGGCCTGTGCAGCCGCCAGGGTGAGTGCAACCGCGAGCGCGGCGGCCAGCGGGGTGTGGCGGGTACTGCGATGCAGCTTGTTCATGGTCCCCTCCCAGGGATGACGACAATCCACGACCGTTTCGAATGGCAATGCCGGGGGGGCACTGCGGTGTTGGCTGGCACGCCGGGTGGCGCGCCAGTGCAAACGCCGTGCAGGGCTCACGGCGTGGCAAGGTATCGGCGCGGCTACGGAAGCCCGCTCGCAGCGCCGGTTGAGGGTTCGACATTCCAGCCGCGCACCTGCAGCGTGGCGTTACGCAAGGTGGCGGCCGATGGCCCGCGGATCTCCACTTCGCGCTGCTCGCCCGGCACCAGGCTCAGGTAGTTGTCGCTGTAGTACGCCGGCAGGATGCGTTGGCCTTGCGCATCCACCAGGGTCAACTTGGTGTTGAGCGCCAACTGCTGCGAGGGGTTGCGCACGGTGGCACGCAACACCGGCTCTGCGCCGTCTTCCAGCCGCGTGGTGAGCTGCACCGGTACCGCGGCCAGCGCATCGAGGCCGCGCATGGCAGCCGCATCGCGCGCCACCCAATAGAAGTTGCGCGAACGCACCACCGCATCACGATCGAGCAACTGCAAGCGCACAAAGCCCAGCCCGTGGGTGTCCTTGAGCAACGGCGCCAGCTGCATCACCGGTGCCGAGACCGCAACAGCGGCGGCATCGACCGCTTGTTCGCGTTGCTGCAGCAGCGCACCGTTGGTGCCATAGATCTCCGCCCGTACCCGCAAGCCGCGCACCGGGTCGGTGGCGTTGTTGACCACCACCACCTCGTGGCCCGGCAGGTTCATCTGCACATGCAGCATCTCTGCCGCGTTGCGCACACCGTAGTAGGCCGCGTGGGTGTCGTAATCGTGGCTGTAGATCTGCCACATGTTGCTGGGCCAGGCGGGATGGCTCATCCACAGCAGGCGCCCGCTGTTCTTGGTCCACAGCTGCGCGTTGAAGCCTTCGAAGATGGCACGATGGGTGTCGTAGTTGAGCAGCTGCGCCTTGCGCTCGAAGTCCTCCAGGCTGGTGGGCGCACCAAGCTTGTCGGTGAGCGAGCGCATGAAGCTGGCAGTGTCGCCATTCCCGGACTGGTGCCAGTCGTGGTACGCCCAGGCATCGCTGATCGGCCACTGGTCCTGCGCCGCCGGGACCGAGGCCTTGAACGACTCCAGGGTGGAAAACGACGGCGTGCCCACTTCCACCGAAAAGCCCTGTGCCAAGGCGTTGAAGTAGCCCACCGGCTCGCGGTAGTTGTACGGGCCGCTGCCCTGCAGATTGACCTGATTGGAACTGCCGGTATACCAGCGTGTGCCATCAAGCTCGGCCACGAGCTTGTCCAGGCCCTCGTTGAGGATGGGGGCAGGCACGCCTTCATTGCGTCCGAACCACAGCACAATGGACGGGTGATTGCGGAAACGCTTGATCACCTCGGTCGCATTGTCCAGGAACAGCGCCGCGTCGGCCGGCTCCATGTTGTAGTTCTGGGTGGACTGCCAGAAGTCGTTGAGCACCAGCATGCCGTACTCGTCGGCCAGATCGAAGAAGCTGCTCTGGGTGTTCTGCCCCACCCAGTTGCGCACCACATTGAAATGCGCATCGCGCTGCAGCCGGAAGTACGGCTCCAGCCGCTCGCGCGACACGCGCTTGCGCCAATCGTCCATGCCCCAGTTGCCGCCCTTGACGGCGATGCGCACGCCATTGATGCGCAGGGCCAGGTACGGCGCCAGCGCATCGTCCTTCAGCGGCGTAACTGCCGGCGATACGGCGGCACCGGGATAGAACGATTGCGCATCGCCACCAGGTACGGGACGGATCGCGCTGTGGCGCGCATCCACAATGCGCTCGCCACGCAGACGCGCCTTGTTGAAATCCACCAGCACCCGACGCAACGCGCCATCTTCATCGAACAGCGACAACTCGTAGGTGACCTCGCGAATGCCGAAGCGCAACCGCTGCGTGTCCGAACGCGCACCGGCAACCTCCACCCCCACCTGCAGCGTGTACAGCGCCGGCTCGCCGTAGCCGTTGGGCCACCACAGGCGTGGGTTGGCGATGATCAATTGCGGGGTGTCGGCAGCGGTGAGCTTGAGCGTGGTGCCGCCTGCCGGCACATTGACCTCGCGCTGGATGCGCACATCGCCAATGGCCAACTGCACGGTGCCCTGCATGGGCGCAGCACCGTCGTTGCGCAGCGGCACGCTGACTTCGAGCTCGGCGCGGCGGTGATCCGGCGCCAGACGCGCGGTGACCACCTGGGTGTCGCCGATGGTGACCGGCCCGGTGGCATGCAGCTGCACGTCCTGCCATAGACCGGCATTACGGTCGCGCACGGCCGGAATCCAGTCCCAGCCCTCGCTGGCGATGAAGGTGGGCCCGTCCAGCGCCTGCACGCCGCCGTTTTCGCCGACGCCGGCGGTCATCGACTGCTCATGCGCAATGCCCGGATGCGGCGGTGGCGATACGCGCACTGCGACGACATTGCGGCCGGGCCTGAGCTGCTTGCTGACATCGAAGCGACCGCGTGCAAATGCACCGCGCGTGCGCCCGACCTGCGTGCCGTTGACCCAGATTTCGCCGGCATAGTTGATGCCGTTGAACAGCAGCTCCAGTCGCTTGCCTTGCGCGTCGGCGGGCAGATCGAAACTGCTGCGGTACCACCAGTCCTGCCGGCTCAGCGATTCGGGAATGGCCATGTTGTTGAGGCCGATATCCGGATCCGGATAGACGCCGCGATCGACCAGCGTGGTGAGCACCGTGCCCGGTACCGTGGCGACACGCCAGGCGCCGCCATCCGCCGTATCGCCACGCGACAACGTGGCGCCGGTGGCGGGCCCGAGATCCGGCGCGGCTGCCAGTTGCCACGCACCCACCCGCCACGCAGCGGCATCCAGCGGCTGCAAGGCCGGAGCGTTCGGCACCGGCTTGGCCACCGGCGCAGAAAACGCCGCTGCACTGCGCGGCAACGTTGCGGGCGCCTGTGGTGCTACCTGCCCGGCCATCTGCTTGACCTGCACCTGCCACGCCGGCGATGCATCCTCGAAGCGCTGCAGCGCCGGGTCCGGCGTCTGTGCGGCCAGCTGCGCGACGGCGGCCGCCTCCAGTGCCTGCGCCTGCGCGGTGAAGCCGGCGATCTCGCCACCGAAGTGCTGCGTGTAGGCGGCCGGTTGCTCGCGCGGGCCGAACATCAGCACCGGCGCCACTGCACGTTGCCGGGCGGCGCCGCTGGCAACCTGGCGGCCATTGGCATATAGCGTCAGACGCCCGCCATGGGCAACGGCGGCCACCTGCGTCCACTCGCCTGCGCGTAGCGCCTGCTTGCTGCGCAGCACGCTATCGGCACCCTGCACGAAGCCGAGCTTGCCGGCATCGATCGCGAAGTAGCGGCCTGCATCCTTGGGATCGCCGACACCGGCAATCAGGGCCGGCCCGGTGCTCGCGCGCGATGGGCGTACCCACGCCGACAGGCTCCAGTCCGCGTTGGCGGCCAGCAGCGGTGCATCGGCGGCGAGCTTCTTTGCCAGCCCCATCCCGCCCGCGAGCACGCGGACATCGTAAGGCCCCGGCGGATTCGCATCGGCGGGCGCAGCCTCCACTGCAGTCCAACTCATGCAACCACACAACAACCACAGCGCTCCACGGCGGAACGCCTCGCGAACCATCAGCATTAGAGGCCTCTCCCAAGCTCTACTGCCACGCAACGGTGCACACCACGTCCGTGCAACCGACCAGCGTCCATCCGGACAGTGCGTCGCTCGCGCTTGGTGATGCAGCCCGTGGCTGCCGCCCCTGTTTCAGCGGCCATGGTGCGAGGTAACGTTACCCCAAGGTGATATCGACGACAACCTTTCTGCGTTAGGGTTGGCGCTCCCAGGAGGAGGGACTCATGCGAAACCTGATCCAGTCCGCACTACCGGCGGCATGCGCATTGCTGTGGTTGATCGCAATGCCCGCTACCGCGCAGCGCCTGCGCGTGCAATCGCCCGACGCACGCACCGAAGTGGAATTCACCCTGCGCGAGGGCGGCGTGCCCAGCTATCGCGTGCTGTACCGCAACACGTTGGTGCTCGACGACGCACCGCTCGGGTTGGATCTGGGCAATGCCGGCAAACTCGGCAGCGACATGCGCGTGCAAGACAGCACCACCGAAACGCATGACAGCCGGTTTGCCTTGCAGGTCGGCAAGACACAGCAGGGCCGCGATCACTACCGCGCGCTGCGTGTGCACTTGTCCGATCGACAGCAACGCCGGCTCACCATCGAACTACGCGCGTACGACGACGGTGTGGCACTGCGTTACGTATTGCCAGCCGCGGGCCAGGTGGGCATTCGCGACGAACTCACCAGCTTTGCGTTTCCACGCGACTACCCATGCTGGAGCTTGAATCTGGGCCGGTTCGGAACCAGCCACGAGGGCGAGTACGACGCCATCGCTGCGTCCAGATTGCGCCCGCACAACCTGCTCGAGTTGCCGCTGGTCTGCCAGACCGATGCCAAAGGCACCACGCTGGCGATTGCCGAGGCGAACCTGCGCGATTACGCCGGGCTCTACCTCGCTGGCCGCGCCGATGGCAGCCTGGGCGTCTCGGCCAGGTTGTCGCCACAGTTGGATAACCCCAGGCTGGCGGTCAGCATCGACGCCAAGGGGCGCGATTTCGCAACGCCGTGGCGGGTGATCATGCTGGGCGACACGCCTGCCAGCCTGATCGAATCCAACCTGATTTCCGCGTTGAATCCACCACCTGCCTTTGATGCAAGTTGGGTCCGCGCCGGTAAATCGGCATGGGACTGGTGGTCGGGCAGTCTGGCCAGCGGGGTGGCCAATCCGGGCATGAATACCGCCACGATCCAGCGCTATATCGACCACGCACAGCAGTTGAAGCTGCAATACATGCTGATCGATGACGGCTGGTATTACGGCAGCACCGGCGATGGCCAATACAACGCAGACGCCGATATCCGCCGGCCGGTGGCGCAACTGGATCTACCGGGTCTGGTCAGCTATGCGCGCAAGCGCGATGTCGGCCTGTGGCTGTGGGCACATTGGCGTGCGCTCGATGCACACATGGACGACGCACTGGCGTGGTACCAGCAACTCGGCATCAAGGGCATCAAGGTCGACTTCATGGACCGCGACGATCAGCAGATGGTGGACTTCTACCATCGCCTGCTGAGCAAGGCTGCCGAGCACGAGCTGCTGGTGGATCTGCACGGTGCGTATCACCCGACCGGCCTGACCCGCACCTATCCCAACTATCTGACCCAGGAAGGCGTGCTGGGCGCGGAATACAACAAGTGGACCACCCGCATCACCGCCACGCATAACCTCACGCTGCCGTTTACGCGCATGTTGCTCGGGCCGATGGACTACACCCCGGGCGGCTTCCGCAATGTGCGCCCGGCCGAATTCAAGATGCAGCACATCGCACCGCAGGTCATGACCACGCGTGCGCAGCAGCTGGCGATGTATGTGGTGTACGAAAGCCCGTTCGCGGTGGTGGCCGACAGCCCGGAGCAATACGAAAACGTGCCCGCCACGCAATTCCTGCGCGATGTCCCGGCAAGCTGGGACGAAACCCGCGCCCTGGACGGTGCGATCGGCGAGCACATCGCATTGGCGCGGCGCAGCGGCAAGGACTGGTACCTGGGCGCGATGACCAACGAACAGGCACGCACGCTCACCCTGCCGCTGTCGTTCCTGGGCAAAGGCACCTGGACGGCGACGATCTATGCCGACGGCCAGGCTCCGACCGACGTGCGGATCGAGACCCGCACACTCACCCGCAACGACACCCTGGAATTGGCGCTGGCTGCCAGCGGCGGCGCGGCGGTACGGCTGCACAAGCAGTAGCCAGTGCGTTGCGCTCAACGCGCAGTGGTCCGCGCTGCGTCCCCTGCCCGCAGATCAAGACACGTGATCCTGGAACATGCACGCAACCAACCCCTCTCCCGCCGCGAGAGGGGTTGGCGCGCTGCTCGTGGCAGGCAGCGTTGCACTGCCTCCGGCGATCTGCATCCGCTTAGCGCATTACGCTTGGCGCGTGCCTGGTGTCACGCAATGGAGACGCCCGGAGACTTTTGAGAAACAGATAATCTAGTATGCGCGGGCCCTCACCGCAGGCCTGCGCCGACGACCGTTTTTCGGTCTATCCCTGCGATGGTGATGGCACGGTGCGCATGGTTCGCCGCATGCACGCTGTCTCGCTCCGGCCCCAGGAAAGACACTGATGACCTTCCGTTCCAAGCGACCGATGTCGATCGGCCGCGCCGTTGCTGCGCTTGTCATTTGCACGAGCGCTCAGGCCAGCCTCGCAGGCACGCTCCTGGCGCCCTCCACCTCAGTGGCCGATGACCAACGCATCGACGCGGTGATGCCGCCACTCCTGAACACCCCTGCCACCGCACGCACTGCCGCCACGCCGCATCTCGCTGCACAACGCGCCGCTACCACGGCATCGCGCGCGTTTCCCCTGGTGACACCGGAGTTCAAGCAATTTCTGGATGCGCAGGCGCAGCTCAGCTCAGCTACGCCAACCGCGCGCCTGCGGCAAAGGTCAAGGACCCTGTCGCCTTCGCACAGATGCAGCGCTATCTGTTCAATCGCTACAACGGGCTGACCGTCTTGCGCAGTGTGCGTCAGGGCAAGGCGATGTTCGATTGCATCCCGCGTGCGCAGCAACCTGCCTTGCGCGATGGCAGCACGCCCGCCTTGCCGCCGACCATCGCTGCCGGTGTCAGCAGCGGCGCTGCGCTGGATGCGGCGCCGCGCTGCGATGCCGGCAGTGTGCCGCTGGCACGCATCGGCCTGGCCGACATCAGCAAGCATGCGACGCTGCAGGACTTCCTGCGCGGCACCACACCGCGCATCACCGCACCCACCCGCGCAACCATCGCACCAGCCGCGCAGCAGGCTGCGTCGGTGGTGCATTACTACTCCACCATCTATCTGGATACCGCCGGCTCGCCGGTCACCGGTGCCGGCGCCGATCTCAACACCTGGGTCCCGGCCGTGCGTGCCAACGATGCGCAGTCGATCAGTCAGATCTGGTTGGGGGGTTATACCCGGCAGGGACAGATCCAGACACTGGAGGCCGGCTGGCAAACCCAGCCAGGCGCCGGCTGGGGCAACACGCCGATCCTGTTCATCTATTCCACCCAGGATGGCTACCTCACCACCGGTTGCCACAACCTGGACTGCGCGGACTTCGTGCAGGTCAGCAGCGCAAACGTGCTAGGTGCCGCAGCGGCCGGCGGCTTCAGCAGCGCAGGCGGCAAACAGGCCATGTTGCACGTGGAATTCCAGCGCAATGCCGATGGCTACTGGTGGTTCGGCTTGAATGACGAATGGATCGGTTACTACAAGGCCGACCTCTACGCGGGCGACATTGCCGAAGGCAGCGCCAACATCTTCATTTCCGCGGGTGGCGAGATTTCGACCTGGGACGGCCGCCCGAGCGCACCGATGGGCAGTGGCCGGTTCGCGTCTGCCGGTTACCGCCAGGCAGCCTTTCAGGCCAACCACTTCTACCGCGATGCCGGCATGGCCACCCGGCCGGCACAGCGCCTGTCATCGCTCAACGTCGAGCAGCCTGCCTGCTACACGCTGGCACTGGCCGGGTACAGTTATCCGTACGCATTGGGCAGCGGTGTGTCGCGCACCAGCCTGTCGCCGGAGATGCAGAACGGCGGCTTCTATTTCGGCGGCCCGGGCTGCGCACGCTGAGGTAAAACAACCGCGCGCACCGTGGCAGTGCGCGCGGTCGGCTACGGCAAATCCACCCCTGCACACACGGCCGGGCGCGCATCCTTGATCGGCTGCACGCCCTGCGCATCGAACTGCAATGCCGCATGCGTGGGCGCGAAGGCCGGCCAAGCGGGCAGGCCCCTGGCATTCGGGTTACCACGCTGCACGAACGCAGCCCAATAGCGCTGCAGCGACACCGGCGGCTGGCCGACCGGCAGATTCTTGAACAGGAACGGCAACTCGGCGCTGTGCGTGACCTGCGCGCCGGGTGCAGCCGTGTCGAACACGTAATGCCACACCGGTACGCCGAGAGCGGCCTGGTGCCGGGCCACCGTCACCGCCGGGCAGCGGAAGGTCAGGTCGGTCGACAACTGCATCGCCGCAGTACCCTGACGTGCGGCGCGCTGCTGCGCATGCGCGCGTTGCGCCTGCAGCACCGCATCGGCACGCTCGGGATAGTCGCGCCGCAGACGCGCCTGCGCGCCCTGCTCGCCACCGTAGGTGAGCTCCTGCACCACATAGCCGATCAGCAGTGGCACCTTGGCCTGTGCGCCGCTTGCCAGCAGCTCGGCCGGTGCACGCGGCAGCACGCGGCCATCGACCACGGCCTGCAGCCAGATGTAGCCGTCGTCATCCAGCGCCGGCACATCCACGCCCTGCCCGGCCTGGATCAACTGTTCCACCGGCAGCGCGCGCAGTTGATCCAGGCGCGTTGCCGGATCCTCGATGCCTGCGCGTTTGGCGATGGCAACGCCCAGCGCGCGGTTGTCCTCCAGGCTGCGTGCCGGCAAGCCGAACCCGGCGGTGCCGCTCTGTTCGATCGCCGCCGAAAACAGGCCGCGCGCCGATGGGCTGAGCATCAGCAGGCCCACGTCCTGGCCACCGGCCGATTGCCCGGCGATGGTCACCCGCGCCGGGTCGCCGCCGAACTGCGCGATGTTGTCGCGCACCCAGCGCAGCGCGGCGATCTGATCGAGCACGGCGTAATTGCCGGCGGCCTCGTTGTCGCCATCGCGCAATTCCGGCAGCGACAGGAACCCAAGCGCGCCCAGCCGGTATTGCAGCGTCACCACCAGCATGTCTTGCGCAACGAGGTTGGTGGGCAGATGCCCATCGGCGCCGCCAGCCACGTTGGCGCCGCCATGAATCCACACGAACACCGGCAACGGCTTGGCCGGATGCAATGCAGGGGTCTGCACTTCCACGTACAGGCAGTCTTCGCTGCCGCGCCTGGCCATCGCGTCGTTCCAGCCCAGCGCCGGCTGCACGCACGGCGTGGCCGCCTGGGTGGCGTCGCGTACCTGTGTCCAGGCGGCCGCCGGTTGCGGCGGCCGCCAGCGCAACGCGCCCAGCGGCGGTGCGGCGAACGGAATCTTGCGGAACACCGCGCTGCCGTCGTCCTGCCACTGGCCGCGCACCACACCGTGATCGGTGCGCACGTCCGGTGGTGCGGCAGGCGTAGGCGCCGTGGCAGCAGCAGCGCTGCCGGTGATAACGCAGGTAGCAGCCAGTAGCCAGGCAGACACACGCATCAGAGATCTCCGGTGATCACACGGGCACGCCAGGCGGCCTGGAAGACAGCGGTGGCCGAGGCCACGTTGAGACTTTCGACCTTGCCGCTGCCGCCGATGGACAGCTGCAGATCGCAGTCGCGCGCGAACTGGCGGTCCATGCCCTCGCTTTCCGCCCCCATCACGTACACCAGGCGCTGCGGCAGGCTGGCAGCGAACACGTCCTGTCCGCCATCAACGAGTGTGGCGGCCACCGCAAACCCGGCGTGCCGCAACTGCGTCAGCGCCTGCGCGGTGTCGGGCAACTGCACCAACGGCACCGCTTCGGCGCCGCCTTCGGCCACGCGTGCCGCAGCGCCGGACAACCCCAGCGTGGAACCGGCCGGCAGCAGCAAGCCGCCGACACCGAAATGCGCGGACGAGCGCAGGATCGCGCCGAAGTTGTGCGGGTTGCCCACGCCATCCAGCCACAGCGCCAGCACCGGGCCCTGGGGCAACGCGGCCAGCCACTCCTGCAGCGGTTGCGGCGCCACGCGCAGCACCTCGGCCACCACGCCTTCATGGTGCGCACTGGCGGCCAGCTTGCTGAGGTCGGCGTCTTCCACCACGCGATACCCGATACGCTCGGCCACGCACCAGGCCAGCAAGGCCTTGAACTGCGAGATCCGCGCCTCGCTCAGATAGAGCTTGCGGATAGCTTGCGGGCGCGCCTTGAACACGGCCTGCACGGCATTGATGCCGTACAGCCGCACCTCGCGCGCGGTGCCGCTTGCCGCAGCGGCAGGTGGCGCGGTGGCGGGCGTATGCTGGGCCGGCGCGCGGGGTGCGGGACCGCGCGGTGCAGATGTGCGCGGCGCGGCACGGCCCCACGGGTTGTGCGAGGCGCCGCTGCCGCCATCGCGTGGCGGCCGTGGGCCGCGTCCATCGTGCTGTGTCATCGTCGTATCCAGAGGTAGGTGTTGCTTGCAGTGCGGACCAGGTTTTTCGGCCCCTTCCGCAATGTGGTGTTGGTCGTGCTGCAGCACCGGCAGGGCCGCAGCCGCAGGACTAGTGACGACGATGGTAAGCCACCGGCGCGATGGGACGTATACGTCGGCCGGGCTGAGCCACTGCGGACGTCTTGCCGTCCTGTGGAGGCGCGCTGTCGAGGCGATGAAACGCACGCAGCTTCGGCGTGCCCTTGGTGGAGCGGCTAACACCCCTGGCGAGCAGTCGTCAGGTGGTGTGGACGGCGCGCAGCAACCGCAATGTACGCAGTGCAACATGCCGCGCCAGCACCAGCCGCGCCCGCCTTGTGGTGAGCGCGGTCGTTTTTGCCAGCTGCACTCAGGCAGGCCGATCTGCCTGCTGCAGACCGCAATCACGCGCGTGCAACACTCGGCCGAGAAGCGGCGCTCGCCCTGTTCTGGACGTACCGCCATGCATCGGGTTGGCCGAGGCCTGCGCAGTATCGACACCACCGATACTGCGCACACCAGACGCATGCCGCAACTCAGCGCTTGGCGGTCTGCGCCTGCTGGAGCGCGGCGCAGAGGCGGATGGTTTCCCCGGTCTGGGCCAGGCCGCGGTCGGCGCCGCTGAGGGTGGCCAGCCGCGGCTTGAAGAAGGCCTCCAGGCGGTCGGCTTCCTCGCTGCTGCAGCCGCCGCTGGCAGCCAGTGCCGGCAAGCCGCCGCCGTCGAACGAACCGCTGCGCTGCACGATACGGTCGAAATTGGCGGTGAACCAGGGCCACATCGACGCATGCGAGGCCTGCTCGGCGTGGCCACGCCGCAGCAGGCTCTTCATCTCGCCGACCTTGATCGCATCGGTGAGCGCGAAATCCCGTACCTGCTTGAGCAGCGCCGGGTCCTGCACCGCGCCCAGCCCGTCGATCATCGCGTTGCGCTGCGCCGGGTCGGCATGCGTGCGCAGCGCGGCAATCAAGGCATTCACCGCGGCCGCACCACGTTCCTGCACGGTCACCGACAGTGCGCTGCCGAGCAGGTCGGGATTGGCCGCGGAGAACTCCAGCGCCCCGTTGCCCCCGGCCAGCACGGCGTCGCCCTGGGCGAGCAAGGCCTTGCGCACCTCCGGCGTCTGCAGGCGCAAACCGAACAGGCTGGTCAACGCGCTCCGCAACGCGACGTCGTCGACCGACTCGCCACTGCGACGCGTGTAACCCAACTGACGCAGGCGCGGCAGGTAGGCCTGCTCGGCCACCTTGCGCAAGGCGCTGCGCTGCGCCTCGGTGCTGGCCTGGTACTGCCAGATCCACACCAAGCGGTCCACCAGCGCGGTGGACACATCGGCCGATGCGGACGGCGCCAGCTGCTTGATCGCCGCCAGCACTGCATCGCTGTCGGCATCGCCATGGCGGTACGCCGCGTCGATCGCATCGGCATAGGCAAGCTGCTCGCTGTCGTCGAGCTGGCCGATCTGCTTGCCCAGTGCGGCCAGCTGCTTCTTCGGCAGACTGAAACGGTAATAGCCGGCGCCACGCGCGTTCGGGAAGACCCAGGTATTCTTGCCGGCGCCTTCCAGCACGATGCTGCCGCTGGCGCTGTCCAGCAGCTGGCAGGCAGTGCCGACCTGGTTCTTGTCCTTGCCGTACTTCACGCACACCGGCACGCCCCACTGCTGCGCGGTGGAGCCGGCCGAGCCAAGCGGCAGGTAGCGCTGCTGCTGCAGCTTCACCACGGTCTTGCCGCCTTCGCGGGCCACCTGGGTTTGCAGGTACGGCACGCCCGGCTGATTGAGGAAGCTGCGGAACGCGGCCTTGAAATCGGCGCCCTTGCCGGCCGCTTCGGCAATCGCATCGACCAGGTCGTCGGCGGTGGCATTGGCAAACTTGTGCTTGGCGATATAGGCGCGCATGCCCTCGCGGAACACATCCTCGCCGACGAAGGCTTCGAACATCGCCAGCACTGCCGCACCCTTCTGGTAGGTGATGCCGTCGAAGGCGGTTTCGATATCGCCATTGCCGGTGATCGGCTGACGGATCTTGCGCGCGCTGACCAGGCTGTCGTTGTTCATCGCATATTGCGCACCACCGATCCGGTCCAGGTTGGCGTGGTATTCCGGATGCAGCTGCATGGTGATCTTCTGCTGCATCCAGGTGGCGAAGGCCTCGTTGAGCCAGAGATCGTCCCACCACGCCATGGTCACGGCATCGCCGGTCCATTGATGCGCCAGCTCGTGCGCGTTGGTGTTGAAGGAACGCTGCACGTTCACCGTCGGCGAGTCCTTGTCCAACAGCAACAGCCAATCGCGGAAAGTGACGAACCCCGGGTTCTCCATCGCGCCGGCACTGAAATCCGGCGCGGCGACCAGATCGAGCTTGTCGAACGGATACCCGAATGCGTAGTAGTCCTCCAGCGCGGCGATGATGGCCGGGGTCTGGTCCAGTGCGGGCGTGATGCGCGGGCCCTGCCCCTTGGCGGCGATACCGCGCAACGGCGTGGCTGTGGGGCGCTGCGGGGTGGCCGGCATGGCCGGCACATCCACCACATCCCAGGGACCGGCCGCGTAGGCCACCAGATAGGTGGGCAGCGGCACGGTGGGCGCAAAGGTCACCGTCTTCCAGCCCTTGCCGGCCGGCTTGGTCGAGGTGGCGATGGTGTTGGCCAGCGCCTGGTCGTCGCTGGGCACCGTCAGGCTCAGGTCGAACGGCGTCTTGAACGCCGGCTCGTCGAAGCCCGGGAACGCGTAACGCGCACTGATCGGCTCCATCTGCGTCATCGCATAGGCATTGCCCTGGTACTTCACCTGGTACAGGCCCTGCAGCTGCTGATTGAGCGGCGCGCTATAGCTGATGTCCACGGTGAGCGTCTGCGGCTGCAGCGTGCGGCCGAAGTCCAGGCGCACCACACCGGTTTGTGCATCGGCCTGCACGTAGCGCGCGGTCAGCGGCTTGCCCTTGCCGGGCTTGACCGTGGCCTTGCTGACCGCCAGTTCCTTGCCATGCAGCCACAGGTGATCGGACGCCTGCTTGAGCTGCACGCGAATGGTGGTGCGGCCACTAAACTGCGTCTGCTCCGGATCGATCTTGAACGACAGGCTGTAGCGCTCGGGTACCGCCCAGGACGGCAGGCGCCCATTGGGCACTGCCTCGCCGGACGTTTGCGCCAGCGCACTACCGCAGCACAGCGCAAGAAGGGAAGGAGCGAGCAGACAGGCAAGACGACGCATGGGCAATTCCGGTCAGGGTAACCGCGGAAGTCGATCACAGCCGGGCATGCGTGTCATGTGACCTTAGTCATTGGATGGGCGGGACGGCTGCTGCGGGTGGGCAGGCGGCAGCTGCCTGCCCGCAGTGGCAACGATGGCGGTCGCATCGTGCCGTGGCGGCCGGCGGCATGTGCACCTGCAGATGCCGCTGCAACCGGTGCAGGACGGCATGCAACCAACGTACCTCCGCAAGAACAGCTCGTCTGCGCGGCCTTGGCACCGTTGCGTGTCACAGCGTGATGCTGGCGCTGCGCACCAGCGTGCAGACCGGCATTCGCATGCAGGTGACATGACCGCCCCGCACAGCCGCACCCAACGTGCGGCCGTGCAGCGTGACAGGCACGCTACGCGTGCCCGCCCACCGATGGGGTGTCCGCTTCCAGGGTTTCCAGCTGGCGAGCCAGTGCTTCCGGCGACTTGGTGTACGGGGCGATCAGGCTGTAGAACGCCGGCACCACATACAGCGACAGCAGCGTGGACAGCGACACCCCGAAGATCACCACCACACCGATGGTGGCGCGGCTGGCCGAGCCGGGCCCGCCAGCCACCACCAGCGGGATGGCACCCACCACGGTGGCGATGGAGGTCATCAGGATCGGGCGCAGCCGCACCGAGGCGGATTCGACAATGGCCTGGTGCACGCTGCGGCCTTCGTCGCGCAACTGGTTGGCGAATTCCACGATCAGGATGCCGTTCTTCGCGGCCAGGCCGACCAGCATCACGATGCCGATCTGACTGAACAGATTGAGCGTGCCGCCGGTGACCCACAAGCCGACCAACGCACCCAGCACCGCCAGCGGCACGGTGAGCATGATCACCAGCGGGTGCGCAAAACTTTCGAACTGCGCAGCCAGCACCAGATACACCACGAGCAAGGCCATGCCGAAGGTCAGCAACACCGCACTGCCGGATTGCTGGTACTCGCGCGATTCGCCCTTCCAGTCCAGCTGCGCGTATTCGGGTAGTTCTTCCTGTGCGGCCTGTTGCGCCCAGGCGATGGCGTCACCCAACGGGTAACCCGGCGCCAGACCGGCGGTGATGGTGATTGCACGCAGCCGGTTGAAGCGGTTCAAGGTGCCGGCCTCGGCCACTTCGCTGAGCGTGACCAGGTTGGACAACGGAATCAGTTCGCCGCGGCTGGAGCGTACGCGGATGGCGGTGAGGTCTTCCGGCGACATGCGGCCTTCGCGCCCGGCCTGCAGCATGACGTCGTATTCCTCGCCGTTGTCGACGAAGGTGGTGACGCGCCGCGAGCCCATCATGGCTTCCAGTGCGCCACCGATGGCCGTCACCGGCACGCCCAGATCGGCCGCACGCAGGCGGTCGATATTCACGCGCATCTGCGGGCGGGTTTCCTTGTAATCCGAATCCGGCCCGACCAGGCCGGGATTGGCCTCCATGCGCTGCAGGATACGATCGCGCCACTGCGCAATTTCCGCGTAATCCGGGCCACCGAGCACCATCTGGAACGGTTGGCCGCGGCTGCGCACCAGCCCACCGCTGACCTGCGTGCGTGCGCGCACGCCGCTGAGCACGTTGAGCTTCTGCTGCAGCTCATCGGCCACCTCGGTGGTCGGGCGGGTGCGTTGCTCCCAGTCCTGCAGGAACACGCTGACGCGGCCGGTGTGCATTTCCTCGCTGCTGCCAAAGCCGCCGGGCACGCGCGGGTTGGCACGCACGATGGGTTTGTCCGGTCCCACATACGGCCGCAGGATGTCTTCAACCTGATGTATCTGCCCCACGGTGTAATCGAAACCCGCACCCTCGGGGCCGTCGATCATGATCTGGAAGTTGCCGCGGTCTTCGGCCGGCGCCAGTTCGGAGGGAATGCGCCCCATCAACCATGCGCTGGCGCCCAACGCCAGCAGCATCAGCAGCGCAAAGATCCAGGTGCGCTGCACGTGCCGCTCCAGCGAGCGCCCGTATGCGCCGGACACCGCCTGCATGCGCCCGTCGAACCACTGATGGAAGCGATTGGGCTTGGCCACGCGATACGAGCGCAGCAGCTTGGACGACATCATCGGCGTCAGCGTCAGCGCCACGAAGGCCGAGATCGCCACCGCCGCCGCCAATGCCACCGCCAATTCACGGAACAGGCGCCCGGTGTTGCCTTCCAGAAAGCCGACCGGCAGGAACACCGCCACCAGCACCGCCGTGGTCGCAATCACCGCGAATGCCACCTGCCCGGTGCCGCGCTTGGCGGCCACCAGCGGCGGCTCGCCCAGGTCGATGCGGCGCTGGATGTTCTCCACCACCACGATGGCGTCGTCCACCACCAGCCCGATGCACAGCACCAGCGCCAGCAGGGTGAGCAGATTGATCGAAAAATCGAACGCGTACAGCGCGATGAACGCGGCGATCAGACACACCGGCACCGTCACCGCCGGAATCAACGCCGCGCGTGCGCTACCCAGAAAGACCCAGATCACCACCAGCACCAGCACCACCGCTTCGACCAGCGTGTGATACACGCGCTCCACGGCCGCATCGATGAACGTGGTGGTGTCGAAGGCGACAAAGATGTTGGTGCCCTGCGGCAGTGATTTCTGCACTTCCTCCGCCTGCGCACGCGCCTCGCGGGCGACGTCCAGCGCGTTGGCGGTGGAGTTGCGCACGATACCCAGGCCCACGTTGGGCACACCGTTACTCTGGAAATACGCGCGGCGTTCGGCCGAGGTCAGCTCGACCTTGGCCACGTCGCCCAACCGCACCACATAGCCGCCCTCGCCCTTGCTGAGCGGCAGCTTGGCAAAGTCTTCCGGCTTGAGATAACTGCGCTCCACCCGCAGGGTGAAATCGCGCTGCGCCGATTCGATGCTGCCGGCCGGCAGCTCGACGTTTTCGTTTTCCAGCGCGGCTTCGACATCGGCGACGGTGAGCGCGCGTGCGGCCAGCTGGTCGCGGTCGAGCCAGATGCGCATCGCATAGCGCTGGCGTCCGCCGATCCGCACCTGCGCCACGCCATCCAGGCTGGAGAAGCGGTCCACCACGTAGCGCTCGGCGTAGTCGGACAGCTGCAGCGTGTCCATCGTGCTGGAGCTCATGTTGAGCCACAGGATGGGGTCGGCGTCGGCTTCGACCTTGGAAATCTCAGGCGGGCGCGCCTGGTCGGGCATGCGGTCGGACACGCGGCTCACCGCATCGCGCACGTCGTTGGCAGCGGCTTCCACATCGCGCGACTGCACGAACTCGATGCTGATGTCGGAGGAGCCATTGCGGCTACGCGCCTCGATGGTCTCGATGCCCTCGATGCCGGCCAACGCGTCTTCCAGCACCTGGGTGATGCGGCTTTCCACCACCGCCGCCGAGGCACCGGTGTATTCCACGTCCACCGAGACGATGGGCGGGTCGATCGCCGGCAGCTCGCGCAAGGTGAGGCGGGTGAACGACATCACCCCCAGCACGATCAGCAGCAGGCTCATCACCACCGCCATCACCGGGCGGGTAATGGACAGGTCGGAGAGTTTCATTGTGCGGCGGCCTGCGGGCGCGCCGCGGCGGGCGCGGCCTGGTCGACCACCTTCAGCCCGGGACGCAGCTTGCCGGTGCCATCCACCACGATGCGCTCGCCGGCCTTGACGCCCTCCAGGATCTCCACCTTGCCATCGCGGCGCTCGCCCAGGCGCACATCGGCGCGCTCCACGCTGCTGTCGGGCTTGACCCGGAACACATACGACTCGCGCCCCACCTGCACCACCGCAATTTCCGGAATCACCACCGCCTGCCGCGCCGGCTGGAACAGCCGCACATCCAGCAGCATGCCCGGGCGCAGGCGCCGGTCGTCATTGGGAAAATCCGCACGCACCGTCACCGAGCGGGTGGTTTCGTCGATACGCGAATCGATCGCCGCCACCTCCCCGTCGAAGCGCGCGCCCGGGTACGCGGCCGCCGTGCCGTTCACCACGTTGCCGAGCTGCACCAGACCGAACTGCGATTCCGGCACCTGGAAGTCCACATACATGCGCGCCACATCGTCTAGCGTGGCGATCACCGTGCTGGAGGTGATCAACGACCCCGGACTGATCTGGCGGATGCCAAGCACGCCCGCGAACGGCGCGCGGACCTCGCGGTCGGTGATCTCCGCACGCATCTGCTGCACGCGCGCCTGCGCCGCATCGCGCAGCGCGCGCTGTGTATCCACCGTGGATTTGGCCACCAGCTGCTGACCAACCAGGCTCAACTGACGGCGGTACAGCTGGTCGGTTTCTTCGAAGGTGGCCTGCGCGGCGGTCAACGCCGCCTGCTGCGAATTGCCACGCAGCCGCAGCAGCAACTGCCCGGCCTTGACCTCGTCGCCGCTGTCGAAATACACCTGCTCCACCACATCGCTCACTGCAGCAGTGAGCGCCACCGATTCGCGTGCACGCACGGTGGCGATCGATTGCACGGTGGAATTCCACGGCTGCACCGCGACCGGCTGCACCACCACCGGAATCGGCTTGGCCACCGCCGGCGTACTCGCCTGACGGGCGCAACCGGACAGCCACACGGCCAACAAGAGCGCGACGCAGTGGCGCACGCTGGGCAGAACAAGCATCAGAACATCCTGGCGGGGTACCTCGAAAGTTTACCGACCTGGCCGCCATGCGTTGACAGAAAGGGCGCGCTTTGCACCATGACCAACGACCCTTGCCGTCGCCGCCACGATGCGCTGGCCAGCGCCGTCATCGATGCCGCGTGCGACCCCATTGCGAGCCAGGCTGGCGCAGAACCGGACGGCAACGTGCTGCCGGTTCTGTGCCAATCCCATGACGTGCCGGAGGCCGCTTGCAGCGCCCTGATGCCCGCGCTCAGCGCTCCAGCCCCAGAAACTCGAGCACGTGGCGCGCCAGCGCCTCTACATTCTCACCATCGGCGTGAAGATGGATCTCCGGCGTTTCGGGCGCCTCGTATGGCGAGTCGATCCCGGTAAAATTGGGGATCTGCCCGGCACGGGCCTTGCGGTACAGCCCCTTCACGTCGCGCGCCTCGGCAACGGCCAGCGGCACGTCCACGAACACTTCGACGAACTCGCCCGCATCGAAGCGCTCGCGCGCCAGTTGCCGCTCGGCGCGGAACGGCGAGATGAAACTCACCAGCACGATCAGCCCCGCGTCGGCCATCAGCCGCGCCACCTCGGCCACCCGGCGGATGTTTTCCACGCGGTCTTCGTCGGTGAAGCCCAGATCGCGGTTGAGCCCGTGGCGCACGTTGTCGCCGTCCAGGATGAAGGTGTGATAGCCCAGGGCGTGCAGGCGCTTGTCGACCAGATTGGCAACGGTGGATTTGCCCGCACCCGACAGGCCGGTGAACCACAGCACGCGCGGCGCCTGCCCCTTGATGCGCGCACGTGCGCTGCGGTCTACATCCAGATGCTGCCAATGCACGTTGCCGGCGCGGCGCAACGCAAATTCCAGCGTGCCGGCCGCCACCGTGGCATTGCTTTGGCGGTCGATCAGGATGAAGCCACCGAGCACCCGGTTACGTGCATACGGCGAGAACGCGATGGGTTCGTCCAGCGCCAGATTGCAGTAGCCCACTTCGTTGAGTTCCAGCCGCTTGGCGGCCAGCCGCTCCTGCGTATTCACATCGACCTTGTGCTTGATCTCGCTGATGCTCACGGTGACGGTGCGGGTGCCGATCTTGAGCCAGTACGGGCGCCCGGGCAGCAGCGCGGCATCGTCCATCCACAGCAGATGCGCGGCGAACTGGTCGGCCACTTCGGGCGGGTCGTCGACGGCGGCGATGATGTCGCCACGGCTGATGTCGATCTCGTCGCGCAACGTCAACGTCACCGCTTGCCCGGCGCGTGCGCTGTCCACTTCCCCGTTGGCATCGAGCACGCTCGCTACCTGCGTGCGGCGCCCGGACGGCACGACCACCACCGCATCGCCCACACGCACCTGACCGGCAGCAATCGTGCCCGCATAGCCGCGGAACTGCGAGTTGGCGCGATTGACCCACTGCACCGGCAG
>NZ_JSZE01000057.1 GCF_000802365.1 Xanthomonas cannabis pv. cannabis
AGGCGACGAACTGCGCATTGGCGGCCCACGCGGCTCGTTCCTGGTGGCCGATGACTTCGATCGTTATGTATTGATCGGCGATGAAACCGCATTGCCGGCAATCGGCCGCTGGCTGGAGGCGATGCCGGCCGACCTGCAGGCAGAGGTATTCATCGAAGTGGCCGATGCCGCCGAGCGGCAGGCGTTGCTGAGTGCGGCCGATGTCGATGTGTACTGGCTGGAGCGTAACGGCTTCGATGCAGCCAGCAGCACCTTGCTGGAAGATAGCCTGCGCGACTACGAGCCGCACGACGGCGACACGTTCTACTGGATCGGCACCGAGTCCATGCGCGCCCGTGCAATGCGCAAGTTCATCGAGGAACACCTGGGCGTGGACAAGGAATGGATTCGCGCGAAGGGCTACTGGAAGGCACATTCCGCAGAGGAATGATGCAACACGCGCTTCTTGTTGGGACGCGCTGGCGCGCGAGCGAATTTTATTGAGATCGCGTGCCTTGTGCCGGGTTCGTCGGCAACGCGGTCGCGGCCAGGTCCGCTCCTACGTAGGCTGGCGTGCTCGCTGCCACGGATGGGGTGCAGCATCCTCGCGTAGGAGCGCACCCGGGCGCGCGACGGGGCTTGCCCAAAATTGCCGCACCTTGTCGGAGAGTGTGTCGGTAACGCGGTCGCGGCCAGGTCCGCTCCTACGTGGGCTGGCGTGCTCGCTGCCACGGATGGGGTGCAGCATCCTCGCGTAGGAGCGCACCTGGGCGCGACGGGGCTTGCCCGAAATGGTCGCGCGTTGTCGGAGAGGGTGTCGGTTCGGTAACGCGGTCGCGGCCAGGTCCGCACCTACGCAAGCGCGCGCCCGGAGTGGCAACGCGTTTGCATGCACAAGCAAAAGCCCGCCGATTGGCGGGCTTTTGGATTGCGGCATCGGGCGGCTGCGCGCACCGATGCCGCGATCTGCGCGGGTCTCGGAACGGCTAACAACACGTAGCGAGCGGCCGTCAGGCGGGTGCGGGCGGCGCGGAGGAACCGCAATGTACGAGTGGTACATGAGGATTCCGAGCACCGACCGCGCCCGCCTGGCGGCCGCGCAGCAGTTTTGCTAGCTGCTCTTACTTCGCGGTAGCGGCGTCGCCGGCCTTGGCCTGCAGCGCTTCGGTGGTGATGCGGATCTTTACTTCGTCGCTGACGTTCGGGGCGTACTGGCCCACGCCGAAGTCGCTGCGCTTGATGGTGGTGGTGGCATCGAAACCGGCTGCCGGCACCTTCTTCATCGGGTGCTCGCCGGCACCGTTGAGGGTGACGTCCAGCACGACCGGCTTGGTCTGGTCCTTGATGGTCAGATCGCCAGTAACGGTCAGCTTGTTGGTGCCGGCCGCTTCGACCTTGGTGCTCTTGAAGGTGGCGGTCGGGAACTTGGCCGCGTCGAAGAAGTCACCGCTCTTCAGGTGCTCGTCGAACTTGGCGGTAAAGCTGTTCAAGCCCGACAGCGGCAGGGTGACCTGCACGGTGGACTTGGTCACGTCGGCTGCGTCGTACACCAGGGTGCCGTCGACATTGCCGAAATGCGCGCTCGGGTTGGAGAAGCCGAAGTGGCTCCATTGCGCAATCACGTCGGTGTGGCTCGGGTCCAGGGTGTAGGTGCCGGAGGCGACCTGCACGGCCGGGGCGGTCGAAGCGGCCGCGTCAGCGGCCGGGGCAGCAGCGGCATCCGCCGGTGCAGTGGTCGCGGCCGGGGCGTCGGCCGCCGGTGCGGCGGTGTTGTCGGCCGGCTTGGAGCAGGCGGCGATGGCCACGGTGAGGGCGAGCGGCAGCAACAGCTTGTGGGTGATCTTCATTGGAACTCCATGTGATGAGAGACGCGTTGGATCAACGCGGATGGGGCAAAACGCAGACGGACGAGGACTGCAGGAAACTGGACGACACACACTTCTTGCATGCGGTGATCAGCGCGGATGTGCGGCAGGCTCGATAGCGAGTTGACCGCACGACCTGACCGCCTGCCGGCACCGACTGCGCTCACGCGGACACGAGCGCACGTGCTGATCACAACATTCCACACGCAGGAAAAACAACGCAGCACTCACGCTTCAAAAGCACACACCCCGTGCATGCGATCACCGGCAGCCCGCATGCAGCGCCGATGTTGCATCACAGGCCGCACTGCGCTGCCACGCTCACTCGAAGCGCGCGGCTTCGTCGAAGCTCAGGCGCGGCGACCGCGGGAACAGCCCGGCCGGATCGCCGTAGCCGAGATTGACCAGGAAATTGGACTTGATCGGCGTGCCGGCAAAGAACGCCGCATCGACCTTGGCATTGTCGAAGCCGGACATCGGGCCGGCATCCAGCCCCAGCGCGCGCGCGGCCAGGATCAGATACGCACCCTGCAGCGAGCTGTTGCGGAATGCGGACTCGGCGCGGCCCTCACGCGGGCCGTCGAACCAGCTCTTGGCATCGGCATGCGGAAACAGGTACGGCAGCTTCTCGTGGAAATCCTCATCGTGCGCCACGATCACCGTCACCGGTGCGGCCAGGGTCTTGGCCGCGTTGCCCTCGGACAGGGCCGGCTTGAGCTTGGCCTTGCCTTCGGCGCTGGTCACGAACACGAACCGCGCCGGCGAGCTGTTGGCGGCAGTCGGGCCCCACTTCACCAGCTCATAGAGCTCGCGCAGCACGTCCTGGCTGACCGGCGTGTCGGCAAACGCGTTTTGCGTGCGGGCGGTACGGAACAGCTGGTCCAGTGCGGCGGCGTTGAGCGAGTCGGACATGAGCACTCCAGAAGAGGGGAAAGGCGCCAGGCCGGGCGGCATCGGCGTCAGTGTGAAGACCCGCAGTGTAGAGTGGTGCGATTGCCGTCACACGGGTTCAATCTGAAACAAATCTATGTCGGATCTGAAACGATGAGGCTGACCTGGGCGCTGAGCGACGGCCGCGCCGGCAATGCGCGCCAGGCCGAAGCGCTGGCGCGGGCACTGCAGCCTGGCGCCTTCCAGCCGATGCATCTGCACGCACAGGCGCCCTGGCGCTGGGCGGCGCCGCGCCGGTTACCCGGAGCACGGGCCGCCTTCGGCGCTGCATTTGCGCAGCAGCTGCAGCACCCACCGGCCCTGGCGATCGGCTGCGGGCGTCAGGCCGCGCTGGCCACGCGGTTGCTGCGTGCACGCGGCAGCCGCAGCGTGCAGATCCTGGACCCTCGCCTGAACCCGCGCCACTGGGACCTGCTGATCGTGCCCGAGCACGATGGGTTGCGCGGCGCCAACGTGCTGACCCTGCTGGGCAGCCTGCACCCGGTGGACGATGCCTGGCTGGCCGCCGGGCGGGCCACCTTCCCGGAGCTGGGCGCCCTGCCCGGCCCGCGCCTGGCGCTGCTGATCGGCGGCCCGACCGCCCAGGTGCCCTGGACCGTACAGGACCTAGCGGCGCTGTGCGCGGCGCTGCGCGACCAGCTGCACGCGGCCGGCGGCAGCCTGCTGGTCACCGTTTCCCGGCGCACCCCGCCCGCGGCCCTCGCTCCGCTGCGTGCGGCCTGCGCCGGCCTGCCGCACCTGCTGTGGTGCGACGCGCGCGACGGGCCCAATCCGTATGCCGGCCTGCTGGGCTGGGCCGATGCGCTGATCGCCACTGCCGACTCGGTCAACCTGCTCTCCGAAGCCTGCGCCACACGCGTGCCGGTGGCGGCCGCGTTTGGCGCGCGCGCGAGCGGGCGCGTAGGCAGCTACCTGCAGACCTTGCGGCAACGCCAGCGCTTGCAGGCAGCCGATGAAGTGCTCGCGCCCGCTGTCGATATCACTCCAGTGCGCGAAACCGAGCGCATCGCCCTGCAGGTGCGCGCGCGCCTGTCGGCATGACCACGCGCCCGACGGTGGCACACGACACTTGATGTGCACGCCACCGCCGCGCAACGGCGCATTGGTGAGCACGCCGACCGATGTGCGGCGGCCGATCTGCTACATGCACGTTGGCGATCGCGTCCGGGTTGCGTGCACGTGCCATCGTGGTCGGTCGGCTGCTTCGCGCCGCCATCGGGCAGCGATGGCACGGCGAACCGCGCCCTCGCCACGGCGCGCGCCGGTGAGTTGCTGCGGCCTTGTGTACTGGCCCACTGCCACCGACCCGCGGATAATCCGCGTAACGCCTCTGCCCTGCCGTCATGTCCGCTGCCCCCGCCCCGCTGTTTGCTCCGCTCACCGCCCGTGCCTTGACCTGGGCGGTGCTGGCAATGGGGGCGGTGGTGCTGTTGTCCAACGTCCTGGTGCAGCACCCGATCAACGATTGGCTGACCTGGGGTGCGTTTTCGTATCCATTGGCGTTTCTGGTCAGCAACCTGATCAACCGTCGCTTCGGACCGCGTGCGGCACGCACGGTGGCGTGGTGCGGCTTTGCACTGGCGGTGGTGCTGTCGGTGTGGCTGGCGACGCCGCGCATTGCGGCGGCCTCGTGCACCGCCTTCATCGCCGCCCAGCTGCTCGACATCACCGTGTTCGACCGCCTGCGCAATGGCAGCTGGTGGCGTGCGCCGATCGTGGCCACCACCTGCAGCGCCACGCTGGATACCGCAATCTTCTGGAGCATCGCCTTCGCCGGTGCGGCGCTGCCGTGGGTGAGCTGGGCGGCCGGCGATCTGGCGGTGAAGCTGGGCATGGGCGTGTTTCTGCTCGGGCCGTTTCGCGCGTTGCTGTGGCGGAGCGCACCACGCCGCCCTGTCTGAAGCGCGGTGCGCTGTCGCTACCGAGGCGCGCCAGGCAACCACCCACCGCCCCTGCCCGCCTCCCGCAGACCGGTGCGCAACCGGACGCGCCGAGTGCACCGCCTGACCTGCGCCGTTGCCTCGCCTGCGCGCACCGGCGGCATCGGCCTGGCATGCACGACCGGCGGCTGCGGACAGCCGGCACCCGCGGCCCCGCTAGAGCGTGGCCGCGTCCTTGCCGGCCGGAAATGCCAGCCCCTGTGCACGCGCTGCGTTGAAGATGACGCTGCGCGCCTGCTGGATGGCCGGTGTCGGTGCGATCAACCGTGGACGCCGGTCCAGTGTGCACGCCAGCCCGGCCTCCACCAGCGCGGCATGCGCCTCATGCAGCGGCTGCGCCATCTCGACGGGCAACCACTGCGCCTGCACCAGCGCATCGATCACGCCAGGCGTATCGCAACATGCCAGCAACGGCCCATGCTGCGCGGCCTGCCCCAGCACGCCGGCCTGCAGCACGAATTCCAGGTCCACCAGGCCGCCGGCACCTTGCTTGAGATCCAGCCGGCCGGCATCGCTGCGATCGAGTTCGGCGCGCATGCGCGTGCGCATCTTGCGCACGTCGTCGTGCAGCAGCGCGGGGTCGCGTGTGCGGGTCAGCGTGTCGTGGCGCACCTGCGCAAAGGCCTCGCACAGCGCGGCATCGCCGGCAACCGCGCGGGCACGCACCAGCGCCTGATGCTCCCAGGTCCAGGCGCGCTCGCGCTGGTACTCGCGGTAGCTGGCCAGCGACGACACCAGCGCGCCCTGGCCACCGTCCGGACGCAGCCGCACATCGATGTCGTAGAGGCGGCCGGCACCGGTTTCGGCGCCGAGCAAGGCCATCACCTTCTGCGCCAGACGGGCGAACCAGCGCGCCGCATCCAGCGGCCGCTTGCCGTCGGAGCTGTCCACCGTGCGCGGGTGGTCGTAGAGAAACACCAGATCCAGATCCGAACCGAACCCCAGCTCCAGCCCGCCCAGGCTGCCGTAGCCAATGATGGCGAACAGGCCGCCCGGCACCTGTCCATGCGCGGCAACCAGCTCGGTGCGTGCCAGCTGCAGCACCACCTGCACCACGGCCTCGGCCAGCCAGGCCAGTTGCCGGGTGCTCTGCACCGCGTGCTGGCGGCCGTCGAGCGTGGCCAGGGCGATCCGGAAACTCAGCGCAAGCCGGCGCTCGTTGAGCTCGCGCAAGGCCGCCTCGGTGTCTGCGATCTGCAAGGTCTCCACGCAGGCAGCCTGCAGGGCCGCGCGATCCGGCAACGGGCCGCCGATGCGCGTATCCAGCAACTCGTCCAGCAACAACGGGTGCGCCGCCAGCCGCTCGGCCAGCAAGGCGCTGCGCGAGAGCACATCGACCAGCCGGGCCAGCGCGCTGGGCTGCTCGTCCAGCAAGGCCAGATAGCTGGTGCGGCGCAAGGTGGCCTGCAACAGGCCCAGCATGCGGCGCACGGCGGCATCGGGTTGGCTGGCCCGCGTGGCGGCGTGCAGCAGTGCCGGCACCACGCGATCCAGCCGCGCCCGCGCCGTGTCCGACAGTGCGTGCACACCGGCCGACTGCGCAAAATCGCCCAGCACCTGATGCGCGGTACCCGGGTCGTGCAGGCCAATGCCCAGCAGCGGCGTTGCATCGCCATCGGGCAGCGCGCGCCAGTAGTCGGCCAGCGCGTCCGGCGCGGTGGCCCGCACGCGTGGCGCCAGCAACTCGGCAAATTCGGCGGCCACACGCCGGCGGTGCGGGGCCAGCGCGTCCAGCAGGGCGGGCCAGTCGGCATACCCCAGGCCCAGCGCGATGCGTTCGCGATCCATCTCCGCCTGCGGCAAGGCGTGGGTCTGTGCATCGCGCAGCATCTGCAGGCGGTTTTCCAGCCGGCGCAAGAAGCGGTAGGCCGCGGTGAGTGCGGCGCCGTTGTCGGCTTCGATCTGGCCGGCGGCGATCAGCGCCTGCAGCGCGGGCAACAAGCGCCGCTCGCGCAGGGCCGGCTCGCGGCCGGCGCGGATCAGCTGCAGCGATTGGGCGAGGAACTCGATCTCGCGGATGCCACCGGGCCCGCGCTTGATGTCGTCCAGCCGGTCGTGCCGTGCCACCTCGGCGGTGATTGCCGCCTTCATCTCGCGCAGGCCATCCAGCGCGGTGAAATCCAGATAGCGCCGGTAGACGAACGGCCGCAGCGTTTCCAGCCAGGCTTCACCGGCGTCGATATCGCCGGCCACCGCGCGCGCCTTGAGCCAGGCGTAGCGTTCCCAATCGCGGCCTTCGCGCTGGAAATACTGGTCCATGCCGGTGAACGGCAACGCCACGCGGCCGGCAGTGCCGAACGGACGCAGGCGCAGATCCACCCGATGGCTGAAACCATCGGCCGTGGTTTCGTCGAGCAACTTGGCCAGCTGCTGCCCCAACCGCGCGAAATATTCTTCTGCCGCCAATGGGCGCGCGCCATCGGATTGGCCGCCCTGCGGATAGGCGTAGACCAGGTCCACGTCCGAGGAAAAATTCAGCTCGCCACCGCCCAGCTTGCCCAGCCCGAACACCACCAGCCGCTGCACGCTGCCGTCCGCGGCAATGACCTGGCCATGGCGGGCGTCGAATTGCTGCTGCAACGCCCGCAGGCCGCATTGCAGGCAGTTTTCGGCCAGCCGGGTCGCGCCGGCCAGCGTGGCATCCACGCTGTCCAGGCCCAGCACATCGCGCCACACCAGGCGCGTGGATTCTGCCGCGCGGTAGCGCCGCAACTGCACAGGCCAGGCCTGCGGCTGCGCCGGGTCGAGCACCGGCACCGGCAGCGGCGGCGGATCGGCCTGGATCAGGTACTGCAGCAGCGCCGGCTGGCGCGCCAGCGTCTCCAGCGCAAACTCGCTGGCGAGCGCGACCTGCTCCAGGTGTCGATCGACATCGCCACCAGGCCACGGCTGATCGGCAGGCAGTGCATGACGGACACGCGCGACAGTCCGCTCGATCAAGGCGGCGAGTGCGGCAGATGGGGATGTGGGAGGCGATGACATGCACGGATTCTGGCATTCCTGTGCGATGCCGGCATGTCGATGCCACCGCATGCGTCTGCGTCGTTGCACTGCGCAGCAGTGCTGCCACGGCAGACGAGCACACGTGGGCACCTGGACGTGGGCACCTCACTCCATGCGCGACCCGAGACCACACAACGCGTCCCGCGCATGCGCCTCCCCACGCGAGCCTTGCCAGGCAAGGCGTCAGCAATGTCGCAGCCGCCACCTGCCGCACCGAACATTGATGCGGCACCCGCAAGGCCCCGCATGTGACGACGTCTGCGGCCTTGAACATCTCCCTTACGGAACCCTGACAAGGGCCATGCTGCACTGCGGTTTTCGCATGAGGCATTGCCAATGTCCCCCACCTTGCTGCCCGCCGCATTGCTGCCCTCGCAGATCCCGCTCGATACCGACGGCAACGATCCCGCACTGCCGCCCAGCTTGCCGTTCCTGCATCTGTGGACCGGTCCGGATGGCAACAGCCGCCTCAATCCCTCGCAGTTGCCCGGCTTCGGCAGCAAAAGCGTGGGCGGCGGAGCGGCGCCACAATGGCTGCGGCCGTTCCCGGGCGAGGTGCTCGGCATCCAGTTTGCGGTGCTGCCGGTGGGCTGGGTGGGCGACTGGCACGAGAGCCCGCACCCGCAATGGGTGATCCCCCTGCGCGGCCGCTGGTTTATCGAAACCGGCGACGGCACATGGGTGGAAATGGGGCCTGGCGACATCCACTTCGGCCAGGATCAGGGCACCACCGATCAGCGTGGCCACCGCTCCGGTCAACTGGGCGATGAGCCTTGCCTGCAGATGCTGGTGCAATTTGCGCAATCGCCCGGGGCCGCCACTGCGCATCCGTTCGGTCATCCGGCGCCACGTTGATGGATAGCTACTGCCGCGTTCGCGCACCCGGCCCCGCCCAGCCAGCCGATTGCCCGCCACCCACCACACAGCACGCAGCCCTAGCTGGGCGGCTGGGTGACTCGCGGCTGCAGACCCTCTACGACCAGGCCACCTGGAGCGAGGGGCCGGCCTGGTGGCAGGCCCAGCGCATCCTGGTATGGAGCGATGTGGTCGGCCGCCGCGTGCTGGGCTGGCGCGAGGACGGCGCGGTGGATGTGCTGCTGGATGCGACCGCGTTCACCAACGGCAATGCCGTGGATACGCAGCAACGGCTGGTGCATTGCGAACACGGGCGCCGCGCCATCACCCGCAGCGACGGCGACGGCCAGGCGCACGTGCTGGTGAGCCGCTTCGAAGGCAAGCGGCTCAATTCGCCGAACGATCTGATCGTGGCGCGCGATGGCGCGATCTGGTTCACCGACCCACCCTTCGGCCTGCGCAAGCCCAGCCAGGGCTGCCCGGCCCCGCAGGAACTGGACCATCACGGCGTCTACCGGCTGCCGCCCGATGGCGGCGCATTGCAATGCATGACCACGCTGGACCACCCCAACGGGCTGGCGTTCTCGCCCGACGAACGCGTGCTGTATGTCTCTCAGACCCCCGAAGGCGGCCCGGGCGAGCCGGAGATCACCGCCTTCGACTGGCACGATGGCGCACTGCACAACCAGCGTCGGTTTGCGGTGGTGCCAGACGGCCTGGCGGACGGCTTCTACGTGGACCGCCACGGTTGGCTATGGAGCAGCTCCGGCGCCGGCGTGTGCATCTTCGACCGCGATGGGCAATGGCTCGGCCTGGTGCCGACGCCGGCAACGGCCTCCAATTGCACGTTCGATCTGGAACAGCGGCGGCTATTCATTACCGGCGGCAGCGCGCTGTGGTTACTGGAGCTGCCGCAATAAGCCATGCACGTCTGGCGATTGCACTGCGCGCGGGCCGCAGCCCCTTGTGGCGTCGCGAGGGCTTGCCGGGTTGGCCACCCGCGGGTCAGCGCTTGACCCGGCACGTTCAGGCAATAAAAAAGCCCGCTTGCAGCGAACTGCCAGCGGGCTTTGCTCCCTCCCCCACGTCGGGATGCAGGATCATAGTGCGCGCCCCGAATCCGACTTGCACGCTGCACTGCAAAACAACACCAGACAGTACAGAACTAGCAGGAATTCCTTCACGCGGTGATGGCGCCGCGGCGGTCACCGCAGCAGATCGGGCTGGGCCTGATACCACTGCGGGGCGCGCAGCAGATGCCATTCCGGCGTGTCGTTGCGCAGCCCCACTGCCGCACTCAACACACCCCAGCGCGCGAGCAGGCTGCCGCTGCGCTGGCTGCCCTGCAGGCGCAAACGCGCATCCACCTGGAAGCGATCGTTGCGTGCCTGCAAGCGATCGATCACCACGGCCTCGCCTTGCCACTGCGCACGGGCAGTCACTTGTGCCTGCCCAGCATCCACCAGGCGCAACATCCAGTTCGGGATCGAGTGATCGCGTGCGTACAGCGCCATTAGAAACGCCAGATCGCGCACCTGGATGCGCACGCGTCCATCCACGCCGATCGGCTGCCGCCATTGCATGCGCGTGTTCTCCAACGCGATGCGCGCCCACCAGCCATCGCGCCGTTGTCCATCGGGGCCGGTGAATCCGACATTGCGCAACTGGATGGTGCTGGCATCGAGACTGAATTGCTCCGCACGCAGATCGCCGCGTTGCAGGCGCAGGTCGGCATCCACATCGCCACGCAGCGCCAGCCCGGCAAACTGCAGGCGCGCCGCACGCGCGCCGATGCGCAGGCCGCCCTTGCCGATGCGGCCACCCGGCTCGATCTGCAGATCGCCGCTGAGCACGCCGCTGCCGCCGTCGAAACGCAATTGCTGCTGCGGCAGATAGCGGTTGTAGGCACGCAGGTCCGGCACGCGCGCATTGGCAAAGGTCAGGTGCGCACGCGTGGCATCGCGCAGGGTCGTCAGGTTGCGGACGTCGGCGCGCGTCTGCAGGTCCAGACGCAGATCGCGCCCTTGCACGAACGGGCGCGCTGGTGACTCGCCATGAGCAATTGAAAACTGCTGCATCTGCAACGCGAGTGCAGGCAGCAGTTGACCGTTTGCATCGGCGTCCACACGCAGATCGGCACTGGCTTGCCCGTCGATCGCATGCCCCATCACCCCGACATGCGCGCGCACATGCGGCACCTGCAGGCGGCTACCGGCACCGAGCTGGCCACGCGCGATGCGCAAATCCGCATCCACCAGGCCATCGCCTTCCAGCATGAGCCAGTCCACATCGGGAAACAGCGCAGGGATCCAGCTGAGCGAGGCCAGCTGCCAATGCAGCCGCGCATGCCCGGAGGTGCGCGGCAGCAGGCTACGCATGGATTGCAAGGGCAATTGGCGGCCCTGCACGCGCAGGTCCGCATCCAGCGTGAGCCCGGCATCGGCCGGCTCGGGCATCCGGATGCTCAGACGCATGTTGTCGTCCACCTGCAGCTGCGCAGCCAGCTCGCCCAGCACTGCTGCCGGAGTGCGCGTGCTGTCGTGCAATGGCGCCCGCCAATGCAGCTGGCTACCCGGCTGCAATGCGCCGCGTGTCCAGCGTAGTTCGCCATCGGCACGTCCCTTGCCGGGGCGCGTGGCAACCGTGTGGCGGCCCTGTGCCGTGCGCGTGACATCCAGCGCCGCAGTGTCGCCATGCACGGCCACCAATGCGTCTGTCAGTTGCAACAGCGCAAGCCCGCGCGCCTGATCGGCTGCATGCCGCGCAACGCTGGCTTCGAGCCGCAGCTGACCATTGCGCAGCACTTCGGTCTCGGCCCAGCGCACCTGCGCCTTGTCGAACGCAGCGCGCGACGGAAACACTTCCAGCGGCCCGCCGCGCAATTGCTTGAACAGGCCAAGCTGCAACTGGCCATCGCCCTCGATCTGCAATTGCCGCAGCGACAGCGCGTGCACCTGCTGCGCCTCGATGCGGTCGAATTGCAGGGTCCAGGCAGGCCTGGCCCCTTGGGTGACGGCTGGCGAACTGCTGGCTGAGGTGGTGGGTGTTGGTGGTGCTGATGCAGTTGCTGCTGGCGCCTTGGCCGATGCCGATGTCGCGACCGGCGTCGCGCTTGCTGATGGCTCTGCAGCGTGCGACGGGCTCGCAGTCGCGTGCGACGAAGCGGTTGTTGCGGTTGCGGCCAGGGCGCCAGGCTCAGCGGTGCCCGCCACGGCAGGGCCTGATCTGGGGCCTTGCGCCCTGCCTGCCTGCTGCGCCTGCGACGGCGCGGCCGGCCGCGTGGCACTGGCTGCATCCGGAACGGCGGTCGTCGCCTGCAGGCCGGCACGCACACCTTGCACCTGCAGGTGTGGCACCAGCAATTGCCGTCTCAGCAGCGGCAGCAGACGGACCTGCCCGCTCATGCGTCGGGCGCTGACATCCCAGCGGTTGCGCGTGGACTGGCCGTGCAGCGCCACGTCCCAGAGCACGAGCCGCCCCGGCCACCAGGTGACTGCGGGCCCCCAGTGCATCGCGAACTTGTCCGGCGTGCGATTGAGCGCTGCCGGGCCGAGCGGCGTGTTGAGCAGCAGATTGCCGAGCACCAGGTAGCTGGCATACAACGCGATGACCACCAGGATCGGCCAGCGCAATGCGGCGGGCGCTGCGCGCCAACGGGCGCGGACGGGCATCGTCATGACGGCAGGCTCCTGAAGACCGCGCACGCGGCGCCGCGCAGTGTGCCAAGCCGGCCGTGAGCACGGCGCGCAACCGCCTCGTGCGCCTTATGTGCGTGGTGCGCCTCATGCGCGTGATGTGCTGGGTGTGCCGATGCTCGATGTGCTGGATGTACCAGCAGGTGCGACTGTCAGCGGGCACGCCTTGCAACGGCGCGCAGAACGTCCGGATCCATCGTCGGCCGACCAGCGCCTGCAGGGTGCCGGGCGCCATCCCGCGACCCAACACCATGCATCCGCGCACCCTTCTGCATCACTGCAGCGTGGCTTACCCGACGGCGCTCACCGCGCTTGTCAGCGCGTGCCTGACGTGCGCTTGGACACTGGTGGCAACAAGCCGGGCTGCTTGTCGTACCACTCGCGTGCGCCGGCCAGATGCCATTGCCGCTGCTTGCCATCGAGCTCGATGCCGGCACCCAGCACGCCCCAGCGCAGATACAGATCGCCGCGGCGCTGGTCATCCTCCAGCGCCAGCCGTGCCCGCAAGGACAGACGCGCGTTTTCCGCATGAAGGTCGTCCACCGTCAGTTGCTGCTTGCGCCAGCGCACGCGCCCGGTGGCATCCAGTTCGCCCGAATCCAGCAAGCCCAGCACCCAGCGCGGGTAGTCTGCGCGCTGCGCGAACACTGAGAGCAACGGGGCGATATCGCGCATGCGAATGGCCGCATCGGCGTCCACCTGGAACGGTGCCTCGGCCTGGATGGTGCCGGCACCGACCTGCAGTTCGCCCCACCAGTTGGCATCGCCACCATCGTCGCCCACGCGCATATTGCGCAGGCGTACCCGCGTACCGCTGAGGTCGAAGAACTTGTTCTTGAAATCGGCGCGTTGCAGCCTTGCCTGCAACTGCGCATCGCCACGCATCTGCACGCCAGCCACTGCCAGATGCGCGCCCTGCCCCCGCAGATTCGCATGCCCGTTGCCAACGTCGCCAGATGCATTGAGCGCCACATCGCCGGTCAGGCTGCCGCTGCCACCGAGCAGGCGCACGTTGTTGCCGGGCAGATAGCGGTTGTAGACGGTCAGGTCGGGCACACGCGCATCGCTGAAACGCAGCTGCGCCTTGAGCGTCTCACTCAAGCGGGCCAGTTCGGCATCGCCATGCATCGCCAGCTGCAGATCGCGGCCATCCAGCAAGATCTGTTTCGGCGCGTCGCGCGGCGCCGCCTTGAACGTGGGAATGCTGACGTCCAGATGCGCCTGCGGCGTGGCGGCATCGTCGATGCGCCCGTGCGCCTTGGCGATGCCTGCCAGGCGCGTATCGAACACCTGCGCCACGGCCTCGACACGCGGGATGTCCAGGGTGCTGCCACTGGTCAGCCGGCCCTGCGCAAGACGCAGATCCGCTTCGACCAGACCACCGCCTTGCAGCTGAAACCACGGCTTGCGCACGAACAGCTCGGCGATCCAGTTCAAGGATTCGAACTTCCAGCGCCCGCGCACCTGCCCCGACAGACGCGGCAACACCTGCGCGGGTTGCTCGAACGGAATGCTGCGCCCGGCGATCCGTAGATCGGCCTGCAGTTCGCTACCGGTCGTGTCGTCGCGCGGCAGCCGTGCCTGCACGCGGATGTCGCGCGCCACATCCAGCTGCAATGCCAGCATGCCGCGGTCGGTGGCACCGACACCGGCCAGCAACGGCAGCCGCCACACCGCGTGGCTGCCCGGCTGCAGGGCACCGCGGTCCAGGGTGATGTCGGCCTCCACGCGCGCAGCAGACGGCCCGCTGCGGATATCCACGTGCGGCGCACCGGTATCGATCTTCAGCGCCACCGTCGCGGCCTTCAACTGCAGGCGTGCGTGGGTGATCCCGAGCTTGCGCAGGCCCGGCGCCTGGTCGCGGTAGTGGCGCGGAAACTGGAACTGCGCGTCCACCTCGGCACCGTTGAACACCTGCACACCGTCGTAGCTGACCACCGCATCGCGGAAGCCCGCCTCGGACGGAAACAGCTCCGACGGCCCGCCCTTGAGTTGCTTCAGGAAGCCGACCGTGCCGTGGCCGTTGCCGGCGATCAGTAGCTTGCCCAGGCGCGCACTGCGGATGCTGTTGCTGGTGATCGCATCGAAGCGCAGCGTCCAGCCGGTATCGCCGCGCGGCGGCGGCGGGATGGGCGTGTCGGCGGTCTCCACCTCGGCGCTCAGGCCGGTGGCGTGCAGCCACGGCAGACGCACCTCGCGCCGGAACAGCGGCAGCAGCGCCACGCGCGCATGTGCGCGGTCGGCGTGGAAGACGTACACGGTGCGATTGGCCTGCCCGCGCATGCGCACGTTCCAGGCCATCACCTGGCCCGGAAACAGCGTCAGCGCCGGGCCGGTCTGCATGGTGAACTTGTGCGGCTGCCGGTTGGTGGTGGCATCGAACAACGGCGTGTTGAGAAACACGTTACCGGCCAGCAGATACAGCGCGTAAAGCACCAGCAACACGCACACTGCAACACGCCACGGCCGGGGCCAGCGCTGGAAGCGATCGCGAACAGAGGGCATGGGCGCAGGCAGGCAGGAATCTGTCGCCACTATCGCGGTTGGGCCGGCGGCGAAGCGTGAACACTGGACGCGACGCGTGCCGGCGGGGTGAGCGGCGCAGCGGATGGATGCTCCGCAGCGAGCGGCGCCAGGCGCCGACAGCGGTCGCGCTCGCCGGCACTCCCCCTCCTGAAGCGATTACGGGGACTGCGCCATGCGCTTGGCCATTGCACCAAGGTCGCACCCCGGCCGCTGCCTGCAGCGGCGATAATCGCGCTCCCCCTGTTGCCGCCGTGCCTGCCCTATGTCCGACGAACGCATCCTGTACGCGCCACTGCGCGACCGACTGGTGTCTGCCGACGCGGCCGCCGCGCTGATCCAGCCTGGCGAAACCGTGGCCATGAGCGGTTTCACCGGCTCCGGCTATCCCAAGGCCGTGCCGATGGCGCTGGCGCAGCGCATCGAGGCGGCGCACCTGCAGGGCCAACCGTTCCAGATCAAGTTGATGACCGGCGCCTCCACCGCGCCCGAGCTCGACGGCGCGTTGGCCAAGGCCGATGGCATCGCCATGCGCATGCCATTCCAGTCCGACCCGGACGCTCGCCAGCGCATCAACGCCGGCACGCTGGATTACATCGACATCCATCTCAGCCACGTGGCCCAGCACGTGTGGTTCGGTTTTTACGGGCAGATCGACACCGCGGTGGTGGAAGTGTCGGGCATCCGCGCTGATGGCAGCCTGGTGCCGTCCACCTCGATCGGCAACAACAAGACCTGGCTGGACCTGGCCAGCAAGGTCATCGTCGAGGTCAACGATTGGCAGCCGGCCGGCCTGGACGGCATGCACGACATCTACTACGGCACCGCCCTGCCGCCGCAGCGCAAACCGATCCCGCTGCTGCATGGCGACGACCGCATCGGCGAGCCGAGCCTGCGCTGCGACCCGGCCAAGATCGTGGCGGTGGTGCGCACGCATGGGCCTGACCGTAACAGCCCGTTTGCCGCGGTCGACGACAACAGCGAACGCATTGCCGAGCACCTGATCGCGTTTTTGCGCCATGAAGTGCGCAAGGGCCGGCTGCCGGCCAACCTGCTGCCGCTGCAGTCGGGCGTGGGCAATATCCCCAACGCGGTGCTGGCGGGGCTTGCACGCAGCGGCTTCCGCGATCTGGAAGCGTTCACCGAGGTGATCCAGGACGGCATGCTCGCGCTGCTGCGCGATGGCGTGCTGCGGTATGCCTCCTGCACCGGCTTTGCGCTCAGCCCGGAAGGCAACGAAGAGTTCAAGCGCAATATCGCGTTCTACCGGCAGCGCATCGTCATGCGCACGCAGGAGATTTCCAACCATCCGGAGCTGGTGCGCCGGCTCGGCTGCATCGGCATGAACGGCATGATCGAGGCCGACCTGTACGGCAACGTCAATTCCACCCACGTGATGGGCAGCCGCATCATGAACGGCATTGGCGGTTCGGGCGATTTTGCGCGCAATGGATTTCTGTCGATCTTCCTGAGCCCCAGCATCGCCAAGGCCGGCAGCATTTCATCGATCGTGCCGATGGTCAGCCATGTCGATCACACCGAGCACGATGTCTCGGTGATCGTCACCGAGCAGGGCCTGGCCGACCTGCGCGGCCTGACCCCCAAGCAACGCGCGCGCCAGCTGCTCGATCACTGCGTGCACCCGCGCTATCGCGATGCATTGGAAGACTATGTGGCACGCGCCAACCGCGACAGCTACGGCAAGCACACCCCGCACCTGTTGCCCGAGGCATTGGCGTGGCACCAGCGCTGGCTGGACAGCGGCGACATGCTGGGCTGAGAGGTTGCACGTCGGTAGACGAGATAACGCGCAGTGCCGTGGGGCCAGAGCCTGTTCGCCACGGAGATCGATGCGGCCGCCTCGACGTGCGCTGCAGTCGTTGGTCTGGGCAGCGAACAGCGCCACGGCCGCGGCCCGCGCGACGAATGCGGGCGGCGGTCTGACGCCTGCCTGGGCGCCATTGCCTGCGGTGGTGTCGTTGCGGCCGGTCAGCGCTTTCGACACTTCATGTCCGTCTGCGCTACGCAGCGACATTCGCAGGCCACGCGCGTGGGCGATAACAGCTGCACCCGCTCGCTGGCGGTGCAGAACGGCGCTCTGGCTCCTGGCTGCCGCAGCGACGGGTCACCAGTGGGTGGTGTCGTTCACCACACCGGGCCGGCTTCCTGCGCCGGCCCGGCGTTTTTTTGTCGGGTCTGGTCGCACGGGATTAGAGGGGTAACCCCGCCACGTCGTTCGGCGGCAGCGCACTCCATCAGCATCGGCCCGTCGCCAGCACCCGGCTCACGCAGCCTCGGCAATCCGCCTTGCGCGGCGTGCGCGCACTGCCGTTGCCAGGCGTTCGAGCACCTGCACCGATGCGTCCCAGCCCAGGCAGCCGTCGGTGATGCTCTGGCCGTAGGTCAGTGCGCAGCCGGGGACCAGCTCCTGGCGGCCGCCAACCAGGTGGCTCTCCACCATCACCCCGACGATGCGCGTCTCGCCACCTTCCAGCTGCAGCGCGATGTCGTCGACCACCTTGGGCTGGTTGTCCGGATTCTTGCCGCTGTTGGCGTGGCTGGCATCGATCATCAGCCGCGCCGGCAACCCCGACTTGTTGAGCACCTGGCTGGCCGCATCCACGCTTGCCGCATCGAAGTTGGGCACCTTGCCGCCACGCAGGATCACGTGGCAGTCCGGATTGCCCGCCGTTGCCGCCACCGCGGTGTGGCCGTCCTTGGTCACCGCCAGGAAATGATGCGGATGCGAGGCCGCGCCCACGGCGTCCACCGCAATCTTGACGTCGCCGCCGGTGCCGTTCTTGAAGCCCACCGGGCACGAGAGCCCGGAGGCCATTTCGCGATGCACCTGGCTCTCGGTGGTGCGTGCGCCGATCGCGCCCCAGGCCACCAGGTCGGCGATGTATTGCGGCGAAATGATGTCCAGAAATTCCACACCCGCCGGCAGGCCGAGGTTGTTGATATCGCGCAGCAATCCGCGCGCCACCCGTAACCCCTTGTTGATCTGGAAGCTGCCGTCCATCTCCGGGTCGTTGATCAGCCCTTTCCAGCCGATGGTGGTGCGTGGCTTCTCGAAGTACACCCGCATCACGATCTCCAGCGCATCGCCGAACTGGTCGCGTAACGGGCGCAGGCGCTGCGCGTACTCCATGGCCGCCACCGGGTCGTGGATCGAGCATGGCCCGATCACCACCGCGAGGCGGTCGTCGCGCCCGTGCAGGATCTCGTGCAGCGCGGCACGCGAGTTGGTCACGGTGTCGGAGGCGCGCTCGTCGCATGGCAGCAGCGACAGCAGCTGCGAAGGCGGTGCAAGGGCTTCGATCTTGCGGATACGCAGGTCATCGGTCACAGGCGGCATAACAGTGTCTCGTTGGGCGGTGTTGCATCGGGGAGCCAGGCGTTGCGGCAACAAAAAAGCCGCCAGTGTGCGCTGGCGGCTTTTCGGGAATGCTGCTGAAGTGTCCTTCAGGGTGAGCGCACTCCTTCCTCCGCCAGCGGCATCGGAAAACCGTAGTACCAAAAATAAAACGGGCTGCGGGGTGCGTTCATGGGATGCATTGATACCACGCACTTTTGCGCGTTGCCACTGTTTCATCGGCAACGGACGGGCGCGCCGACGCAATCGACAGCTGGCGCAACAGAGGGGCGGACGCATGGCGCCAACGTGCTGGTCAGGGCCGCGTGGCGCAAACCGATCGAGGGTGCGGCGGTCGTGCCTTCCGCGGAGCAGCCGTGTCATGCGCTGGTGTGCTGCGTGCCCGGCGCAATGCAATCGTTGCGCCGGGATGGAGGTGCACCTACTCAAACCGGACGCGATGAAGTCAGGCTGCGCCGACGCACGGCAGCCCCCGCGACGTTCCAGATCAGCTCCCTGCGGCAAGCAGAGACGCACACCGGTCTCGCCGTTTTCGCCGCTGCATGCGCGTGACTCACCTGGCGTTTCTGGCGCTGTCCAGCGCCGTGCAGGCGTTGCGGTCCGGCCCCCGAGGCCAGCTCAGGAGCACCGAACGTATCGTTTCATTTGTAATGCACCATCTTCCCCCTAAATTTCAAATTATCAATATAAGTCAGTTATTTGCAGCGCCATCCGTCCTAATGTATCGTTTCATCAATCGTTTCATCGCTGATCCGCATGCCACAGCCCGATGCCGTAGAACGCCTGGTCACCACGCTGCGCATCGACGGCCCGCTGCGCGGCGCCGAACTCGCGGCGCGGTTGGGGGTGAGCAAGGCAACCCTTTCGCGTCTGGTTGCCGCTGCAGGAACGGCGGTGCGGCGCTACGGCAGCGCACGCGCCACCAGTTACATCGCCGCGGGCGAGGTGCGCGGTCAGCGCGCCTGGCCGCTCTACCGCATCGACAGCCATGCCCGCGTGGTGGCGTTGGGCCAGCTGCATGCGCTCCATCGCGACCACTTCTTCGTGGAGCTGCTGCAGGACAACCCCGTGCTCCTGCATCCGCCGCTGCATCTGGGCGAGTTCGCGTCGCTGCCCTGGTTTCTGGATGACCAACGCCCGCAGGGATTTCTTGGGCGCAACCTGGCACATCGCATCGCCGGGCCATTGCGGCTGCCCGAAAATCTCACGCTGTGGTCGCCCAGTGACGCGCTCATCGCACTGCTGTCCGATGGTCACGACCAGCTCGGCGACCTGCTCGTGGGCGAGCAGGCGCTGGCGCGCGCACTGTCGTCGATCGACCAGCCTGATGACATCGACATCCACGCGCGCCCGCAGGCCTATCTTGAGCAGGCCGATGCCGCGCTGCGTGGTGAAGACGTCGGCTCGTCCGCTGCAGGCGAGCAGCCGAAGTTCACTGCGGTGCTGCGCGAGAATGGCGTGTTCCGCCCGGTCATCGTGAAGTTTTCCGACCGCATCGATCAGCCGGCCGGGCGGCGCTGGGCGGACCTGCTGCAGATGGAGCACCTGGCCAGCCAGGTGCTGCTTGCCGGTGGCATTGCTGCGGCAACGACGCAGCGGCTGCAGGCAGGCGAGCGCGTCTTTCTCGAATCCACACGCTTCGATCGCACACCGACGTTGGGCCGACGCGGTTTTGTTTCGTTGATGGCGATCTACGCCGCGTTCTATGGGCAGTCGGAGCTCGGCACCTGGCGCGCGCTCGCGCCGATGCTCAAGCGCGATGGTTGGCTGGGTCCGGAAGATGCCGAGCACCTGGAGGTGATCAGCTGGTTCGGCGCGCTCATCGGCAACACCGACATGCATCTGGGCAACGCCGCGCTGATCCTTGCCGACACGCTGCCGTTGCGGCTTGCGCCGGTGTACGACATGTTGCCGATGGTGCTGCGGCCGGCATCCAGTGGCGAAATCGTGCCCAGGGACATCGAGATTCCGGCGCCCACGGTCGGGCAGTTTGCGCAGTGGCGGCGCGCCGCAGAGATGGCCGAACAGTTCTGGCAGCGCTGCATCGACGACGACGCCTTGAGCGATCAGATGCATGACATCGCCACGCGCGCCTTGGCGAGCCTGCGCCGCACCGCGGCGCGTCTTGCCTGATGACGCGTTTGCGCCAAGCGTGCCACCGCAACACACCGCTGCACGCCACGGCAACGAGGCCGTGGCGTGCCACGCGGCAAACCTCACTCAAAACGTAAACACGTACTCCGCCGCCACTTCGCGGCCGATGGGGTTGAACAGGGTGGTGTTGTAGAAGCCGTAGCCGTAGAAGCGCTCCTTGTTTTCGTAGCCCACTTCGTTGAACACGTTGTTGACGTAGAAATTGACCTTGGCGTGGTCGGTGATCTTGTAGCCGGTGCTCAGGTTCCAGTAGATCGCCGGGCCCACGCGGCCAAAGTAGCGTTTGCTGGTTTCGCCCAGATGCACGTTGGCGGTATCGGTCACCAGGCACTCGTCGGAGGCGCTGGGTTGATAGCCGTCGTCGAAGCGGGCGCAGGTGCCCCAGTTCACGGCGCGCATCGAGCCGAGGCGGCGGAAGTACACCGTCCAGTCCCAGGCGCCGCCGTTGTCCCAATGCACGCTGCCGCGCACACGGCTGCGCACGCGCTCGTCGCGGCGGTTCTCGTCGCTGTCGGTGCGGTAGATCTGCTCGCGGTAGGCAATCAGGTTGTTGTAATCCAGCGACAGCTGGAAGTTGCCCCAGCCTGCAGTGGCCAGGCGGTATTTCAACGCGGCATCGATGCCGGAGGTCTCCATCTGCGCCAGGTTGATCGGGCCACGCTCGATGCTGGCCAAGGTGCCGTCGGCATTGCGCGTCACCCGCGAGGTGATGGTGTCGCAGTAGCCCGCGCCGCCCGGATTATTCCAGGCGCCACCGCTGATGGTGGTGCCGGTGCGGCAGCCGGCTTCGGCCGACAGGATCTCATCGCGATCCAGGTCCTTGATCATTTCCTCCAGCTGGATGCGGTAGTAATCCACGCTCAACGACAGCCCTTGTGCGATGTCCCACACCACGCCACCGGTGAACGAGCGGCCGGTTTCCGAGCGCAGATCCGGGGTGCCGCGACGGTTCACATCCACGGTGTAGAAGATGTTGTTGTTCTCGTCGTTGCAGCCGCCGGTGAGGTAGGCGCCGGAGGAAATGCAGCGGTACTGGTCGATCACCGTTTGATTGGTGGAACTGGGTTCGCCGAGCACGTAGTGCATGTCCGGTGCGCGGAAGCTGGTGGCCACGGTGCTGCGTACCAGCAGGCTCTCCACTGGCCGCCATTCCAGGCCCGCGCTCCAGGTGGTGTCGCTTTGCGTACCGACATCGGTCGGAATCGCGGCAGACGAGCGGTAGTTGCCGTAGCGGTCGTAGCGGCCGGCCACATTCGCGCTCAATGTGGAAAGTAATGGAATCTGAAATTCCAGCCCGGCCGAGCTGCGCATGCGTTCGCCGCCGCCGCTGTCCACCACGTCCACCGGGTAGCACTCGTTGGCGCATGGGTCCGGCGAAAGTTGATAGCCCTGCTTGGCGACTTCGGCCACGGTGGCAAAGCGGATTGGCCCGGCCCAGCCCTGCACCACATCGCCGCTCAAGCTGAAACTGGCTTGATTGACCCACGAATACGCCGAGTTGTGCGACTTGGCCACCAGGTCGTCGTACTGGTTCGACGACAGCGGCGAATACAGCCGCGCTTCGTTGATCGCATAGATCGGCGTGCCATCGGCAGCGGTGCCGGTGGGGCTGCCGAGGAAATAGTCAGTGGCACGTGCGGTATCCACGGTGCGTACGTATTCGTCCACCGTGTAGCGCGAGCGGCCCACGCTCAGCTCCCAATCGAAGCGGTCGGCCCACACGCCGCGCAAACCGGCGCTCAGATCCCAGGACTGCTCCTTGTTGTAGTTGGCCAGCCGGTCCCAGCCGCCGGCTTCGCGCCGGGTGAGCTGACGGATCAGGTTCAATGAGCGACCGGTTGCCGCATCCTGAAACGGGCCCAGATAGGCGTACGGCGGGTCGTAGGTCCAGCGGCCGATGCTGCGGTTGGCCGAGAGCGTGGCCCAGGCCTCGGTGGCCTCGCCGAACTTCCAGGTGCCGTAGAGATAGGCCGAATAATCCTCGCTGCCGGTCACTAGGCCCCAGTCGCCGTAGTCGCGCGCCACGCCGCAATAATCGCCGGCATTGGTGACCACCCCGGTGTTCTGGTCGTAGCTCAGCCGTTGCCCGTCGATGAACTCGCCGCCGAAGCGCGCGCAGGTGCCGGCAGGTGGCGCCAGGCGTTCGTTGGTATTGGCATCGACCAGGCTCAGGCCGGTGAACGGGTTGAAGCCGTAGCGGCGGTTCTGTCCGGTCCAGTTGGAATAGGACATGTCGTCGGAGTCGTCCATCTGCGGGCGATCGCGCCCGCTCAACGGATCGCGCCGGGTGGCCTGCAGCGCGTAGGTCAGGCTCCAGTTCTCGCCGGTGCGCCCGCCTGCCCAGGACACGTCGAAACTGTCGCGCCCCCCTTCGGTGGCGGTGCCGCCGCGCAGGCGCACCTGGTCGCCCTGGTAGTCGCGCTTGAGGATCACGTTGATCACGCCGGCCACCGCGTCGGAGCCGTAAATGGCCGATGCGCCACCGGTGAGGATGTCGATGCGCTCCACCGCTGCGGAGGGAATATTGCTGTAGTTGGAAAAGTTGCTTTCGCCGCCGTACGGCAGCGGGTAATCGGCCACGCGGTGGCCATTGACCAGCAGCAGGGTGCGGCCCGGGCCGAGGTCGCGCAGATTGATCGGCGAAGCATTGGGCGTGTGCGAACCCCACTGCGTATCGGCTTCCACCGAGCCTTGCTGATTCATGCTGTTGAGCACGTCGTAGACAGTGGCAAACCCTTCCTGCTGGATCTGCTGCGCCGAGATGGTGACCACCGGCTGGGCGCCCTCGACCTGCGCGCGCTTGATGCGCGAACCGGTGACGCTGACCGCATCCAGGGTGGAGGTGGCGCGCGGTGTATCCGGCTCGGTTTGCTGGGCCATGAGCGGTGGCGCGACGGCAGCCGTCAGCGCTAAGGACACGGAAATCGACAAGGCAAGACGATGACTGCGGCAGTTCATAAGATCCCCGGGAGAAGCCGGACGTGGCCGGCGTGGCAGTGCACTGCAACGACGTCCGCCAGCGATGCATGCACCGCTGCCCCTTGTCCGATGGCCCCCCGACCGCTCGGCGCAAACGCCTGCCCAACGACGCTAGAACTGCGATGACATCGGTGTCAACAGGTTGTCATTTAAGTGTGATTGGCGTCGCGATCTGCGGGCTTTTGCGATGGTGAACACGGTTGGGGCCGCGATCTGGCTGCGCGGGCCGCGTCGACCCTGCGTGGAGCGCACCCGGGCGCGACTGGGCGTTCCCGGTAAACGCCCCGTCGCGCCCGGGTGCACTCCTACGGGGTCATGGGGTTGCGTGGACCAGGCACGACCAATCGACGATCGCCTCGTGTGGCATCCACGACCGGACACAAAAAACCCCGCCTTGCGGCGGGGTCCTTTTGTACTGCAACAGCCGAATGGCGTGGATCAGAAATCCATGCCGCCCATGCCGCCCATGCCACCGCCGGCCGGCATCGCCGGCTCGTCCTTCTTCGGTGCATCGGCCACCATGGCTTCGGTGGTGATCATCAGGCCGGCGATCGAGGCTGCGTTCTGCAGCGCCGAACGGGTGACCTTGGTCGGGTCCAGGATGCCGAACTGCACCATGTCGCCGAACTCGCCGTTGGCCGCGTTGTAGCCGTAGTTGCCGGTGCCTTCCTTGACCTTGTTCAGGATCACGGACGGCTCTTCGCCGGCATTGGCCACGATTTCGCGCAGCGGGGCTTCCATGGCGCGCAGGGCGATCTGGATGCCGTGGGTCTGGTCTTCGTTGGCACCGGTCAGGTTGCCGACGGCCACCAGCGCACGCACCAGGGCCACGCCGCCGCCCGGGACCACGCCTTCTTCAACGGCTGCACGGGTGGCGTGCAGGGCGTCTTCGACGCGGGCCTTCTTTTCCTTCATTTCGATTTCGGTCGACGCGCCGACCTTGATCACTGCAACGCCACCGGCCAGCTTGGCCACGCGCTCCTGCAGCTTCTCGCGGTCGTAATCGGACGAGGTGTCTTCGATCTGGGTCTTGATCTGGCCGACGCGCGACTCGATCGCGGCCGAATCGCCGGCGCCATCGATGATCGTGGTGTTTTCCTTGGAGACCTGCACCTTCTTGGCGCGGCCCAGGTCCTTGATGGTCGCCTTCTCCAGCGCCAGGCCCACTTCTTCGGAGATCACGGTACCGCCGGTCAGCACGGCCATGTCTTCCAGCATCGCCTTGCGACGGTCGCCGAAGCCCGGTGCCTTGACGGCCACGACCTTGACGATGCCGCGGATGGTGTTCACCACCAGGGTCGCCAGCGCTTCGCCTTCGACTTCTTCAGCCACGATCAGCAGCGGCTTGCCGGCCTTGGCCACGCCTTCCAGCACGGGCAGCAGGTCACGCACGTTGGAGATCTTCTTGTCGTGCAGCAGGATGAACGGGTCGTCCAGGTCGGCCGACTGGCTCTGCTGGTTGTTGATGAAGTACGGGGAGAGGTAGCCGCGATCGAACTGCATGCCCTCGACCACGTCCAGCTCGTTTTCCAGGCCCGAGCCTTCTTCAACGGTGATCACGCCTTCCTTGCCGACCTTCTGCATCGCTTCGGCAATGATGTTGCCGATCGACTCGTCCGAGTTGGCCGAGATGGTGCCGACCTGGGCAATCGCCTTGTCGTCGGTGGTGGGCTTGGAGATGTTCTTCAGCTCGGCGACGGCGGCCTTGACGGCCTGGTCGATACCGCGCTTGAGGTCCATCGGGTTCATGCCGGCGGCCACGGCCTTGGCGCCTTCGCGGATCAGGGCCTGGGCCAGCACGGTGGCGGTGGTGGTGCCGTCGCCGGCGTTGTCGTTGGTCTTGGAAGCGACTTCCTTGACCATCTGCGCGCCCATGTTCTCGAACTTGTCAGCCAGTTCGATTTCCTTGGCGACGGAGACGCCGTCCTTGGTGATGGTGGGCGCGCCGAAGCTCTTCTCGAGCACGACGTTGCGGCCCTTCGGGCCGAGGGTTGCCTTCACGGCATTGGCAAGCACGTTGACGCCACGGACCATGCGGGTACGTGCGTCTTCACCGAAACGAATGTCTTTAGCAGCCATTGTCTGAAACTCCGGGATTTGAGATTGGGGATTGGGAATTGGCTAGAGCGGGTTCCGGGGAGATGCGGGATCAGCTGCGCGAAGCGCACTGACCAATCCCGAATCTCGACTCCCGAATCCCGCCGTCAACGGCTTCAGCCGATGACGGCCAGAATGTCGTCTTCGCGCAGCACCTTGTACTCGACGCCTTCGGACTTATAGCTGCTGCCGGCGTACTGGCCGTAGATGACCTTGTCGCCAACCTTGACCACCGGCGCGCGCAGGCTGCCGTTGTCCAGGGGCTTGCCGGCGCCGATGGCGACGACTTCACCCTTGGTGGACTTTTCCTTGGCGGAGTCCGGGATCACGATGCCGCCGGCGGAAACTTCGTCGGCTTCGATCGGCTTGACTACAACGCGGTCGTGAAGCGGCTTGATGCTCATAGAGAAAGACCCTCTTAAGTGATTGATTGGTCTGAAAATTATCGGCGATGTTAGCACTCGCACATGACGACTGCCAGCACAGCGCGCGGAAAAAACCCGACAGAGCGGGTGCGGGCCAGAGATTGTGCTGGGCGAGCGGCTTTCAAGGGCTGGGCGTAAAAAATTTTTCGTCCACCCGGTCTCATCCGGGGGCCAGGACGACTGCGGCGAACGGCCCGCGGGGCATCCCGGCCGTGCGCGTTTGGCAGCAGCGACAGAGCCACCAATGCCGGCGGCCCGTGCCCAGGCGCGCCGCGCGAGCAGGAGCGCCGCTGATCCCCGCGGCCACCTCATGCCGCTCATTACCAGGCGCGCATCCAGCCACACGCTAGAAATGGAACCGCTAGAAATGGAACCAGGTTCCACCGTTTGTCATGCGCACGCTCTACAGTCGGGATCGCATTCCCCGATCACAAGGAGCTGTCGATGAGGTTGCCGTCCCGTATTGTGTCCTTGCGTTGCACCCTGCCCCTGGCCTGTGCGTTCGCGCTGAGCGCCACTGCCGCCAATGCGGCGGTCTTCATCAACGAGCTGCACTACGACGACGCAGGCGCCTCCGGCGACAGCGGCGAAGGCGTGGAAGTGGTGGCCACCGCTGGCGAATCGCTGAGCGGCTACCGCATCTATCTGTACAACGGCAGCGTCCCGAGTGCGGCGACGGTCTACGCCAACACCGCGGTGCCGGCCGGCAGCCTGGTCAGCTGCGGCAGCCAGGTCCGCCTGGCCACCGTGAGCTACGCCAGCAACGGCGTGCAGAACGGGCCCAACGACGGCGTGGCGCTGGTCAACCCCAATGGCCAGCTGGTGCAGTTCCTCAGCTACGAAGGCGCCATCACCGGCAGCGGCGGCCCGGCGGCCGGGGTCACCAGCCAGAACCTGCCGGTCAGCGAGAGCAACAGCAGCGCGGTCGGCAGTTCGCTGCAACTCACCGGCACCGGCAGCGCGGCAGCCAACTTCAGCTGGGCCGGCTCGGCGGCGCAGACCTTCGGCGCCTGCAACCGCAGCCAGACCTTCAACGGCGGCGGCGGCGGTGGCGGCACCACCGGTGCGCCGACGATCACCAGCACCACGCCGAGCCAGGGCGCCACCGGCTTCCCGGCGGCCGGCGACCTGGCGGTGGGCTTCAGCGAGGCGGTGACGTTGAGCAGCGGCGCGTTCGCGCTGAGCTGCGCCAGTTCCGGCAACGTGGCACTGAGCTACGCAACGACGGGCACCCGTTTCACCCTGTCCACCAATACCGCCCTGGTCGGCGGCGAGCGCTGCACCCTGGCCATCACCGCCAGCGCCATCCGCGATGCCAGCGGCCTGAGCCCGGCGGCCGGCCAGTCCATCGCCTTCACCGTGGCCACCGCCAGCGGCGGCGCCACCGGCTACTACTCGCGGGTGAACACCACCAGCCCCAGCCAGCTGCGCTGCTCGCTCAACGCCACCATCCGCGGCCACACGGTCTACCCGTACAGCGGCACCGGCACCAACACCTGGACCATCCTAGAGATGGCCGACGAAGACCCCAGCAACAGCGGCCGCATCCTGGACGCCTACCGCAACCGCAGCTACGCCAAGGTCAGCGACCGGGCCGGTACCGGCAGCGGGCTGACCTACAACCGCGAGCACACCTGGCCCAACTCGCTGGGCTTCGGCAGCGCCACCGGCGACCGCGGCCTGCCGTATGCGCCCTACACCGACACCCACATGCTGTACCTGACCGACACCACCTTCAACGCCGACCGCGGCAACAAGCCCTACGCCACCTGCACCAGCAGCTGCGGCGAGCGGGTGACCGAGGTCAACGACGGCAGTGGCGGCGGCAGCGGGCGCTATCCGGGCAATTCCAACTGGGTGCGCACGCCGGACGGCAACAGCGGCACCTTCGAGGTGTGGGGCCGGCGCAAGGGCGACATGGCGCGTGCGGTGATGTACATGGCCATTCGCTACGAAGGCGGCACCGATGCAGCCACCGGGCAGTCCGAGCCGGACCTGGAGCTCACCGACGACCGCAGCCGGATCGTGCAGACCTCGTCTTCGCCCGCGTACATGGGCCTGCTGTCCACGCTGCTGGCCTGGCACCAGGCCGACCCGCCGGACGATGCCGAACGTGCCCGCAACCAGGTGATCTTCAGCTTCCAGGGCAACCGCAACCCGTTCGTGGATCACCCCGAATGGGCCACTGCCGGTCTGTTCACTTCGGCCAAGCCGGCCAGCTGCCAGCTGGCCAACTGAGCTGCACCGGCCCGGCGCGTGATGCGTCGGGCCGGTGGGGTGGGGTCACGCGGAAAAAACGTACGGCACCTGATGGCGGCCAGGCGCCGGTGCCGACGGCGTGGTTTGCAGCAGGCGACACGCCCTCGATCGGATCCGGCGCTGCTGACTACCGCCGGGCGTGGCGATGCGTCCCCTCCGCACCGACATGCACGCTTTCAAGATCGCCTGGCCAACGCCCCCGGCCTCCTCGCGCTGGGCGAGGTGATCACCGGGTCACCGGCGCAACGCTCTCCCAACCGTTGTCGGCCGGTCTTCGCATCCGGGCCAGCGTTCCTCCCAACGGCAAGGCCGGCGCAGTGTGCAGGTGCTCTGTCGGCCTCACTGCGCAGCTGCACCCGGGCACGGCCGCCCTGCCCACCGCCACTGCGAAGGCAGCGAAGTTGACGCCCTGTTCCGGAATCGGCGGTCGATCCCCCGCTGGCGGGGCATTACACTGCGCAGCTGCAATGAGCGCCTCTTCCCTCCATCTGTTGTTCAGCACCTGCCCGGATGCCGACAGCGCCGACCGCATCGCGCACGCCTTGCTGGACGAACGCCTGGCGGCCTGCGTCACCCAGTTGCCCGGCGCGCAATCGCTGTACCGCTGGAACGGCGCCATCGAGCGCAGCACGGAAGTGCAGTTGCTGATCAAGACCTGGGAAGACCGCCTGCCCGACGCCATCGCGCGGCTTCAGGCCTTGCATCCGTATGAACTGCCGGAGGCGGTTGCTGTCCAAGCCAGCGCCGGGCTGCCGGCCTACCTCGATTGGGTCCGGGCCGACACCCGCAAGGAATCCTGACGTCCATGAAGTCTCTGCCCCGCTGGATCGCCCGCTGCGCGCTGCTGGCCGCGCCCTTGTTCGCCGCGCCGCTGGCGCTGGTGGCGCCACCCGCGCAGGCGGTCAGCGAGGCCGACCTGCTGCCGGTAGACCAGGCATTCGCGCTGACTGCCCAGGCCGACAGCCGCGGCAGCATCGCTCTGAACTGGAAGATCGCGCCGGGCTACTACCTGTATCGCCATCGCATCAGCGTCAAATCCGGTCAGGGCTTTTCCGTTGGCGAACTGGCGCTGCCGGAAGGCGAGAGCAAGCACGACGAGTTCTTCGGCCAGGTCCAGACCTACCGCAAGCAGTTGCAGGCCACCCTGGCCGGCAGGGCCGAGCCGGCGCTTAAAACGGCGGTCCTGCAGGTGCAATACCAGGGCTGCGCCGATGCCGGAGTGTGCTACCCGCCGCAGCGGCGCGAGATCCGCGTCGCGCTGCCCGAGGCAGCGGCCGCTGGCGCGACCACCGCCGCACCGCAACGCGAAAACCTGGGCGCGCTGGTGCCGCGCGGCGCGTCGGGTCCGCGCCTGTTCGGCGCCACCGGCCAGGCCGCCGGCGTGGACGCGCTGCCGCTGCCGGCCGAGCAGGCCTTCACCTTCGAGGCCATCGTCGGCGACGGCAACAGCCTGCTGCTGCGCTTTACCCCGGCGCCGGGCTATTACCTCTACCGCGACCGCACCTCGCTGGCCGTGGAAGGCAGCACCGGCGTGCGCCCCGGGCTGCCGCGCTGGCCGCAGGGCAAGACCCACCGCGACGAACATTTCGGTGACGTGGTGGTGTATTTCGACCAGGCCGAAGTCACCCTGCCGCTGCTGCGCGAACGCGCCGAGCCGGCGCACGTGACCCTGGTGGCCACCTTCCAGGGCTGCCAGACCGACGGCATCTGCTACCCGCCGATGACCCGCCGCGTGGCGCTCGACCTGCCTGCCGGCACGGTCTCGCCGCAAAACCAGGCGCAGGCCGCGCCGCTGATGATCTCGCCGCTGGCCGCCGGGCAGGCGCCTACCGACCCCGCGCCCGCCCAAGCCAGCGCCGCCGCCGCGCCGCCGGCTGCCAGTGCCGCGGCCGACAATCCGCAGCGCACCCAGCCGCCACATACGGACAAGGGCCTGCTGGCGATGCTGGCGCTGGCCCTGCTCGGCGGGCTGGTGCTGAACCTCATGCCCTGCGTGCTGCCGATCCTGTCGCTGAAGGTGCTGGGGCTGGCGCACAGCGGCGAGAGCCGCAGCCATGCGCGCAGCCATGCCATCTGGTATTCGCTGGGCGTACTGGTGTCGTTTGCCGCCATCGGCGGGCTGGTGATCGGCCTGCGCGCGGCCGGCCAGGCGGCCGGCTGGGGCTTCCAGCTGCAGCAGCCCTGGTTCGTGGCGGCGCTGGCGTATCTGATGTTCGCGGTGGGCCTGAGCCTGTCGGGGGTGTTCACGCTGGGCAGCAACCTGGGCGGCATCGGCCAGTCGCTGGCCGCGCGCAACGGGCCGCTGGGCGACTTCTTCACCGGCGTGCTGGCCTGCGTGGTCGCCAGCCCCTGCATCGCCCCGTTCATGGGCACCGCGCTGGCCTATGCGTTCACCGCGCCGGCGCTGCTGGCGATGCTGGTGTTCCTGGCGCTGGGCCTGGGCCTGGCGCTGCCGTTCCTGCTGATCGGCTTCGTCCCGTCGCTGGCGCGGCGGCTGCCCACGCCCGGTGCATGGATGGAGACGCTCAAGCAGGTGCTGGCGTTCCCGATGTATCTCACCGCGATCTGGCTGCTGTGGGTGCTGGGCAAGCAGCGCGGGGTGGATGCGCTGGCGTTGATGCTGGTCGGCGCCACCCTGCTGGCGCTGGGCCTGTGGTGCTTCGAGCGCAGCCGCTGGAACAGCCATCGCACCGGCATGCGCCTGGCCGCGGTGATGCTGGTGCTGGCCATCGTGCCGGTGGTCGGCGTCACCCGTCTGCGGCTGCCGGCGGCCACCGCCGCCAGCGAAGGCGTGGTGGCGTTCTCGCCGCAATTGCTGGACCGCCTGCGCGCCGACAACCGCGTGGTGTTCGTCAACATGACCGCCGACTGGTGCGTGACCTGCAAGGCCAACGAAAAGAACGTGCTGAGCAGTGCCGAATTCCGTGATGCCCTGCGCCGCGTCGATGCGGTCTACATGAAAGGCGACTGGACCAACGTCGACCCGGCCATCAGCACCTTCCTCGACCAGCACCAGGCCGTGGGCGTGCCGCTTTACGTGGTGTACGGCCCCGGTGCCCCACCGGCGATCCTGCCCACGGTGTTGACCGGCGCGATCACCGAAGACGCGCTGTTGCGCGCAGCGCGCTGAGGCGGCGTCTTGTGCAGGCACGCTGCCCGAGCGTGCCACGGCGTGGGCGGGCACGCGTGGCGTTTGCGTGCGCCGGCCCGGCGCACGTTGGCACGTGATGCCGGTGCGTAGCGCGCTGGCCGCTGCCGGCAGCTGACACGCATTGCCGACTGCCGATTGCCGACGACTACGCAGCGCCGTTGCGACCGCCATGCGCACCTGCCGCGTTGATGCGCCTCATGCGAGTGGCTGGCCATTGGCCGCAGCGACGCCTGCAATGGCAGCACATCTTCTTGCCATCGGCACGCCGGATGCAGTGCCGAAGACATGGCCGCGATTGCGCAGGACCTGATCGCGCGCAAGGTCACGTCCGCCAGCCACCTGGCCATGCACGGCGGCAGCAACGGCGGACTGATGGCCGGCAACATGCTGGTCCAGTACCCGCAGCTGTTCGACGCCGTGGTGATCGAGTCGCCGCTGCTGGACATGCGGCGCTACAGCCAATTGCTGGCCGGCGCGTCGTGGATGGAAGAGTACGGCAACCCGGACACTGCCGACTGGTCGTTCATCCGCACCTTCTCTCCCTACCATCTGTTCGATCCGGACACGTCCTACCCTCCCACGATGATCGCAACCTCCACCCGCGACGACCGCGTCCACCCAGGGCACGCGCGCAAGATGGCGGCGATACGAGCGACGCCCTGCGTGGACACCGGAGCTTGTAGCCGCATCACCGGAGACGAGCGGACTGCTGCACGGGCACAGAACGCCGACATGCGGCAGGGGACGATACGGGTGTGACGGCCGCGGTGGGATTGCCTGGCTGTCATCCCGCGCAACGGCGTGACAATCCTGAATACAGGCTGCCGCCGCCAGCCTCGCTCCGGTGCAGGTGTCGGTCCCGTTGCAACTGCCCTTGCGGGCGCCAATGCCCGCCGCCACTGGCGCAGTACGCGCACGCCGCAGAAATTCAATCGATCGTTTAAAACAGCTATAACTTCTGCTATCTGGACAGCATCGCCAGCATCGCGCAGACTTCCGGCCTTTCCGCTGCGCTGGATGTCATGGCCCACCTGCTGCTGTTGCACGGCCCCAACCTCAACCTGCTCGGTACCCGCGAGCCGGAGGTCTATGGGCGCACCACGCTGGCGCAGATCGATGCGGCCCTGGTGGACCGTGCGCAGGCCGCCGGGCATGCGCTGGCCTGCCTGCAATCCAATGCCGAGCATGTGCTGGTAGAGCGCATCCACGCCGCGCGCGAGGACGGCACTGCCTTCATCCTGATCAACCCGGCCGCCTTCACCCACACCTCGGTGGCGCTGCGCGACGCGCTGCTGGGCGTGGGCCTGCCGTTCGTGGAAATCCATCTGTCCAATCCGCATGCGCGCGAGCCGTTCCGTCACCACAGCTACCTCAGCGACAAGGCCGACGGCGTCATCTGCGGCTTTGGCGCAGACAGCTACCGGCTGGCGCTGGAAGCGGTGATCGCGCGGCTGGAGCGCGCGCCATGACCCTTGCCGTCCCGGGCTCGGCGACCACGCCAACGGCCTGACCCCATTCCGCCGGCATCCGCCGGCACTCTCCACCGATTCACTTCAAGAGGCCCTTATGGATCTCCGCAAAATCAAGAAACTGATCGACCTGCTCGAAGAATCCAATCTCGCCGAAATCGAGATCAAGGAAGGCGAAGAAAGCGTGCGCCTGGCGCGCGTGCCCAAGGGCACCCAGGTGATGAGCGCACCGGTGCAGCAGTACGCACCCGCCCCGGCCGCCGCGCCGGCGGCGGCGGCCAGCATGCCGATGCAGTCGCCCACCGAGGCCTCCACCGGCGGCGCCAAGCAGGCGGCCGCGCTGCCCGAGGGCCACGTGCTGCGCGCGCCGATGGTCGGCACGTTCTACACCTCGCCTTCCCCGGACAAGCCGGCGTTCGTCACCGTGGGCCAGGCGGTCAAGGCCGGCGACACCCTGGCGATCATCGAAGCGATGAAGATGTTCAACCCGATCGAAGCCGACGTCTCCGGCACCGTCGTCGCCATCCTCGGCGAAACCGGCCAGCCGGTGGAGTTCGATCAGCCGTTGTTCGTGATTGGCTGAAGCGCCGGGATTAGGGAATCGTGATTCGGGATTCGCACGAGCGACCGCATGAGCGCCTGACGGTGTGGCGTGATGCGATGTCGCTTGTCGAAGCGATCTACCGCCTGACCCACGACTTTCCTGATTCCGAACGCTTCGGGCTGACGGCACAGATGCGCCGCGCCGCAATCAGCATTCCATCCAACATCGCCGAAGGGGCTGCACGCCGCTCCACGGCCGAGTACCTGCGCTATCTGTCGATGGCGCGCGGCTCGTTGGCGGAGCTGGACACCCAGCTGCAGATCGCAACACGGCTGCAGTTCGCCTCGCCTGATGCGGCAATTGCCGACCTGCTGAATCGCACGTTTGCCAAGCTCAACGCATTGATCCGCACGTTGGAACAGTCGCGCTCTCTCCGCGAACCCAGCGCCCTCTACGAATCCCCAATCCCGAATCCCGAATCCCATGCTCGATAAAGTCGTCATTGCCAACCGAGGTGAAATCGCGCTGCGCATCCTGCGCGCGTGCCACACGCTCGGCATCCGCACGGTCGCGGTGCATTCCACGGTCGACCGCAACCTCAAGCACGTCGCCATGGCCGATGAGTCGGTGTGCATCGGCCCGGCCGCGTCCAGCGACAGTTACCTCAACATCCCGGCGTTGATCGCCGCGGCCGAGGTGACCGATGCGCAGGCCATCCATCCCGGGTACGGCTTTTTGTCGGAAAACGCCGACTTTGCCGAGCGCGTGGAAGAATCCGGCTTCATCTTCATCGGGCCCAAGGCCGACACCATCCGCCTGATGGGCGACAAGGTCGAAGCGATCCGCGCGATGAAGGCCGCCGGCGTGCCGTGCGTGCCCGGCTCGGGCGGCCCGCTCGGCGATGACATCGTCGCCAATACCAAGATCGCGCGCGAGATCGGCTACCCGGTGATCATCAAGGCCGCCGGCGGCGGCGGCGGGCGCGGCATGCGCGTGGTGCACTCGGAGGCGGCGCTCAAGGCCGCGATCGAAACCACCAAGTCCGAAGCCAAGGCCGCTTTCAGCAACGATCAGGTCTACATGGAGAAGTTCCTGGAAAATCCACGCCACGTGGAAATCCAGGTACTGGCCGACGGCCAGGGCGGTGCGATCCATCTGGGCGAACGCGATTGCTCGATGCAGCGCCGCCACCAGAAAGTGGTCGAAGAAGCGCCCGCACCGGGCATCACCGAAGAACTGCGCAACGAGATCGGCAAGGTCTGCGTGGATGCGTGCATCCGCATCGGCTACCGCGGCGCGGGCACCTTCGAGTTCCTGTTCGAAGGCGGGCGCTTCTACTTCATTGAAATGAACACCCGTATCCAGGTGGAGCACCCGGTGACCGAGCGCATCACCGGCATCGACCTGGTGTGCGAGCAGCTGCGCATCGCCGCCGGCCACAAGCTCAGCATCAAGCAGAGCGACATCGTGCTGCGCGGGCATGCGATCGAGTGCCGCATCAACGCCGAGGATCCGGAAACCTTCATGCCCAACCCGGGCCTGATCACCGCCTTCCATCCGCCCGGTGGCCCGGGTGTGCGCGTGGATACGCACATCTACGCCGGCTACAAGGTGCCGCCGAACTACGATTCGATGATCGGCAAGCTGATCGTGCACGGCCCGGACCGCGAAACAGCGATCGCACGCATGCGCGTGGCGCTGAGCGAGATGGTGGTGGACGGCATCAAGACCAACATCCCGCTGCAGCAGCGCATCATGCGCGACAAGGGCTTCCAGGCCGGCGGGCAGAACATCCACTACCTGGAAAAGCGCCTGGCCGAGCGCAAGAACAAGTCGATCGCGCTGACCTGATCGCAAGCGCCATGGCAACGAAAAAGCCCGGGAAACCGGGCTTTTTCGTTGCCCCCTGGTGCATCGCGCCGCGACTGCGTCGCACCGACGGCCGGTCCATGCGTAGGAGCGCACCCGGGCGCGACCAGGCTTTATCGGTAGATCCGGGCGCGCCCGGGTGCGCTCCTACGGGATCCTGGGTGCTACCGGATCCGCTGCGCAGTTCTTCAGTCGTCCGCGCGGATACGCACCGTTCAACGCCGCGGCGCAGGCGCCTGCTGGCTGCCGGGTACCGGCACGATGCCGCTGGCCGATGACGGGTCGACCACGGTCATGGTTTCGGTGGAACCGTCCGGCCAGACCACCTGAAAGGTCGAGCCGGCCGGCAAGGTGGAAAACGGCATGGCGCTGCTCGCGCGGTACAGCGCGGCGACCTGGCTTGCGCCGTGCCGTCGCTGCTGTTCGTCGGCGGTGACGCTGGTGGACTTCACCGACAGCGGCTGGTAGCGGTGATCGGCGGTATCGATCATGACGATGCCCACCGCTGCGGCCGAATACGCCACGAACAGTGCCACCCAGAACCAGAACTTGGCGCCATGCGCCAACCGACGGTAATTCATGACTGTGCTCCCGGATCGGACACCAATGTATCGACCATCTCATCCACCCTGTCTGCTCCCTGCCGCGGCACCGCGGCGTCGAATACGAACGACACGAAATCCTGTGCGCCGGCGCGCGAGCAGATGCCCGCGTTGGCGCAATAACTGGTGACCAGCGTGCTGTCGGCACTGCAGTCCAGGCCCAGCCGACACGCCGCCACCTGCCAGGCCAGTTCGGCGAACTGATCGCCGGCCACATAACCGTCCAGACTGTCATCGCCGCTGGCGCGCGCGCCCATCGCCGGTGCCAGGGCCAGGTAGGCCTCCGGGTCGCGCGAGGCCAGCACACGCCGCACCAGCGTGCGCTTGTAGGCCGGGGTGGCCTGCAGGGGTTCGCCCAGCGCGAGCAGGGCGGCCTCGGCGGCCAGGCTGCCGGCGCGCGCCGCGCGCAGGCGTTGCTGCGCCACCAGCCGCGGGCTCAGCCCGTCGCTGGGCGCGAAACCGGCGCAGCGCTGCGCCACCCGATCGCGCGCGGCATGCATGGCCGCCACGCCCGGCGTGGCGTGCGCGGCGATCCACGCGCTGTCGGCGGTATAGCCGGCCGGGCTGGCGGCATATGGTGCGCAGTAATCGTAGACCCGGCTCAAGCGCCAGCCGGCCTGCGCATCGCCGGCCTGCACGCGTTGCTGCAGGTACTGCGCGTAGCGATACAGATCCGGCTGTGCATCCACCGCATCGCGATCACGCAACTGCAATGCCGTGCCACGTTCGAAGGCCGCATGCACCGGCCGCGTGGCGACGGCCGGCTGCGTGACGGCAGTGGCCGGCGCGGTGGTCGTGGTGGCTGGCGTGGCCGGATGCGCACGCACATGCCACCAGCCCGCCGCCGCAAGCGCGACGGGAGCGAGCAACAGCCAGAGATGGCGGGCACGAGCAAGCGGCATGACAGCGGCAACCAGCGGCGGAGACGCCCGCAGCGACGGCGCGGAGTCTAGCACCCGGTTGCACGGGCCATGGCGGCCAGGCGAACGCTGCCACGGCTGCTCGCGCGGCGACGAACAGCGCCGGGCGCAGATGATTGGGTCGCACGCAGTAGGCACGCAGTGCCGGAGGCAGATGCAACGCAGATGGCAGCGGCACACGCGGCCCGATCGCCGCAACCGCCGCGCTGGGTCGCCGCTACCAGTGGCGGCGCATGACCAACTGCACGGCAGCCGGCCTGCGCGAATGGTCTACGATGCACGCCTTCATTGTTACCGACTGCCACGATGCCGTTTCTTCAACTGACCCTGCCCTGCACCGATGCCGATCAGCCCCGTTTCCAGACCGCCATGGAGGAAGTCGGCGCGCTGGCGGTGACCTCGCTCGACGGCAACGACGATGGCAGCAATAGCCACGCCATCCTGGAACCGGGCGTCGGCGAAACCCCGTTGTGGAAGGAGCTGGAGTTGACCGCGCTGTTCGACAGCGAGAGCGACCCGCTGCAGGTCCTGGCCGCGCTGGATGCGTTCGACCCGGAACTGGACTGGAGCCAGGTGTCGTTTCGCATGGTCGAAGACAGCGACTGGATCCGCGCGTGGATGGACCTGTTCAAGCCGATGCAGTTCGGCACGCGCACCTTCATCGTGCCCTGGGATCAGGCGTTGCCCGAAGCGGCCAGCACGCCGGAGGCGGCCGTGGTGCGGCTGGACCCGGGCCTGGCGTACGGCTCGGGCGCCAGCCCGACCACCGCGCTGTGTCTGCGCTGGCTCGACAGCCTGGGCAGCAGTGGCGTGCTGCACGGTGCGCGCGTGCTCGATTTCGGCTGCGGTTCGGGCATCCTGGCGCTGGCCGCGCTCAAGCTGGGCGCGGCCAGCGCGGTGGGCGTGGACAACGACCCGCAGGCGCTGCTGGCCACCGCCGAGAATGCCGAGCGCAATGGCCTTCAGGCGCAACTGACCGCCTGCATGCCGGAGGATGAGCCGGTGCAGACCTATTCGGTGGTGGTGGCCAACATCCTGGCGACGTCACTGGACGCACTGGCCGAGCTGCTGGCCGCACGCGTGGCGCCGGGTGGACGCTTTGCGATGTCCGGCATCCTGCAGGGGCAGGAAGACGAACTGCTGGAGCGCTACGCGCCGTGGTTCGAGCAGTTGCGCTGCGAACGCGAAGAAGACTGGATCCGCATCGACGGCATCCGCCGCCACTGAGCCGGCCGGGCGGGTTCACCGCTGCGCCCGGCCGGCGCGGATCTGCGCGGTGGTCAGCGCATCGTTCACGCTGATCGCGCGCAGGCGGGTCACCGCCTGCCAGCCGCTGCGCTGCAATGCCTGATTGCGCCAGCGCCCGGCCTGCAGCCCGGCGACCACGCGCAGCGCGAGCTCGGCCACCAGCAGCGCGGCCCAGCCGCCTGCCACCCACGGCGGCGCGCCAGCGAGCGCCACTCCCACGGCGATGGTGGCCAGCAGCATCCCGCTCGTCAGCAGCGGCCAATACCGGTAACGCAGCGCCCAGCCCCGCGGTGCCAGCGCCGCTGACCAGTGCACGCCCTCGGCGACGGCGGTCCAGTCCTGCCCGCGCCGCCAGACCTGGTAGACGGCCGCCCCGCGGAAGCGTTCGACCGACGGATCCAGCGGCGAATCGGCGGGCCACCGCGTGCTGGCGGGTGGGCGTTGATCGTCGGTGGGCCGGGATTTCGGAGTGACAGGCTCGACCATGAACTTCCTCCTTGAGTTCGCTGTGATCTCTTCATCGACATCTCACCGACAGTATCGCAAACATATTCCTATATGAAAGTTATACGAACTATCCCCGAGGGCTGCTAGGGCTATATCTCCCGGCCCCGTCTGCCTTCCATCGGTGCCGTGTGAGCAAGCTGTACGAACGAGTACGCGAAGCCCGCAGCTTCACCAAGCTGACCCAGGAAGCCCTGGCCGGCGAGCTGGGCGTCACCCGCAGCGCGGTGGCCCAGTGGGAAATGGCCGAAGGCACCGCGCCGTCGGTGGAGAACCTGATCGGCCTGGCCAGGCGCAGCGGCATGGCCTTCGAATACCTGGCCACCGGCCGCGGCGAGCGCGTGTTCGGCCCGCCGGTCCCGGCCATCGCCGAAGAGCCTGCCCAGTACCGCCGCCTGGATGACCAGCAACGCGTGCTGCTGGCCCGCTTCGACACCCTGGCACCGCGCCAGCGCAGCGGGCTGCTGGATCTGTTGCTGGCCGAGGGCAAGACGCGGCGGCGGCGCTGAGTTTCGGGAATCGGGAATCGGGAATCGGGAATCGGGAATCGGGAATCGGGAATCGGGAATCGGGAGTCGGGAGTCGGGAGTCGGGAGTCGGCGGCAGCGGCAGCGGCAGCGGCAGCGGCAGCGGCAGCGTGGTTGTCGCACTGCTCGTTGTGCCAGGGAGCGGATGCGGTAGCTGAGGTCGCTGCAGGCAGCGACTGCGCGCTGCCACCTGCACCGTGGCGTTGCCCGGGCTGATGCATCCAGGTTCGCCGGCCGCTGCGCGCGTGGTTGAATAGCGCTCTTCCCGCTGCACGCCTGCCGATGTCCCAGACCCCGCCACCGCGCCGCCCGCTGGCCACCTTCCTGCGGGCAACCCCGCCCGCCGCGCCGACCTTGATTCCGACGCCGACGGTGCCCGCCGCCGAGCCGCCGGAGCAGGTGTTGCCGGTGCCAGCGCCCGCGCTGCCGCCCGCACCCGCACAGCCGGTGGTGCCGCCACCGCCGGCACCGGTGATCTCCGCACCGGCTGCGCCGGTGACCGGCCTGCCGGCCAACCAGCCCAGCCGCGCGCCGGCAGCGCCGCACGAACCCAGCCCTGCACGTGCAGACGCCGAACCGGGCCATGCCGCAGGCACGCCAGGCATGCACGGCGCTGCGGATGCCGCGGCCGCCGCCGCAGACCGGCCCGACGCACGCGCGCGCGATGCCGATCTCCCGCGCGCCCCCGCTGCCGAGGCCGACCCCACCGCACAGGCCGCCATGCCCACCAGCGACGCAGGCGATCCGGCCTCTCCTGCAC
>NZ_JSZE01000058.1 GCF_000802365.1 Xanthomonas cannabis pv. cannabis
AGCATGGCGGCGGCGGTGGTCATCATGATCGGGCGGAAGCGCAGCAGGCAGGCGCGCCGGATCGCATCGTGCGCGTTCGCCCCTTCGCGGCGTGCGTCGATGGCGAAGTCGATCATCATGATGGCGTTCTTCTTGACGATGCCGATCAGCAGCACGATGCCGACGATACCGTCCACCGACAGGCTCAGCCCGCACATCATCAGGGCCAGCAACGCACCGACGCCGGCCGGCGGCAGCGTGGAGATGATGGTGAGCGGGTGGATGTAGCTTTCGTACAGCACGCCCAGAACGATGTAGATCACCACGATCGACGCCAGCAGCAGCCACACGATGTCGGTCTGGCTGCCGGTGAATTCGGCCGCCTTGCCGACGAATTGCGCATGCACCTGGCTGGGGATCTCGAGATCTTTGCGCGCCTTCTCGATTGCCGCCACCGCCTGCGACAGCGAATGCCCCGGCGCCAGGTTGAACGAGATGGTCACCGCCGGCAGCTGCTGCTGGTGGCTCACCACCAACGGCGTGTTGGTGACCTTGGCTTCGGCCAGCGCGGCCAGCGGAATGATGTTGCCGGCGCCGACCACGATGCCGGTGTTCTGCGCGCCCACACCGGTGGCCGTGGACGAGTTGGACGAGGTCACCTGGCCGAAGCTGGTGGCATTGGTGCCGGTCAGCGCGCCGCTGCCATTGCTGGCCACCGCCAGCTGGTTCATCAACGCGGTGCTGCTGCGGAATTCCGGCGCCACTTCCAGCACCACCCGGTACTGATTGAGCTCGGTGAAGATGGTGGAGATCTGGCGCTGGCCGAACGCGTCGTACAAGGTATCGTCGATGGTCTGCATCGGCACGCCGAGCATGCTGGCCTTGTCGCGGTCGATGCTCAGTTCCAGTGCACGCCCCTGGTTGGCCAGGTTGTTGTCGACATCCGCCAGCTCGGGCAGCTTGCGCATCGCCTCGGTCATGCGCCCGGCCCAGGTGGCCAGTTCGGTACTGTCCACATCCGACATCGAATACTGGTATTCGGTGGCCGCCACGCGCGTGTCCAGGGTGACGTCCTGCACCGGCTTGAGGAACAGCGCCACGCCGGGGATGCCGGCCACCGCGTTCTGCAGGCGCGGCAGCACCTCATCCAGCCCATCGCGGTCGCCGCGTGTCTTCAGCACGATCGACAGCTGGCCCTGGTTGATGGTGGGGTTCATGGTGCCGGCACCGATGAAGGCGGCCACGCCGGTCACCGCCGGGTCCTTGCGCAGCGCCGCGGCCACCGCCTGGGTGCGTTGCTCCATCTGCGGGAACGCCACGTTCTGGTCGGCCTGCACCACGCCGGTGATCAGGCCGGTGTCCTGCTCGGGCAGCAAGCCCTTGGGAATGGCCACATACAGCACCACGGTCAGTGCCACCGCGCCGATCGCTACCGCCAGGGTCAGCGGCTGATGCGCCAGCACCCAGTCCAGGCTGCGCTCGTAGGTGCCGACGGTGCGCGTCCACAGGTTGGTCTTGCCGGCGGCTGCGGCGCGCTCGTGCGCGTCCTCGCCTTCGGGCAGCGCATCGGGCTTGAGCAGGTAGGCGCACATCATCGGCGTCAGCGTCAGCGACACCAGCATCGAGATCACCACTGCAATCGACAGCACCCACGCAAATTCGTGGAATAGCCGGCCGGTGACACCGGGCATCAGCAGCAGCGGCAGGAACACCGCCACCAGCGACACGGTCAGCGACAGCACGGTAAAGCCGATCTGCTTGGCACCGATCTCCGCCGCTTCCGGCCCGCTCTTGCCCTGTTCGATGTAGCGCACGATGTTTTCGATCATCACGATCGCATCGTCGACCACGAAGCCGGTGGCCACCACCAGCGCCATCAGCGACAGGTTGTCCAGCGACATGCCCGCAAATGCCATCACCCCGAAGGTGCCGGCCAGCGACAACGGCACCGCCACCGACGGAATGATGGTGGCCCACAGCCGGCGCAGGAACACGAAAATCACCGCCACCACCAGCGCGATGGTCAGCACCAGGGTGAACTTCACCTCGTGCACCGAGGCGCGGATGGTTTCGGTGCGGTCGGAGAACACCTCCAGATGCACGTCGGCCGGCAGCACCGATTGCAACTGCGGCAGGATGCTGCGGATCTGCTCCACCGTCTGCACGATGTTGGCGCCGGGCTGGCGGCGGATTTCCAGCAGCACCGCCGGCTTGCCATCGGCCCAGGCGGCGAGTTGGTCGTTCTCCACCCCGTCGACCACCTTGGCCACATCGGCCAGCCGCACCGGGCGGCCGTTGGCGAAGCTGATGATGGTGTCGCGGTATTGCGCCGCGTCCACCAGCTGGTCGTTGGTGCCGATGCTGTAGGACTGGGTCTTGCCGTTGAGCGAGCCCTTGGGCGCGCTGACGTTGGTCTGGGTCAGCGCGCTGCGCAGCGACTCCATGGTCAGACCCATGTTCGACAGCTGCGCCGGATTGACCTGGATGCGTACCGCAGGGCGCACGTTGCCGGCGATCGACACCAGGCCCACGCCCGGCACCTGCGACAGGCGCTGGGCCAGGATCGCATCGGCGTAGCGGTTGACCTCGCGCAGCGGCAGCGAATCGGAGGTGAGCTTGAGCGTGAGGATCGCCGCATCGGCTGGATTGACCCGGTTGTAGACCGGCTGGTACGGCAGCGACGAGGGCAGCGTGGCCTGGCGGATCGCGGCCTGCACGTCCTGCGAGGCGATGTCGATGTCGCGGTCCATCGAGAACTGCAGGATGATCGTGGACAATCCCGCCGACGAGTCGGAGGTCATCATCTGCAACCCGGAGATCTGCCCGAACTGGCGCTCCAGCGGGGTGGTCACCAGCGAGGCCATGGTGGTGGCGTTGGCGCCGGGATACTGGGTGGTCACGACCAGGCTGGGCGCGTCGATTTCCGGCAACGCCGAGACCGGCAACTGCCGGTAGCCCAGGATGCCCAGCAGCAGGACGCCCGCCATCAACAACGAGGTGGCGATCGGGCGGCGGATGAAGATGGTCGAAAAGCCCACGGGGGGTGTCCTTGCTGAAGACGTCAATCGATGCCGGCGCACACGGCGCCGACGCGCACCGGCGACGGGGCAGGCCCGTCGCCAGCGGTCAGGCCGGCATCAACGCGGGCCGCCGCCGCGACGGCCGCCGCCGCCGCGCTCCTGCTTGTTCTGGGCAGCCTTGAGTTCGGCTTCGGTGGGCTCCGGCGGGGTTTCGCCCGGCTTGAGCGCACTGACCTTGCTGCCTGGCTTGAGCCGGAACTGGCCTTCGGTCACCACCCGCTCGCCGGGCTTGAGCCCCTTGGTGAGCTGCACATGGCTGTCATCCACTTCCACGCCCTGCACCACGGTACGCATCTGTGCGGTGTTGTCGTTGCCCACCACGTACACGTAATCGCCATCCGGGCCGCGCTGCACTGCCTGGGTCGGGACCACGGTGCCGCCGGAGATGGTGCGCAGCTGCAGCCGCACGTTGACGAACTGGCCCGGCCACAATGCGTTGTCGGTGTTGTCGAAGATCGCGCGCGCACCGAAGGTGCCGCTGTCGGCAGCGATGCGGTTGTCGATCACATCCAGCTTGCCGTCGCCGCTGATCACATGCGCATCGCCGCGGTCCAGCGCCGCCACGCCCAGCGGTGCCGCCGCCTGGCCGCTGCGCACCGCCTGCAGCTCGCGCTCGGGCAGGTTGAAGGACACGTAGATCGGGCGGATCTGGGTCAGCGTCACGATGGTGGAACTGGTGCTGACGATATTGCCCACGTCCACGCCACGGATGCCGGCGATGCCGTCGATCGGCGCGGTGACGCGGGTGAACTGCAATTGCACCTGCGCCGAGCGCATCTGCGCATCGTTGGCGGCCACGGCGGCCTCGTACTGCGCCACCTGGTTGCGCTGGGTGTCCAGATCGGTGCGCGAGACGTATTGCTTGTAGGCCGGGTCGTTGGAGCGCTGGTAATTCACCCGCGAGGTCGCCAGCAGCGCCTGGTTCTGGCGCTTGGCCGCCAGCGCCTGGTCGTAGCTGGCCTGCAGCGTGCGTGGGTCGATCTGCGCCAGCACCTCGCCCTTCTTCACTTCCTGGCCTTCCTTGAAATTCAGGCTCATCAGCTGGCCGCCCACCTGCGGGCTGACCGTAACCGTGTTGAGCGCGGTCACCGTGCCCAACGCGCTGGCATACACCGGCACATCCTGGGTGGTGGCGGCCACCACCGTCACCGGCACCGGGCCGCTGTTTTCGGTGCCGGTGCCGTCCGGCGCGCCCGCGCGCTTGCCCTGGTTGCCCCCACCCATCATCCGCATTGCGACGAACACCACGACAAGCACCGCTACAACCAGCAGTGTGATCTTCCAAAAACGCGACATGCGACAACTCCTGATGGCGGGCCGGGCGCGTGGTGCGACCGTGGGGCGGCTGTGCGCAGCATATCGTTGCGTTCCACCAATTGAGCGTTACTGAAGTAACGGCTCGGCCGGCGAAACGACCGCAACGGTCATGGAGGCACTGCAGCGGCAACGCGCCACGGCTGCGGTGGTTGACCGCCGGGCTGAATCGGGCCCCACTGCAGCCCATCGGGCGCGCACCTGCACTACATTAAGCAACCACCTTGAGAGGATTGCCGATGCGCCACTCCCGCCTGCTGACCAGCGCGCTGCTGCTCGCCCTGCCCATGCTTGCCGCCGCGCAGACTGCGCAACGGCCCGAAGTTCAGGCCGCCGCCGCCCCGCTGCAGGCCAAGGTGGTGCAATGGCGCCGCGACTTCCACCAGCACCCGGAGCTGTCCAACCGCGAGGAGCGCACCGCCGCCACCGTGGCCGCGCAGCTGCGCAAGCTGGGCCTCAAGCCGCGCACCGGCATCGCCCATCACGGCGTGGTGGCCATCATCAAGGGTGGCAAGCCCGGCCCGAAGATCGCCCTGCGCGCGGACATGGACGCGTTGCCGGTGAAAGAGCAGACCGGGCTGGCGTTCGCCTCCGAGGCCACCGCCGAGTACCGCGGCGAGCAGGTCGGGGTGATGCACGCCTGCGGCCACGATGCCCATACCGCCATCCTGCTCGGCGTGGCCGAAGCGCTGGTGGGCATGCGCGAGCAGCTGCCCGGCGAAGTGATGCTGATCTTCCAGCCCTCCGAAGAAGGCGCGCCCGGCAACGAGGAAGGCGGTGCCTCGCTGATGCTCAAGGAAGGCCTGTTCGCCGACTTCAAGCCGCAGGCGGTGTTCGGCCTGCATGTGTTCTCCAGCGTGCAGGCCGGCAAGATCGCGGTGCGCAGCGGCCCGCTGATGGCGGCCTCGGACCGGTTTGCGATCAAGATGATCGGCCGCCAGACCCACGGCTCGGCGCCCTGGAACGGCATCGACCCGATCGTGGCCAGCGCCGATATGATCGGCGCCGCGCAGACGGTGATCAGCCGCCGCGCCAACCTGTCCAAGCAGCCGGCGGTGCTCAGCTTCGGCGCGATCAAGGGCGGCATCCGCTACAACATCATCCCCGACGAGGTGGACATGGTCGGCACCATCCGCACCTTCGACGAGGGCATGCGCCAGCAGATCTTTGCCGATCTCAAGAACGTGGCCGAACACACCGCCGCTGCCCATGGCGCCAAGGTCCAGGCGCAGGTGCCGGACCAGCCCGGCAACCCGGCCACCATCAACGACCCCGCACTGACCGCCAGGATGCTGCCCAGCCTGCAGGCCGTGGTGGGCGCAGAGAATGTGTACGAGCCGCCGTTGCAGATGGGCGCGGAAGATTTCTCGTTCTATGCCCAGCAGGTGCCGTCGATGTTCTTCTTCGTCGGCTCCACCGCCAAGGGCATCGACCCGGCCACCGCGCCCAGCAACCATTCGCCGCAGTTCCTGCTGGATGAGTCCTCGCTGGATGTGGGCTTGCGTGCGCTGTTGCAGGTGTCGCTGGATTATCTGCGTCAGGGTGAGGCGGGCTGAATCGGGAATGGGGAATGGGAATGGGGAATTGGGTGCAGTTGCGCGACTCCCCACTCCGTTGGCGATCAAGTAGGGCGATGGGCTGCGTGAAGAGGTCAGCTGCTCCTTTCGTCGGCTCGGTGTTCCAGCGGCCGCCATACACCTCACGGCCAGCCCGTGCGGCCTAAAATGGCGGCATGAATACCCCAGAAGATTCCACCCTTGGTCGTGAGGTTGCCTACCCGAGCGGCTACGACCCGTCCTTGCTGTTTCCGATTCCGCGTGCGGCCGGGCGCCAAGCAATCGGGCTGACCGGCGCACTGCCGTTCATCGGCCGTGATCGCTGGCATGCCTACGAGTTGAGCTGGCTCGATGCGCAAGGCAAGCCGTGCGTGGCCACGGCCACCGTGCATGTGCCTTGCGATTCGCCATCGCTGATCGAATCCAAGTCGCTCAAGCTGTATCTCAACTCCCTCAATGCCACCCGCTTCAATAGCGCCGAAGCGGTGCGCACACGCATCGCCACCGACCTGTCCACGCGCGCCGGTGCCGATGTATCGGTGGAGTTCGGGCTGCCGCCGATCGATGCGGTGGGCGAGGGTGAGTCGATCGACACGCTGGATGTGAGCATCGACGACTACGGCCCGCCCAATGCCGATTATCTGCGTGCGCACGCAGGCGCTGCGGTGGACGAAGTGCTGACCTCCGCGCTGCTCAAATCCAATTGCCCGGTCACCGGCCAGCCGGATTGGGCCAGCGTTACGCTGCGCTATCGCGGCGCGCCGATCGATCGCGAAGGCTTGCTGCGGTATTTGGTGAGTTTCCGCGACCACGCCGAGTTTCATGAGCAGTGCGTGGAGCGCATCTTCAATGACGTGCTGATCCGTTGCGCACCCGAATGGCTGGTGGTGGAAGCGCGTTATACACGTCGTGGTGGGTTGGACATCAGCCCGCTGCGTAGCTCGCCCAGCGTGCCAACACCGCTGTCGATCTTCCGCGACCTGCGCCAGTAAGTCGCGTCTGCACAGGATCGCGCCGGCTTCACGGTGGCGCGATCCACGCTTAACAGCCGCCCGCGCACCCTGCAGCCATCATGAGGCACAAGAGTTGCAGCAATGAGCGCCGATAAAAAAGCAGATTTTTCCAATGTCACCGCATCGGTCGACAGCACGGCCGAGGTAACGCCGGCAGCGGATTTTTCCAACGTGCGCACCAGCGTGCAAAGCACGGCGCAGCTGGTCGACGAGTCGGTCACCGTGCAGGCAGGCGACACGCTTTCCAGCATCGCAAAACGTCACCTGGGTGACGGTGCATTGTGGCCGCGTATCTTCGAAGCCAACCGCGAAACGCTCAAGGATCCGGACAAGATCTTCCCGGGCCAAGTGCTGCACCTGCCACCGAAGGCTTGAGCAGCCGCCGTGTCATTCATGCATTCGCTTTAGACAAGGCGAGTCATTCGCCACCACCATTGGCTCTTTGGAGAACGATCCATGCGTAGCAAAGCCGTTTCCAGCTCCCTCGTGCTCGCCCTTGCCGGCGTCCTGGCCTTGTCGGGCTGCCGTAAGGAAGCCAACGACGATTCCAACGTGTCGAAGGATCCCACCTCCGGCGCTGCCACCGACGCCATGCCGGGCCCGGCCGCGACGCCGCCAGCCAGCGACCAGGCCGGGCAGAGCAGCGCGACCGGCGCGGCGAGCACCGATACCGCAGCGGGCACCGGCGCTGCCGTCACCGTTTCCAGCGTTGCGGTAGGAACCAAGGCAGCCGCCGACAAGACGGTGACGCCATCTGCCAACATCGGCACCAAGGACACCATCATCGTCTCGGTCAAGACCGACGGCAGTGCGAGCAACGTGCCGGTATCGGCCAAGCTCACCTATCAGGATGGTCAGGTAGCGGGCGAACAGAACGCCACCTTGACCACGTCCGGGGCCGAGACCACCAATCTCAGCTTCAGCAAGCCCGATGGCTGGCCGGCCGGCACCTACACCGCGCAGGTGATGGTGGATGGTAAGCCTGCCGGCAATCCGCAGACCATCACCGTCAAGTAAGCGGCGCTGGTTGAGGCATCGGATGGTGTGCAGCGCTGTATTGCACACGTTCGTAGCAGACTCCCGGTTCTGCAGGACATTCAGACAGGGCGCGGCCGCAAGGTCGCGCCTTTTCCATGCACGGCGCATTTGTTACAGCTGCATCCATCCCATTGGCCACGTGACGGGATGAAGCGTCCGCCCGTGGTCGCTTTACCCGGGCGCGGCTCAGACGCGACAATGCGGTGCTGATCCAATGCCGCGTTCATTGCGCTGGCCGATCGGCGTGCCATCACCGACCCCCGTCGCGCACGCCAACCTCGCCATCGCCGGACGTCGGCGCTCCTCCCGACCACAAGAGCCATCGCACCTCATGTCGAAGACACCGAAGATCCTCTACACGCTCACTGACGAAGCTCCCTTTCTGGCCACGCAGTCGCTGCTGCCGATCATCGATGCCTACACCGACACCGCCGGGATCGTGGTCGAGACGCGCGACATCTCGCTGGCAGGCCGTATCCTGGCGCTGTTTCCCGAGCACCTGAGCGAGCAGCAGAAAATCGCCGACGACCTCGCCGAGCTCGGCGAACTGGCCACCACGCCGGAAGCCAACATCATCAAGCTGCCCAACATCAGCGCATCGGTGCCGCAGCTCAAGGCCGCGATCAAGGAACTGCAAGGGCAGGGCTATGCACTGCCGGCGTATCCGGACGAGCCCAAGGATGCCGCGGAGAAAGACATCAAGGCGCGCTACGACAAGGTCAAGGGCAGCGCGGTGAATCCGGTGCTGCGCGAAGGCAATTCCGACCGCCGTGCGCCGCTGTCGGTGAAGAACTATGCCCGCAAGCATCCGCACCGCATGGGCAAGTGGAGTGGCGAGTCCAAGTCGCACGTTTCGCACATGGATTCCGGCGATTTCTTCGGTAGCGAGCAGTCCACCACGTTGGCCGAGGCCGGCAGCCTGAAGATCGAATTTGTCGCTGCCGATGGCAGCAGCACCGTGCTGAAAGACAAGGTGGCGGTCAAGGCCGGCGAAATCGTCGATGCCGCCGTGTTGAGCAAGCGCGCGCTGGCCAGCTTCATCGACGCGCAGATTGCCGATGCCAAGGCCAAGAACGTGCTGTTCTCGGTGCATCTGAAAGCCACCATGATGAAGGTCTCCGACCCGGTGCTGTTCGGTGTGGTGGTCGGCGAGTTCTACAAGGACACGCTGAGCAAGCATGCCGATGCGCTCAAGTCGGTCGGCTTCGATCCCAACAACGGCATCGGCGATCTGTACGCACGCATCGGCACGCTGCCGGAAGACCAGCAGGCGCAGATCAAAGCCGATATCCAGGCCGAATACGCACAGCGCCCAGGCCTGGCGATGGTCAATTCGGACAAGGGCATCACCAACCTGCATGTGCCCAGCGACGTGATCGTCGACGCATCGATGCCGGCGATGATTCGCGATTCCGGCCAGATGTGGAATGCCGACGGCAAGCTGCAGGACACCAAGGCGGTGATTCCGGACCGCTGCTACGCCGGCGTGTATCAGGCGGTGATCGACGACTGCAAGGCGCACGGCGCGTTCGATCCGGCCACCATGGGCTCGGTACCCAACGTGGGGTTGATGGCGCAGAAGGCCGAAGAATACGGCTCGCACGACAAGACCTTCCAGATGGCCGCCGCCGGCACCGTCAAGGTCACCGATGGCAACGGCAAGACGGTGTTCGAACACGCGGTAGAAGCCGGCGATCTGTGGCGCATGTGCCAGGTCAAGGACGCGCCGATCCAGGACTGGGTGAAGCTGGCCGTGGAGCGTGCGCGCCTGAGCGAGACGCCGGCGGTGTTCTGGCTGGACAAGGCGCGCGCGCACGACGCGCAGGTGATCGCCAAGGTCGAGACGTATCTGAAGGATCACGACACCAACGGCCTGGATATCCGCATCCTGCCGCCGGTGGAAGCGACCACCTTCTCGTTGCAGCGCATCCGCAAGGGCCAGGACACCATCTCGGTCACCGGCAACGTGCTGCGCGATTACCTCACCGACCTGTTCCCGATCATGGAGCTGGGCACCAGCGCCAAGATGCTCTCCATCGTGCCGCTGATGGCCGGTGGCGGCCTGTTCGAGACCGGCGCCGGTGGCTCGGCGCCCAAGCACGTGCAGCAGTTCGTCGAGGAGAACTGCCTGCGCTGGGATTCGCTGGGTGAATTCCTGGCCCTGGCCGCCTCGCTCGAACACCTGGGCAACCGCTACGACAACCCGTCGGCCACGGTGCTGGCCAAGGCGCTGGACGTTGCCAACGGCCAGTTCCTGGACAACAACAAGTCGCCGGCACGCAAGGTGGGCGAGCTCGACAATCGCGGCAGCCACTTCTATCTGGCGATGTACTGGGCGCAGGCCCTGGCCGCGCAGACCGAAGACACCGCCTTGCAGGCCAAGTTCGCACCGCTGGCCAAGTCCCTGACCGAGAACGAAGCCACCATCGTGGCCGAGCTCAACGGCGCGCAGGGCAAGCCGGTGGACATCGGCGGTTATTACCATCCGGACCTGGCCAAGGTCAGCGAAGCGATGCGCCCGAGCAAGACCTTCAACGATGTGCTGGCGACGCTGAAGGCCTGAGTCCCCGCACCGCCTGTCGGTGCGGAGCACGCTGCCATCAAGGCCCGTCTCGTCAGAGGCGGGCTTTGTCGTTTCAACGGAACGGCGACAGCGCCGTCATGGTCCGAAGCAAGCGTCGGCTGAGCCGCGCCATACGCCGTTCGCGGCGGAGGCGCTGTCGTGCTTCGGCCGTCAGCTGGGTGTCCTGCACTGTCGGCGCGAGGGGCGTCGTTGATTCCACGGACTCAACCGATTCAACCGATTCAACTGGCGCGTCGGCTTCTGCCAGGCATCGAGCGAGCGCCGCGTCGGCAATGTGGCCGTGCTGGAACAACAAGTCGGTAAAGATGCGCATGCCCTGGCCTCCACTTGAGTGAAACCCACAGTAGGTGCAGGCTAGGGGGCGTAAAAGCGATGCTTTTGCAAGTGAGTGTTGAATCCTATTCAAGGGTTGGCCATGGCGCGTCCTCCGCTTCACGCATTGCAGGGTTTCGTCAGCGCGGTGCGCCTGGGCAACCTGTCGCGCGCCGCAAGCGCAATGCATCTCACCGTCAGCGCGCTCAGTCATCAGATGCGCGCGCTTGAACAACGGCTGGGGTATCCACTGCTGCAGCGGCATGCGCGTGGCGTCACCGCGACACCGCAGGGCCAGCAGTTGCTCGATCGCATCGCACCGCATCTGGATGCGATTGCCGAAGCGTTCGAGCCCTTCGGTGCGCGCCGCGAAGACACGCTGACGCTCAGCATCACGCCGTCGATGGCGTCGGCCTGGCTGGTGCCGCGGCTGGGCGAATTCCTGGTGGTCCATCCCACCATCGAAATCAACCTGCTGTCGAGCGAGCGACTGGTGGATTTCGAACGCCAGCAGCAGGTGGACGCCGCCATGCGCATCGGTGCCGGGCAATGGGCGGGCGTCATCGCCGAACCCTTGTTCGACGAATGGCTGGTGCCGATGGCAAGCCCGGCGCTGATTGGGCGCATGGGCGGCGTGGAGGCGCCGCCATTGCACCACTGGCCATTGCTGGGCGACCCGGATGATGCCTGGTTGCGCTGGTTTGCCGCGTTCGGCGGCGATGCGCCGCGGCGCTATGTCGCCGTGCTCGACGAATCGGAGGCGCACCACCGCGCTGCGCTGGATGGCGTCGGCGTTGCCTTGGGCCGCGTGACGCGTGCGCGCCTGTTGCTGGCGTCGGGCCAACTGGTGGCGCTGTCCACGCATCGGCTCAAGACCAGTTGGTCGCATTACCTGGTGTATCCGCCGCGTTCCAGTACGCATGGCGGGTTTCTCGCATTTCGTACCTGGCTACAGGGCCAGGCGCGCGAGCACGCCGCGCACGCGCAACAGGCCACCGCCGCGCCACTTGCCGCGCGTGGCCGCAAGCGCACAAGGACAGTGCAACCATGAGCCACCTACTGTTGCCGCCGCAATCCGAGCGCCGCGCGCTGGCGATCGCCCAGGCCGTGTATGAAGCGTTCGAGGACTATCACGCGCGGTTTTCCGGGATCACCGCTCGCGCCAAACAGCGGTTCGAAACACGCGATTGGAGCGGCGCGCGCGACGACGCAGTTGCACGCATCGCGCTCTACGATCAATACATCGCCGAATGCATGCTGCGTTTGCGTGCAGTACTGCTGGGCCAGGCGCACGACCGTGCGCTATGGATGCGCGCGCGCGATCATTACGCCGCGTTGCTGAGCGGGTTGATCGATCAGGAGTTGTACAAGACCTTCTACAACACCCTGACCCGGCGTTACTTCGGCACCCATGGCGTGGACGCCGACATCGAGTTCATTGCGCTGGATATCGAGCCCACCGATGCCATTACCGTGCCGGTGGCGCGGCACACCTATGCGGTCTCACCAGGCCGATTGACCGACATGCTGGTGCGGGTGCTGGGGGACTACGCATTCGCCGTGCCGTATGCGCATCGCACCCGCTGCGCGGCCGCCATCGCAGTGCGCCTGCTCGACGACCTTGCGCACTGGGGCGAGCATCCGGTACGCAGCGTGGAGCTGCTGGAGACGGTGTTCTATCGCGAGCGCCGCGCCTATCTGGTCGGGCGCGTCTTCGGCGAACATCGCTTTTCGCCGTGCGTGATCGCCTTGATCAACGACGATGCCGGCCTGCGCGCCGAAGCGGTGCTGACCCGGCGCAGTGATGTCGCGCAATTGTTCAGCAATTCGCGCAGCTATTTTCAGGCCGACCTGTCGACGGTAGGCGATGCGGTGGTGTTCCTGCGCAGCCTGCTCACCCACAAGCCGGTCGACGAGCTGTACACGATGCTGGGCCGTGCCAAGCAGGGCAAGACCGAACGCTATCGCACGTTCTTCAGTCATTTCCAGGCGCAGCCGTCCGAGCAGTTGGTGCATGCCGACGGCACGCCCGGCATGGTCATGGTCGTGTTTACGCTGCCCAGTTATCCGCTGGTGTTCAAGCTCATTCGCGACCGCTTTGCCTATCCCAAGACCATGAGCCGCGCGCAGGTGGAAGGCAAATACGAGCTGGTATTCCAGCTCGACCGCATCGGCCGCCTGCTCGATGCGCAGCCATATCGGTTTCTGCGGTTTCCCAAAGCGCGCTTTTCACCGGCGCTGCTGCAAGAGCTTCAGACCAGCTGCGCGATGAGCCTGAGCGAAGATGGCGACGATGTGCTGATCGCGTTGTGCTACGTGCAACGGCGCCTGCGCCCGCTCAATTTGTACCTGCGCGAACAGCTGCCCGAGGCCGCGCATGCGGCCGCACTGGACTACGGCCAGGCGATCAAGGACATGGCGCGCAACAACATCTTTCCCGGCGACATGCTGTTGAAGAACTTCGGCATCACCCGGCACCAGCGCGCGGTGTTCTATGACTACGACGAGCTGTGCCTGATCACCGAATGCACGTTCCGCGACTGGCCCGCGCCCACCACCTACGAAGAACAGATGGCCGCCGAGCCCTGGTTCCACGTCGGCCCGCGCGACGTCTTCCCCGAACGTTTCGCCTTGTTCATGGGTTTACCCCCCTCGCAACTGGAAGCGGTCAAGCACATCCACCCCGAGCTGTTCGACCCGCAATGGTGGCGCAACCTGCAGGCCCGGCTGCGCGAAGACGATTACCCGGACACGCCGCCCTACGCGGAGTCGCGCAGGCTGGCGTGATGCGTCTGTCTGCATCGACCGGTCCTGAAATGGGCGGGCATTGTCGATGCTCGTTGTCGCCACGCAATGGCAGCACGCCCACAAAAAGCCCCGCAATGCGGGGCTTTTCTTCTCGTTGACGCAGACCGGAATCAGCGCTTCATCGAGCTGAAGAACTCGTCGTTGGACTTGGTGGTCTTCATCTTGTCCAGCAGGAATTCCATCGCCGCGATTTCGTCCATCGGGTGCAGCAGCTTGCGCAGGATCCAGATCTTCTGCAGCAGCTCCGGCTCGATCAGCAGGTCTTCGCGGCGCGTGCCCGAGCGGTTGATGTCGATGGCCGGGTACACACGCTTTTCGGTGATACGGCGGTTCAGATGCACTTCGCTGTTGCCGGTGCCCTTGAACTCTTCGTAGATCACCTCGTCCATCTTGCTGCCGGTTTCCACCAGCGCCGTGGCGATGATGGTCAGCGAGCCGCCTTCTTCCACGTTACGTGCCGCACCGAAGAAGCGCTTGGGGCGGTGCAACGCATTGGCGTCCACACCACCGGTGAGCACCTTGCCGGAGCTGGGCACCACGTTGTTATAGGCGCGCGCCAGGCGGGTGATGGAGTCCAGCAGGATCACCACGTCCTTCTTGTGCTCGACCAGGCGCTTGGCCCGCTCGATCACCATCTCGGCAACCTGCACGTGGCGCGCAGCTGGCTCGTCGAACGTGGAGGAGATGACCTCGCCGCGCACGGTGCGCTGCATTTCGGTCACTTCTTCCGGGCGCTCGTCGATCAGCAGCACGATCATGTGCACTTCGGGATGATTGGTCGTGATGGCCGTGGCCACCTGCTGCATCATCATCGTCTTACCGGCCTTGGGCGGGGAGACGATCAGCGCACGCTGACCCTTACCCTGCGGCGCCATCAGATCCAGGATGCGGCCGGTGATGTCCTCGGTGGAGCCATCGCCACGCTCCAGACGGAAGCGGCGACGCGGGAACAGCGGGGTCAGGTTCTCGAACAGCACCTTGTTCTTGCTCGCTTCCAGCGGCTCACCGTTGATGGTGTCCACGATCGACAGCGCGAAATAGCGCTCGCCATCCTTCGGGAAACGAATACGGCCGGACAGATGATCGCCGGTACGCAGGTTGAAACGGCGGATCTGGCTGGGCGAGATATAGGTATCGTCGGGGCCGGCCAGGTAGCTGGCTTCGGCCGCACGCAGGAAACCGAAGCCGTCGGGCAGGATTTCCAGCACGCCGTCGGCGGCAACACCTTCGCCATGACGGGTCAGCACCTTGAGCAGGGCGAAGATCACGTCCTGCTTGCGCGCGCGCGCCACGCCTTCCTGGATGTTGAGCTGGTCGGCGATATCCAGCAGCTTCTGCGCCGGCATCCGCTTGAGGTCGCTCAGCGAGTAGACCGGGAAGCCTTCTGGCACGGCCGGATGCGGACGCGCGATGAAGGGCTCGTTGCTACCGTCGGAGGACGGCATGCCGCCGCCTTCATTACCGAAGCGGTCGCGCGGACCGCGGTCGCGACGGTTGCGGAACCGGTCGCGGCGATTGCCCTGCTGGTTCTGCCCCTGGCCCTGCTGATTCTGGCCGCCCTGATTCTGACCTTGGCCCTGGTTCTGGCCCTGGCTTTGCGCCTGATTCTGGTTCTGCTGTTGCTGCGCCTGATTGAAGCGCTGCTGCTGCGACTGGCCGCCCTCGCGGGGCTCGCCGTGGCTGTCGCTGCCCTGGCTGGCGCTGGAGGCGCTGCTGGTGCCTGCGCCATCGCTGGACGTCTGCGCCGGTGCCGATTCGGCAGCGGGCGACGGTGCCTGCGGAGGGCGTGGCGCGTCGGGTGCGGGACTGGCGGGCAAGGGCAGGTTGGGCTGCTGCGCGCCGGCATCGTCATGGGCGACGGCGGTCTTGCTCACGCGCGGCTTGCGCACGCGCTTCTCGACGGGAGCGTCGACGCTGCTCCCGGTATCGGAGGAAGGATGATCGGACAAGTGCGTGATTCCTCGCTAAGGTGCGAGCGCCCGGCTGGGGGGGCGAACTATTGGTAGATGGGAGTCTAGAAGAGGGTTCTAGAGGGGTACGGCGGCGCACGAACGTGTGCCGGACCAACTGACACTATCACCGTGGCGCGCAACCGCGCAAGCATCGGCCTTGGCCGGATTTAACTGCCGGCCTACCACGGCAGGCGCCCATCGCTGGACGCCCGCTCACTCAGGCGGCCGCGCCGCCCAGGGTCTTGTCGATCATCTGGGTCAGCTGGCCCTTGCCAACCGCCCCGATCTGGCTGGCCTGGACTTCTCCGTCCTTGAACAGCAACAGCATCGGGATCGAGCGCACGTGGTACTTGATGGCCAGGGCGCGGTTCTGGTCCACGTTGACCTTGGCAACCTTGAGCCGACCCTGGTATGTATCGGCCAGATCGTCCAGCACCGGTGCGATCATCTTGCACGGGCCACACCATTCGGCCCAGAAATCCACCAGGACCGGTTCGCCGGATTGCAGTACAGCTGTCTCGAAGTCGGCATCGCCGACATGTTGAACCTTGTCGCTCACGTTGGGTCTCCTGGAAACCAAACGGCCCACCCGATCGGGCAGGCCGCCACATTGCGTTAAACTGGGGCATTGCGCGACTGAATCAAGTGTCAGTCCTGAAGCCGCGCTGTCCGCCACAACTGCCGCAGTTTGCGACGCTGTCGGCATCGATGCAAGCCGCGCCCGGGCTGCCCAGGGCGCCTTACGAAGACGGAATAATGAGCGACAAACCGCTGACCGATTTGACCTTTTCCTCGTTCGACCTGCATCCGGCGCTGATCGCCGGGCTGGAGAGCGCCGGATTTACCCGCTGTACCCCGATCCAGGCGCTGACCCTGCCGGTCGCGCTGCCGGGCGGCGATGTCGCCGGCCAGGCCCAGACCGGCACCGGCAAGACCCTGGCATTCCTGGTGGCGGTGATGAACCGCCTGCTGATCCGCCCGGCGCTGGCCGACCGCAAGCCGGAAGATCCGCGCGCGCTGATCCTGGCGCCCACCCGTGAGCTGGCGATCCAGATCCATAAGGACGCAGTCAAGTTCGGCGCCGACCTGGGGCTGCGTTTTGCGCTGGTCTACGGCGGGGTGGATTACGACAAGCAGCGCGAGCTGCTGCAGCAGGGCGTGGACGTGATCATCGCCACGCCGGGCCGGCTGATCGACTACGTCAAGCAGCACAAGGTGGTCTCGCTGCATGCCTGCGAGATCTGCGTGCTGGACGAAGCCGACCGCATGTTCGACCTGGGCTTCATCAAGGACATCCGCTTTCTGCTGCGGCGCATGCCCGAGCGCGGCACCCGTCAGACGCTGTTGTTCTCGGCCACGCTCAGCCACCGCGTGCTGGAGCTGGCCTACGAGCACATGAACGAGCCGGAAAAGCTCGTCGTCGAGACCGAGACCATCACCGCGGCGCGGGTGCGCCAGCGCATCTACTTCCCGTCCGACGAAGAGAAGCAGACGCTGCTGTTGGGTCTGCTGTCGCGTAGCGAAGGCGCGCGCACCATGGTGTTCGTCAACACCAAGGCGTTCGTCGAGCGCGTGGCGCGTACCCTGGAGCGCCATGGCTACCGCGTTGGTGTGCTGTCGGGCGACGTGCCGCAGAAGAAGCGCGAGTCGTTGCTCAACCGCTTCCAGAAGGGCCAGCTCGAAATCCTGGTCGCCACCGACGTGGCCGCGCGCGGCCTGCATATCGACGGGGTCAAGTACGTCTACAACTACGACCTGCCGTTCGACGCCGAAGACTACGTGCACCGCATCGGCCGCACCGCGCGTCTGGGCGAGGAGGGCGATGCGATCAGCTTCGCCTGCGAGCGCTATGCGATGAGCCTGCCGGATATCGAGGCCTACATCGAGCAGAAGATCCCGGTCGAACCGGTGACCACCGAGCTGTTGACCCCGCTGCCGCGCGCAGCACGCGTGCCGGTGGAAGGCGAAGAGGCCGACGACGACGCTGGCGACAGCGTGGGCACGATCTTCCGCGAAGCGCGCGAGCAGCGTGCCGCCGAAGAACAGCGTCGCGGTGGCGGGCGCAGTGGTCCCGGCGGCGGTTCGCGCAGCGGCAGTGGTGGCGGTCGCCGCGATGGCGCCAGCGCCGGTGCCGACGGCAAGCCGCGTCCGCGCCGCAAGCCACGTGTGGAAGGGCAGGCGCCTGCGACGGCTGCACCAAGCGAAACACCGGTGGTTGCCGCTGCAGCGGTGGACGCGCCGTCCACCATCGCGGCCGATGCCGAGCGTGCACCGCGCAAGCGTCGCCGTCGTCGCAACGGCCGTCCGGTCGACGGTGCCGAGCCGGTCGCGTCCACGCCGGTGCCCGCACCTGCTGCCCCGCGCAAGCCGACCCAGGTGGTCGCCAAGCCGGTGCGCGCCGCAGCCAAGCCGGCCGGCAGCCCGTCGCTGCTGAGCCGCATCGGTCGCCGCCTGCGGTCGCTGGTCTCGGGCAACTGACGATCGCTTCGCTGCAATCGCATCGCCGTTACGCGGCGATGCGACGCAGGCACGGGCGCTCCGGCATAATCGCCGGATGACCGTTCTGCGTTTCGACAACGTCAGCAAGCACTACGCCGGGGGCCACCAGGCGCTGACTGATGTCAGCTTCGAGGTGGCCGATGGCGAGATGCTGTTCGTGACCGGCCACTCCGGCGCCGGCAAAAGTACCTTGCTCAAATTGATCCACCTCAGCGAGCGGCCCAGCCAGGGCGCGGTGCTGCTGGGTGAGCGCAACCTGCTCAAGGTGCGCGGCCGGCAGATTCCGCTGCATCGGCGTCAGGTGGGTGCGGTCTACCAGGACCACCGCCTGCTCAACGACCGCAGCATTGCCGAGAACGTGGCGTTGCCGTTGATCCTGCGCGGCACCCGCCGCGCCGAGATCGGCAAGCGCGTGCGCTCGGCGCTGGAACGCATCGGCCTGGCCCATCGCGAAAAAGCCCTGCCATCGCAACTGTCGGCGGGCGAGCAGCAACGCGTGGGCATCGCCCGCGCCATCGTCGGCGAGCCGCGCTTGCTGGTGGCCGACGAGCCCACCGGCAATCTCGACCCGGCGTTGGCGGCCGAAATCATGCAATTATTTGCCGAGCTTCCTGCGCGCGGCACCAGCGTGCTGGTGGTCAGCCACGACCTGGCGCTGCTCAAGCAGATGCGCAAGCGCGTGCTGATCCTGGACCACGGCCGCCTGGTCGACGACATTTCGCCGCAGGACCTGGCCGAATGAGCAAGCTTGCCAATATCGAAGCGGTGGCACCGTCGCGCTTCGGCGTCTGGATCGACCACCATCTGCACAGCATCGCCTTCAGCCTGGGCCGCGCCATGCGCAAGCCGTGGGCCACGCTGCTGACCATCGTGGTGATGGCCTTGGCGCTGGCCTTGCCGCTGGGGCTGTCGATCGCGCTGGACAACGTCAAGCTGCTGGCCGGCAGCGTGCAGCAATCGCGCGAGATCAATCTGTTCCTGAAGGTCGATGTCGCGGCCGAGGCCGCGCAGGCGCTGGCCACCGAGCTGCGAGCCCGCCCGGATGTGGCGCAGGTCACGCTGCGCACCCCCGAACAGGGTCTGGCCGAGTTGCGTGAGAGCGCCAAGCTCGATGAAGCTGCCGAAGCGCTGGGCGAAAACCCGCTTCCCACGCTGCTGATCGTTACGCCCGCCGACACGGCCGACGACGCGCAGCTGGCCGGCGCACTGCAGGCGCTGCCGCAAACCGACCAGGTGCAGCACGACGCGCTATGGCGCAAGCGCCTGGATGGCTGGCTGCACTTCGGCGAGCGCCTGGTACAGGTGCTGTCGGCCCTGCTTGGCATCGGTGCGGTGCTGGTGGTCGGCAACACCGTGCGGCTGGACATCCAGTCGCGGCGCGAAGAGATCGGCGTGCTGCAGCTGCTCGGCGCCAGCGATGGCTTCATCCGTCGCCCCTTCCTGTACCTGGGCGCGTGGTACGGGCTGGGCGCTGGCGCTGTGGCGCTGGCGCTGATTGCCGCCTCGGGCCTGGCGTTGCGTGCGCCGCTGGCGACCCTGGCCGACAGCTATGGCAGTTCGTTTACGCTGCACGGGCTGGATCTGCTGCATTCTGTAATGGTGCTCATCGGCACCCTGGTGCTGGGCTGGCTGGGCGCCTGGCTGGTGACCGGCCATTTCCTTCGCCAGACCCGTCCCACTGAGACCTGAGGCCTGCCATGCATCCACCAGATCTCAAACACCTGATCAGCGACGCACCGCGCGTGATGGTCGTCGATGGTTCGAAACTGGTGCGCAAGCTCATTGCCGACGTGCTCACGCGCGAGCTGCAAAACGTGCAGGTGATTGGCTGCGCCAGCATCGCCGAAGCGCGCGATGCGCTGGAAGCCGGCGCGGTGGATCTGGTGACGACCTCGCTGTCGCTGCCCGATGGTGATGGCCTGGCCCTGGCGCGCAGCGTGCGCGAAGCGGCCGGGCAGGCGTATGTGCCGGTCATCGTGGTGTCCGGCGATGCGCAGCAGCACCTGGTCGAGCGCCGCTTTACCGAATATGTCACCGACTATTTCGACAAGGCGCTGGGCCATGAGGCCCTGGCGACCTTCATCCGTGGCTATGTGCAGCCCGAGCCGGTGGTCGGCGCGACCGTGCTCTATATCGAAGACAGCCGCGTGGTGGCCGAGGCGACCAAGCGCATGCTCGAGCGCCAGAGCCTGAAGGTGGTGCATGTATTGACCGCCGAAGATGCCTTTGCGCTGCTGACCGCCGAATCGCTGGGCCGGACCGAGCGTCGCATCGACGTGGTGCTGACCGACGTGACCCTGAAAGGCGAGCTCAACGGCCGCGATGTGGTCGAACGTATCCGCATCGATTTCGCCTACGGCAAGCGCCGCCTGCCGGTGCTGGTGATGACCGGCGACACCAATCCGCGCAACCAGTCCGAACTGCTGCGCGCCGGCGCCAATGACCTGGTGCAAAAGCCCATCGAAGAGCGCTTGCTGGTGACCAAGGTGTTGTTCCAGCTGCGCCTGGCGCGACTTGAGGATCAGGCCGTCACGCTATGAGTGAAGTGGAGGGGCGCATCCAGCTGGAACCGTCGTGGAAGGCAAAGGTGGGCGATTGGCTGCTGCGCCCGGAGATGCAGGAGCTGTCGGCCTTCCTGCGCCAGCGCAAGGCGGCCGGGGCGCGGGTGTTTCCGCCAGGGCCGCAGATCTTTGCCGCCTTCGACGCGACCCCGTTCGATCAGGTCAAGGTGGTGATCCTGGGTCAGGACCCGTATCACGGCGAAGGCCAGGCGCATGGGCTGTGCTTTTCGGTGTTGCCCGGCGTGCCGGTGCCGCCGTCGCTGCTCAACATTTATAAGGAGATCCAGGACGATCTGGGCATCCCGCGCCCGGACCACGGCTATCTGATGCCGTGGGCGCGCCGCGGTGTGCTGCTGCTCAACGCGGTGTTGACGGTGGAGCAGGGCCGGGCGGGTGCACACCAGAACAAGGGCTGGGAAGGCTTCACCGACCACGTCGTGGAGGCCCTCAACCGCGAGCGCGAGGGCCTGGTGTTCCTGCTCTGGGGCAGTTACGCCCAGTCCAAGGGCAAGGTCATCGACCAGGCGCGCCATCGGGTGTTCAAGGCGCCGCACCCGTCGCCGTTGTCGGCGCATCGCGGTTTTCTGGGCTGCAAGCATTTCTCCAAGACCAACGAGCATCTGCAGCGCCGGGGTCTCCCTCCGATCGACTGGTCGTTGCCTCCGCGCGACGGGTTGGACACAACGTCGGCCGCCGGCTGAACAGCCTAGCCGGGCGCCGCATCGTCGCGGGTTTTGTCACGGTCTGCGCAGGCGTGGGGTGCTAGTTTGGCGTCAGAATTCGGGAAGCTGTACGGTAGAACGCCGGCAAGTGTGGAAGCCCGAACGTCCTATAAATGGAACGCTGGGAACTCTTTCTATACCCGGCAGTCCAATAGTTCGACTGCTAAGATGGTGCCTATGAACCAGACTACTTCGACTGCCCTTGTGGCAAACAATCTCCCGATTCCCAGTGCGCTCGGTTCGCTGGACGCCTACATCGGTGCCGTGCACCAGATCCCGGTGCTGTCGGTCGATGAGGAGCAGAATCTGGCCCGCCGCTTCCGCGACGAGCTCGATCTGGACGCCGCGCGCGAACTGGTCCATTCCCACCTGCGCTTCGTAGTGCACGTGGCCCGCGGTTACAACGGCTACGGCCTGCCGCTGGGCGACCTGATCCAGGAAGGCAATATCGGCCTGATGAAGGCGGTCAAGCGCTTCGACCCGGACATGGGCGTGCGCCTGGTCAGCTTCGCAGTGCACTGGATCCGTGCCGAGATGCACGAGTTCATCCTGAAGAACTGGCGCATCGTCAAGGTCGCCACGACCAAGGCGCAGCGCAAGCTGTTCTTCAACCTGCGCAAGTCCAAGACCCGCCTGGGCTGGCTCAATGCCTCCGAGGTGACGGCGGTCGCCAAGGACCTGAACGTCTCCGAGCGCGAAGTGATGGAGATGGAGTCGCGCCTGTCCGGTCGCGATATCGGTTTCGACGCGTCTTCCGACGAAGACGACGACCACGGTCCGCCGTCGCCGGTGAGCTACCTTGTGGCCAACGACGAAGATCCGTCGCAGGCCTACGAGCGGCACGACAGCGAAGACAACCAGCTGCAGTTGCTGCGCGAAGGCATGGCTGGCCTGGACACGCGCTCGCGCGACATCGTCAAGCGTCGCTGGCTGGATTCCGAATCCAAGGTGACGCTGCAGGAGCTGGCCGACGAGTACGGCGTGTCGGCCGAGCGGATTCGCCAGATCGAGGCGAACGCGCTGAAGAAGATGAAGGCGCTGTTCGTCGCCTGATCCTTCGCTCACGCAGTTCCCGTCGCACAAACGGCCCGGTTATCCGGGCCGTTTGCATTGGGGTGTCTATGGGCGCGAATAGCCCTCTGACGCCGCTGCCAGGATCATGCCTGCGCGACAATGTGTCAGTCGGGCAGGCGTGCCACCGGCAGATGCCAGCCGTAGCGGATCGCCATGAAGCGCAGTCCGAAACATACGCCGGCGCCGATCGCCAGCGACCAGGCCTGCGGCACGCCGAGCACATGGCCGATGGCCACCAGACCGCCACCGGCGAGCGCGGCGACGGCGTACAACTCGGCCTGCAGCACCACTGGCGTGCGTGCGACCAACAGATCGCGCGCAATGCCACCGCCGATGCCGCTGAGCATGCCCAGCAGCGTGGCACTGAGCGGGCTGAGCTGATAGTCCAGCGCCTTGCTGGTGCCGTAGACCGCAAACAACGCCAGCCCGGCCGCGTCGAAGATCTGCACCGGGTTGCGCAACCGCTCCACCGCTGCATGCCAATAGAACCCGGCAACGCCGGCCAGGCAGGCCGTGAGCAGATACTGCGGGTGCACCAATGCGGCCGGCGGGGTGGCGCCGATCAGCACGTCGCGCACGATGCCGCCGGACACGGCTGCTGCGCAGGACAGCACCAGCACGCCGAACAGGTCCAGGCGGTTGCGCACCGCCACGGTTGCGCCGCTCAGGGCGAACACGAAGGTGCCGAGCAGATCCAGCAGGAACAGGACAGTTGCCACGGTCAGGTCGTCGCATCAGGCCGCACAGCATCGCACGGCCTGCGGCGCTGTCATCCGTCCTTGCTGCTGGGCGGCGGGTCGTCGGTGGCGCCGCCGAAGATGATCCGCGCGGCACGCTGATAGCTCCAGTACGCCATTGCCCAGTTCACCAGCACCACGAAGCGGTTGCGGAAGCCGATCAGGAAGTAGACGTGCGCGGCCAGCCAGAACCACCACGCGACGATGCCGGACAGCTTGAGCTTGCCGACATGCACGATGGCGGCCATGCGGCCGATGGTGGCCAGGTTGCCGAAGTCCTGATAGCGGAAGGCGGCCGCAGCCTGGCCGCGCTGGCGTGCGCGGATGGCCTTGGCGATGTGCTTGCCCATCTGCTTGGCCGCCGGCGCCACACCCGGTACCGGGCGGCCGCCCTGCTGCACCGACGCCAAGTCGCCGCCGACAAAGATCTCCGGATGCCCGGGCACGCTCAGGTCCGGCTCAACCAGCACGCGCCCGGCGCGATCCAGCGGCACGCCGAGCGTGCGCGCCAGCGGCGAGGCGGCGACGCCGGCCGCCCACACCACGGTGCGCGCCGGCACGAAGGTGTCGCCGAGCCGATAGCCCAGCGCATCGATATGGCTGACCGGCGTGCCGGTGTGCACCTCCACTCCCAGCCGCTCAAGCTGCTTGCGCGCCGTGTCGGTGAGGTCTTCCGGAAACGAGGGCAGCACGCGCGGGCCGGCTTCGACCAGGCGCACCCGTGCCTGACGTGGGTCGATATGACGGAATTCGTTCTTGAGCGTGTGGCGGGCGATCTCCGCCAGTGTGCCGGCCAGCTCGACCCCGGTCGGGCCGCCACCGACGACTGCGAAGCTCAGCCAGGCGGCGCGCGCCGCCGGATCGGATTCGGCCTCGGCGCGCTCGAAGGCGAGTAGCAGCTTGCGGCGCAGGACCAGCGCGTCGTACAGGGTCTTCAGGCCGGGCGCGTGTTCGGCCCACTGGTCGTTGCCGAAATAGGCATGTGTAGCGCCGGTGGCGAGCAGCAACATGTCGTAGCCCAGCGACGTGCCATCGGCGAGCACCACCTCCCGGCGGGTCGGCGCAATCTCTGCGACGTCGCCGAGCAGCACCTCGACATTGCGCTGCTCGCGCAGGATGTGCCGCAGCGGTGCGGCGATGTCCGGTGCCGACAGGCCGGCGGTGGCCACCTGATACAACAGTGGCTGGAACAGATGGTGGTTCTGCCGATCGATCAGGGTGATGCGGATGCCGGGGTCGTCGAGTGCACGGGTCGCCCACAAGCCGGCGAAGCCGCCGCCGACCACGACCAGATGCAAGGGAGCGGGAGAGGGGTAAGAGGTCATCGTCAGGTCCGATGGAGTACGACGCGGGCGAGACAGCATGCCAAATCGCCAATGAACATGACGCGTGGGCGTCGCACGCCTGCGGCATCATGTCGCATCTGCTGCCGACGGTCATTGCATGTCTTCACTGCCACCGCCCTTGCCACCGCTACCACCTGCCCCGGCGCGCACTGCAGCAGCAGTTGCTCCTGCGACTGCGGTCAGACAGCCACGCAGTGGCGTGGCCATCGGCCTGATCGGCATCCTGGCCTGTGCGAGCGTGTTCGGGGTGGTGGTGCTTGCTGCGGGCCTGTGGCTGGTCGGCACGGGCTGGTCGATGTTTGCCGACCAGGTGCGCACTGCGCTGCAGGAAGACGCCGTGGTGCAGGAACACATCGGGCAGATCCGCAGCATGCGCGTGGATCTGCTGCGCACCGGGATGGCAGCGGAGGGCGAAGAGTTCGTCTTCGACGTGGAAGGCGATCGCGGCGCTGGTCGCGTCGCGGCGACCTGGGCCAGTGCCGGCGCCGATCAGGAGATTCTCAGCGAGGGGCTGCTCACCTTGCGCGATGGCACCGAGTACACCTTGCCGGCGGCAGCGACTACAGACGTTGAGATACCCGATACCCCATCAGAAATGGACACCGATCCCGCACGCGACACCGCCCCTGAGACAATAGTGGAGCCATGAGCATGACCGACAATCCCGACAAGCGGATCGCCTTGCTGATCGATGCCGACAACGCGCCGGCGGGCAAGATCGATGTGGTGCTGGCAGAAGTAGCGCGCTATGGCGTGGCCAACGTGCGCCGTGCCTACGGCAACTGGAAGAGCCCGCACCTAAAAGGGTGGGAGGCTGCGTTGCACGATTACGCGATCCGGCCGATCCAGCAATTTGCCTACAGTTCCGGCAAGAACGCCTCGGACATGGCGATGGTGATCGATGCGATGGACCTGTTGTATGCACGCAATCTGGATGGGTTTGCGATCGTCTCCAGCGATGCCGATTTCACCCCATTGGTGATGCGCCTGCTGACCGACGGCATGAAGGTGTATGGCTTTGGCGAGCAGAAAACCCCGGCGCCGTTCGTCAATGCGTGTTCCAAGTTCACCTATGTCGAAGCGCTGGGCGAGCAGGCTGCGGCCGCCAGCGACAGCGCGGCCGGCCGCAAGGATGCCACTGCATTGCGCAGCGATACGCGGCTGGTGCAGATGCTGCGTAATGCGATCGTCAGCGCTTGCGAAGACGATGGCTGGGCGCTGCTGAGCGCGGTGGGCAAGCAGGTCGCCAACCAGGCCTCGTTCGATCCACGCAACTACGGCTATCGCAAACTCAGCGACCTGGTCCGCGCGATCGGCCTGTTCGAGATCAAGCAAGACGAGCAGGCATTGTGGGTGCGCGATACGCCCAAGGGTGGGCGCGGCAAACCGACGCAGCCCGCCACTGCGACGGCGCAACCGGCGGCTGCTGCCAAGCGCCCGGCGCGCGCGCCAGCCAAACCTGCAGCAGGGGGCTGAGCATGACGCATGACGCAAATATGCCCGCTGCCGTGATGCCCGCCATCACGATTTGGGGACGTCGGAATTCAAGCAATGTGCGCAAGGTGTTGTGGTGCGCGGAAGAAGCCGGCGTGGCCTATACCTCGATCGAGGTGGGCGGTGCATTCGGCGGTAACGACACGCCGGCGTATCGCGCATTGAACCCGAATGGCGTGGTGCCGACCTTGCAGGACGGCACGCTGGTGGTATGGGAATCCAATGCGATCGTGCGCTATCTGGCGGCGCAGTACGCGCCGGCGCTGTACCCGCAATCACCGGCCGAGCGCGCGCTGGGGGATCTCTGGATGGACTGGACTACATCGACATTTGCCAGTGTGTTTCGTGATTTGTTCTGGGGCGTTGTGCGCACACCGGAGGCCGAGCGCGATGCCACACGTATCGCCGCGGCACTGGCGCAGTCTGGCGAGCTGCTGGCACGCGCCGATGCGGCATTGGCACAGCAGCCATATCTGTCCGGCGAGCGCTTTGCGATGGGCGACATTCCGTTGGGCAGCTTCATCTACGCCTGGTTCGAAATGCCGATCGAGCGACCGGCGCTGCGGCATCTGCAGGCGTGGTACCAGCGCTTGCGCGCGCGGCCGGCCTACCAGCGTGGCGTGATGACGGCGCTGACCTGAGTTTCGCGTTTCCGCTCAGGCCAGCATGGTCCATGGCAGGCGCCGCACGCGCTGCCGACACGGCACGTTGCTGCAAGGACACAGGCCTCGTACATCGCGCGACCAAATAGCTCGCGTTTTCTGTAGGAGCGCACTTGTGCGCGAGGGCATTCCCAGTAACGCCCCATCGCGCGCAGGCGCGCTCCTACAAAAACGTGAGGACACCTGCGGCCTGTTGGCTCGCGGTGTTGTAGGAGCGCACCCGGGCGCGATGGCATTCCCGGTAACGCCACATCGCGCCCAGGTGCGCTCTTACAAAGGATCACGCCACGCGCGATCAAGGACCTGGGCACACCGCGCAAAACTTCGGTTTGGCTGCTGCCCCATGTGCGATACGCGCTGCACTAATACAGATCGATCGGATCCACATCCAGCGACCAGCGGACGCGGCGTGCCTGCGGGAGTGCGTAGATCGCCGGCAACTGGGTGTCGAGCAACCGGTGCAGCGCCGAGCGTTGCTGGGCAGACAGCAGCAACTGGGTGCGCTGGAACCCGGCGCGGCGTGGCATCGGGGCAGGCATCGGGCCATAGCATTCCACGGCCGCAAAGGCCGGCGACTGCGCCGAGCTCTCGTCGGCGGTCAGCCCGCGTACCGCCAGCAGGAACTGATTGGCGGCGGCGACATCCTTGGCTTCGGCGCGGAACAGCGCCAGATGCGCAAACGGTGGAAATCCGGCCGCTTCGCGCTGCTGCAGTTCGGCATCGGCAAAGGCGTGGTAGCCGCCGTTGACCAGGGTCTGCAGCAAGGGGTGTTCGGGGTGATGGGTCTGCAGCCAGACCTCGCCGGGGCGGTCGGCGCGTCCGGCGCGTCCTGCCACCTGGATCAGCTGCTGGGACAGCTTTTCGGCGGCACGGAAGTCGGCCGAGAACAGGCCTTCGTCGATGCCGACCACCACCACCATGGTCAACCGCGGCAGGTCGTGACCCTTGGCCAGGATCTGGGTGCCGACCAGGATGCCGGCGTCGCTGCCGAGCCGGGCGAGCTGGGTTTCCAGTGCGTCGCGGCGCTGGGTGGTGCTGCGGTCGATGCGCACCACCGGCACATCCGGGAAGGCCTCGGTCAGGCGCTCTTCCAGCCGCTCGGTGCCGATGCCCTGCGGCTGCAGCGCCAGGCTGGCGCAGGCCGGACAGGCCAGCGGTGCGGGTTGGCGCGCGCCGCAGTGGTGGCATTGCAGGCGGCGGCCGCCGGCATGCACGGTCATGGGCGTCTGGTGCAGCGGCGTGCTGCAGCGCTGGCAGGCGGCGGTCCAGCCGCAGTCGTGGCACAGCAGCACCGGTGCGTAGCCGCGGCGGTTCTTGAACACCAGCACCTGCTCGCCACGCGCCAGGGTGGCGCCGATGCCAGCCAACACCTCTGGCGACAATCCGTCCTTGAGCGGGCGCTTGCGCACGTCCAGCACCCGGACCCGCGGTGGGCGCGCCTCGCCGGCACGCCGCGCCAGCCGCAGGTGCCGGTAGCGGCCGGAATAGGCGTTGTGCAGGCTTTCCAGCGATGGCGTGGCGCTGCCCAGGATCACCGGCACGTCCAGCGCCTTGCCGCGGACCAGGGCGAAATCGCGGGCGTGATAGCGGATGCCGTCCTGCTGCTTGTAGCTGCCGTCGTGTTCTTCGTCGATCACGATCAGGCCGGCGTTGGGCAGCGGGGTGAACACCGCCGAGCGGGTACCCACGATCAGCTTGGCCTCGCCGCGCCAGGCCGCAGCCCAGACGCGGGCGCGTTCGCTATCGGAGAGCCCCGAGTGCAGCGCGTGCACCGGCACGCCCAGGCGCGCGCGGAAGCGCCCCAGCGTCTGCGGGGTCAGGCCGATTTCCGGCACCAGCACCAGCGCCTGCCTGCCGGCCGCCAGGCAGTCGGCGATCGCCTGCAGGTAAACCTCGGTCTTGCCGCTGCCGGTGACGCCGTCGAGCAGGTAGGTGGCAAAGCCGGTCTGCGCGCGGACGGCAGCGGCGGCCGCCTGTTGCTCGTCGTTGAGCGCCGGCCCGCTGCCGGGGCGGGCCGGGATGGCATTGGCCGGCACTGCCACGCGTTCGGCAAGCTCACGTTTGGCCAGGCTGCGGGCGGCCTCGCGCCACTGCGGCAGCAACGGGTCCAGCTGCTCTTCGCCCACGGCGCCGGCCTGCAGCAGGCCGGCCAGCAACGCCGGCCGGCTGCCGGCGCGCAGGCTGCTGGCGGCGGTGTGCCCGGCTTCGGTCAGCTGCCAGGCCCAGGCGTGGGTGTCGGCCAGGGGCTCGCCGCGGCGGAGCGGGCCGGGCAGGGCGCTGGCCTGGGCCTCGCCGAGCGGGGCATGGGTATAGCGGGCCAGCCACTGCAGCGAGCGAGCCAGTTCATCCACCAGCAGCGGCGTGTCGTCGCACCAGGCCAGCGCCGGGCGCAGGCCTTCGGCCGACGGCTGCCGGCCGATTTCCACCACCACCCCGATCAGCTCGCGCGAGCCGAACGGCACACGCAGCCGGCAACCGACCCGCGCCGGATCGGCGCCCGGCACGTCGGCCGGGGGCAGGTAATCGAACAGCTGGGGCAGCGGCACCGGCAGGGCGACGCGCAAGGTGGGCACAGTCGAAGGCATCCGCCAAGTCTACCGACTGTGTCCAGCAGACCTGTCCTGCGAACTTCGGGGCGTGAAGGCTGCGTGATCACTTGCAGCGTCTTTCTGTGACCCAAGTGATAAATACGACGTAAACCTATGTGAGGACTCAAGAAACGGGTTTATCCACACTGCCTGTGGATAAACCTGTGAATTAACCGCGTGCTCCACGCCGTGAAGGCGGATTCACTTGCCTTGGCAACCCGTTGGACATTTTTTCGCCATCCGATGAAATGCAATATGTATCAATCACTTAGGCGTGAAACACGATTGCAACAAAGAAAGAACAACAGTTGACAGGCGGGGGCGTACCGGTATGCCTGCCGCTGTGCACAACGTACGTGACCAGCGGTTGCGACCGGAGCAACGGCGGCGCGATCTGTCAAGCGGTCGGCGTGGCGGACCTGCGTCGGTATCATGCCGGCCGATGCTGGAGTTCACATGACCGTAGTCCCCGACGCCCCCGTGACACCTGCCGCGCTGTCAGCCTTCCTGCGGGGCGTGGAACGCCGGGGTCTGGTGCTGGCGCAGTTGCAATGTGGCGACCTGGCCGCCGCCGAGCGAGCGCTGGCCGCCGCCTTGCGCGCCTTCAGCAGCCAGGCGGCGGGACGCCCGATGGCTGGCTGGCCGATGCGCTTCTGGAGCCTGCTGGCCACCGCGCCGCCGCTGCGCCGCGAACCCATGCCCGGCACCTGGCTGCCACCGTTCACCGCGCTGGGCCGGATGCAGACGACCGACCGCCTGGCGTTGTTGCTGCGGATCGTGGCCGGGCTGGAGGAAGATGCCGCCAGCGAGGTGCAGGGCATCGCGGCGGCCGACTACCGGCAGTCGCTGGCGCGGGCCTGCCCGCGCGATGCGGCCGGCAACCCGGACGCGCAGGCCTGGCGGGTATTGGCGGAAGCGGCGCAGCAGGAACTGCGCGAGCTCGGTCCAGCCCAGCTGACCCGGCTCAGCCAGTTGCGCGATGCAGCCCTGGCGGGGGTGCCGTTGCAGCCCCCGGCCACACCGGCGCAAACCGCACCAGCAGTGGAGCGCCCGTCGCGCGTGCGCGCACAGCGGCCGTGGCGTTGGCCGCAGGTCACCCGCCGCCACGCCGGCATCGGCCTGGGCGTGCTGGCACTGGCCCTGCTGCTGGCGGTGGTGGGCTGGTGGTGGACGCACCGCCGGCCGGCGCTGCCGCCCGAGCCGGTCTCGCAGGCGCCCGCCGGCGTGCTCCACGTGACCGACGCCGCGCCAGTCCTGGTGGAGGAGCTTCCGGCCGCCGACCTGCCGGACTCCGCCGCGGCCGCCGGCCCGGACCCGCGCGATCAGGCCATGCTGGCCGACCCGGACCTGGAGCTGGCGCGCTCGGCGGACTTCTATGCCTGGTACGCCGCCGGCCACCCGGTCCCCAAGGACGAGTCCGGCGCGCATGCCACCGCTGCCGAGCTGCCTTCTGCACCACTGGAGACGGTCGATGACGATCAATAAGTGGTCCGGCTTGTTGATGCTGGCGATGACTGGCATTGCCTGTGCGCAGGCCTTGCCCGCAGCACTGGACGAAGGCAGTGCTGCGGCTGCCCCGGCCGCGCCCAGCGCTGCGCAGCAACGTGCCCGTTGGGCGGCGCTGACCCCGGCACAACAGGCCGACCTGCGCGCGCGCTACGCGGCCTGGAAGGATCTGACCGCCACCGACAAGGTGGTGCTGCGGCAGGCGCGCGAGCGCCTGCATGGGCTGCCCGACGACCAGCAGCGTGCGCTGCGGACCCAGTTCACTGCGATGGACCGCCTGCACCGCGACGGCTGGCGTCTGGGCTCGCAGCTGGGGGCGTTCTACCCGCAGCTGCAGCCGCTGATCGGCTATGTGCCGGTGGCGCAGCGCGAGCGTGTGCTGGCGGTCCTGCGCAGCCTGGATGCCGGCCAGCTGGAGCAGCTGGCGGTGCTGGCACAACGCACGCCGCCACAGGAGCGCGATGGCCTGCGCGAGGCCTTGCTGGCCGAAGCCCCGGCCACCCGCAGTGCCTGGCTGAAGCGGCAACTGGCGCGCTGATCGCCGCAGGACACCGGAAGGCGGCGCGTCCCTGCCTCGCCCTGCGCGGTGCGACTGCATGACAGTCAGCGGGCTGTCCCGGCTTGGTGGGTGTCACCGAGGCGGCACCGCCCATGCGCGGCTCGCCATTCGGAACCGTCCGCGGTCAGATCGCGCCGTTGCTGCGTCAGACTGTGGGCTACCAGAGCACATGGCGATGTCACGCATGCCGTGTTCGATCACAGGCGCGCCAGGCTCGCCACCCTCAGGAATGCGGCTGCCAGCGCGAGGACGACGAAGTACACGCTGCCCAGGCCGAGATACTTCAGCACGGTCACCGGCCACGACTGTCCGTACACCCGTCGCTGCATCCACAGCAGATACACCCGCACGCTGCGCAGGTGAAACACCCGTAACAGCAACGCAAACAGCGGCACCAGCAGCAAGGTGGTAGCGGCTGGCACGGCCACCCAAGGCCATGTCGGGCGCACGGTACAGCATGATCGCGCGGCTGGCCGGGATTGGCGTGCCGCGTTGTGTTGCCCCGCCTGCGCGAGCGAGCGCGGCGGCAGTGCCCAGGCGCGCGTCAGGCCGCTGTCGGAAACTGCGCGTAAGATAGCGGCCCCACGCGACCCGGTGCCAGCGCCTCCCGGTACGGCCGTAGTCCGCGCAGCGATCGGTTTGTCATGTCTGTTCCTTCTGCACCCACGTCCGCGACGCCAGGCTTCGCCGCGGAAGTGCGCACCACCGGCCTGCTGGCCTTGCCGCTGGTGCTCGGCCACGTCTCCACCGGCCTGATCGGCTTCACCGACAACGTCATCGCCGGCCACCACGGCACTGCCACGCTGGCGGCGGTCACCATCGGGACCTCGCTGCTGTGGCTGCCGATGCTGGTGCCGATCGGCACGCTGATCTCGCTGACCGCTTCGGTCTCGCAACTGCTCGGCGCCGGGCGCGAGCGCGAGATCGGCCCGTTGTTTCGTCAGGCGTTGTGGCTGTCGCTGGGCTTGAGCGCATTGATGTTCGCGTTTCTGAGCGTGGTGCCGCCGCTGCTGCCCACCTTCGGCATTGCGCCGGACATCGTGCCGGGGGCCACCGACTTCCTGCATGCGGTGCGCTGGGGCGTGCCGGCGCTGACGTTCTATTTCTGCATGCGCTATCTCAGCGAAGGCATGCACTGGACGCTGCCGACCATGCTGCTGGGGTTTGGCGGGCTGCTGGTGCTGGCGCCGCTGGGCTATGCGCTCACCTACGGCAAATGGGGCCTGGCCGAGCACGGCGCCGAAGGGCTGGGCATGGCCTCGGCGATCACCATGTGGGTGCAGGCCGGTGTCTTTGCGCTGTACCTGTGGCGGGCGCGGCGCTTTGCGCATCTGGAATTGTTCACCCGCCTGGAAGGGCCGCGTTGGCGCGCCATCGGCGATCTGTTGCGTACCGGCCTGCCCATCGGTATCACCGTGTTGATGGAAGGCGGCCTGTTCATCGTCACCGCCCTGTTGATCGGCCGGCTGGGCTCCACCGAAGCGGCCGCACACCAGATCGCCATCAACGTCGCGCAGCTGTGCTTCATGGTGCCGATGGGCGTGGCCGAGGCCACCACCGTGCGCGTGGGCCACGCGGTCGGCCGCGGCGACCCGCTGGCGATGCGTCGCGCCACCTGGGCCGGTTACGCCATCGTGCTGGGCACCCAGGCTTTGTCGGCCAGCGCGCTGCTGCTGGGCCACGACGCCATCGTTGGCGTCTATACCAACGATGCGGCAGTGGCCGCGCTGGCCTCGGTGTTGCTGCTGTTTGCCGCCACCTTCCAGTTTCCCGATGGCATCCAGGTGCTGTCGGCCGGCGCGCTGCGCGGGCTCAAGGACACCCGCGTGCCGATGTTCCTGGCGATGGTGTCGTACTGGGGCGTGGGCATGCCGATCGGCGCCGGGCTCGGCCTGGGGCTGGGCTGGGGGCCGCAGGGCATGTGGATCGGGTTGATCCTGGGCCTGACCGTGGCGTCGGTCCTGATGGGCTTGCGCTTCCGCCATACCAGCCGGCGATTGACGGCTGGTATGGCCCCCTGACTTTCAGCGCATGCCGCGCGCGCAGCGCAGCCGGTATGCTGCACACCATCATCTGTACGCAGCGTCTTTTCGACGGAGTTTTCCATGAACCACCCCGTGCGTCGCAATCCCATCGCCAGCTTCTTCGTCGGCCTGTGGGACGTGATGAATTTCACCCGGCGCCTGATCTTCAACCTGGTGTTCTTTGGCTTTCTGTTCCTGCTGTTGCTGCTGTTCGTGGTGGCGATCGCGCGCGGCGACGGCACCAAACCGCTGGCCGAGCGCACCACCCTGGTGATCAACCCCGAAGGCACCCTGGTCGAGCAGTTCAGTGCCGACCCAGTGAGCCGGTCGCTCGCCAAGGCGGTGGGTGACAAGAGCGCCGAAGAAGTGCAGTTGCGCGACCTGGTGCGGGTGATCGAGGCGGCCGGCAAGGACCGCAAGATCGAGCGGGTGCTGTTGAACCTGGACAAGCTGCAGCCGGCCGGCTTCGCCTCGCAGCGCGAAGTGGCCGCCGCGCTGCAGAAGCTGCGCGCCTCCGGCAAGCAGATCGTGGCCTTCAGCGAAAGCATGAGCCAGGGCCAGTACCTGCTGGCCGCGCAGGCCAACGAGGTCTATCTGGACCCGATGGGCAGCGTGCTGCTGGAAGGGCTTGGCCGCTATCGCCAGTATTTCCGCGAAGGCCTGCAGGACAAGCTCGGCGTGGACGTGCACCTGTTCCGCGTCGGCGAATACAAGTCTGCAGCCGAGCCCTACATCCTCGACGCGGCCTCGGCCGACGCCAAGGAAGCGGACCTGTTCTGGATGAACGATGTGTGGCAGCGCTATCTGGCCGATGTCGGCGCCGCGCGCAAGCTCACGCCCGCGCAGCTGGCCGCCGGCATCGACACCCTGCCGGAGGGAGTGGTGGCCGCCGGTGGCGACCTGGCCAAGTTCGCGCTGCAGCAGAAGCTGGTGGACGGGCTCAAGACCCGCGAAGACGTCGATGCCCTGCTGACCAAGCGCGGCGTGGCCGACAGCGATGCCGACAGCGGTTTCCGCAACATCGGCTACAACGATTACCTGAGCCAGTTGCAGGCGCAGCGCTCGCCGATGGACAGCCGTCCGCAGGTGGCCGTGGTGGTGGCCGCCGGCGAAATCAGTGGCGGCGAGCAGCCGGCCGGGCGCATCGGTGGCGAGTCCACCGCGGCGTTGCTGCGCCAGGCGCGCGACGACGAGGAAGTGAAGGCGGTGGTGCTGCGGGTGGATTCGCCCGGCGGCGAAGTGTTCGCCTCCGAACAGATCCGCCGTGAAGTGGTCGCGCTCAAGCAGGCCGGCAAGCCGGTGGTGGTGTCGATGGGCGACCTGGCCGCGTCCGGCGGTTACTGGATCAGCATGAATGCCGATCGCATCTACGCCGACCCGTCGACCATCAGCGGCTCCATCGGCATCTTCGGCATGGTGCCCAACCTGACCCGCGCGCTGGACAAGATCGGCGTGCACACCGACGGCGTGGGCACCACGCGGTTTGCCGGTGCGTTCGACATCACCCGTCCGCTGGACCCGGCGGCCGGCCAGGTGATCCAGGCCGTGATCAACAAGGGTTATGCCGACTTTACCGGCAAGGTGGCGCAGGCGCGTCACCAGTCGGTGGAGGCCATCGACAAGGTCGCGCGCGGTCGTGTGTGGAGCGGCGCGCAGGCCAAGCAACATGGCCTGGTGGATGCCTTCGGCGGCATGCAGGACGCAGTGGCCGATGCGGCCGACCGCGCCAAGCTGGGCCGTGGCAACTTCCGCGTGCGCTATGTGGAAAAGCCGGCGACGCCGTTTTCGCAGTTCATGAGCGGGTTCGCCGGCAGCCGCATGGGCGCGTGGATGCTGGGTGACTCGGGCATGGCACGTGCATTGCTGGCCCGCTCGTTGCCGGAAGTGGACACGCAGCTGCGCTTCGTCGAAAGCGCCGTGCACGACAGCAAGGCGGGCGGCACGCCGGTCAAGGCACTGGCCTACTGCTTCTGCGGGTTCTGAGCCGTCGCGCTTGGACAGCGATTGCTGTATCGACAACGCCGGCCATGTGCCGGCGTTGTTGTTTCTACTGCGTGGCGGCGTCGATCGCCTTGCGCTGGTCTTCGGCGGCCTGATCGGTCGCGGCCTGCACTGCGTGCGCCTTGTTCAGCGGTTGCTGGATGTGGTCGCGCAAGGCGGTGGCCTGCGGTTCGGGCTTCTGTTCGGTGGGTGCGGACTGCGGCCGCTGACAGGCGCCTAGCGACACCGCCAGGCAGGCTGCAAGCATCCAATGCGTCTTCATCGTCGTGACCTCGCTTGGGGTGGCGGTATCCTAACGCTCGGCCCACGCATGCGCGTCAACTGCGCTGCAGCGGCAGTTTCTCAGCGTCTTGAAGAGGATCACCCACGTGACAATGCATCGCTGGCGGCTGGATGGACAGACCGCGCTCATCACCGGCGCCAGTGCCGGCATCGGTCTGGCCATTGCGCGCGAGCTGCTGGGTTTTGGCGCGGATCTGCTGATGGTGGCGCGCGATGCCGATGCCTTGGCGCAGGCGCGCGATGAACTGGCCGAGGAATTTCCCGAGCGCGAACTGCATGGGCTGGCGGCCGACGTGGCCGACGATGAGGAGCGCCGGGCGATCCTGGACTGGGTGGAAGATCATGCCGACGGCCTGCATGTGCTGATCAACAACGCCGGCGGCAACATCACCCGCGCCGCGATCGACTACACCGAGGACGAGTGGCGCGGCATCTTCGAAACCAACGTGTTTTCGGCATTCGAACTGTCGCGCTATGCGCATCCGTTGCTGACCCGGCACGCCGCATCGGCCATCGTCAACGTCGGCAGCGTGTCCGGGATCACCCATGTGCGTAGCGGTGCGCCGTATGGCATGACCAAGGCTGCCCTGCAGCAGATGACGCGCAACCTGGCAGTGGAATGGGCTGAAGACGGCATCCGCGTTAATGCCGTCGCGCCGTGGTACATCCGCACGCGCCGCACCTCCGGGCCGTTGTCGGATCCGGATTACTACGAGCAGGTGATCGAGCGCACCCCGATGCGCCGCATCGGCGAACCCGAAGAAGTGGCCGCCGCAGTGGGCTTCTTATGCCTGCCGGCGGCCAGCTACATCACCGGCGAAAGCATCGCGGTGGATGGCGGCTTTCTGCGCTACGGGTTCTGAGCACAGCGCCACGGCAGGGCGACGTTGCCGGTCATTGCGCTGGCGGGCGAGGGCACAGCGTCGCTGCGCGGCGGCGCGTTCTGTGCGGCGCCCAGGTTCCGCCCGGCGGCAGTGCACATGGGGGCGATGGGTCACGTCGCGCAGCGCCTGCACCGCCTCGCGCCTGATCGAGATACAGCGCGGACTACCTGACAACACCTGTCGACATATGCCGATCAACGTTCGTTTCATCGATGCAGTGCAGCCCATGATCGGAACAGCGCTGACGGCATCGCGGCAGGATTGGCGCGGCGGTTTTCGTCCCGCGCACGCCGCAGCTGGTCGTAGCGCGGTTTGCGTAACGCATTGCAGCCGGTGATCAGGCCGCGCGCTCAGGGCGTGGCGGCGGGATTGGCGCAGCGACTTTCATCCAGCACGCGCCGCATCTGGTCGTAGCGCTGTTTGCGCTCGGCCGATTGCGCCTCATCGGAGAAGCGCCAGGTGGATTCGGCCTGCTCGGCACGTTTGCGCCAGGCCTCGCACAGGCTCTGGTCCGGCACCGGAGCGCAGCGGTCGGTGACCACTTCGCAGGCGCTGCCGCCACCGGTGGCCGGCCCGCCGGCCAGATTGGTGGTCTGCATCGGCAGGCAACGCGTGGCCGGTTCGCGGTCTTCGGTGAAATAGCGGCCGTTATCGTGCGCGGTGCATTCGAACAGCGGCGGCGGTGGCAGTGTCGAGGTGGAGGTCGCTGCCGGCACTGGCGTGGCGGGAGGCGTCGCGGCTGGCGCGGCAGGCGCCGATGCAGCGGTTGGTGCAGCAGCGCGTGGCTGCGTGGCACGTGCAGGCGCAGCGGTTGTCGCGCCGCCTGGCGCGAATGGCACTGCGGCCGGGGCGGTCATCAGCTTTTTCTGTTGCTGCATGCCTTTCGGGCACGGCATGTTCTGCACCGTGAGCGCGCCGGTGGCATCGGTGCAACGGTAGATGGCCACTTCCTGGGCGCTGGCGCCCCACACCCCGCCCAACAGCAGGCATACCACCAAGGTGCGGTTCATGCGCCGCCGCAATCGCGTTGCTGACGCGCTTCGATGCCACGTTGTTCGCGGCTGAGGTCCTGGCGCTCGCTTTGCAGTGCGTTGTTGTACCGACGGATCAGCTCCCAGCGGCGGTCTTCCAACCGCGCGCAGACTTCCTGTTCCGGCAGGGCATGGCATTCGTCGCGGACCTGCACATTGCCGTAGGGCACGATCACGGTGCCGCCATGGTCGCCACCGTGGTATCCGCCCTGATAGCCACCTTGATAGCTGCCGCCGCCAAAACTGGCGCTGCCGCGCAGGCTGCCGCGTGCGGAACCACCCTGCACCGAGATCGCCGGGCGCGGGCTCACCGGTAGCGGCGGGCGCAGGGTGCCAGCGGGGGGCGGAGGCGTGGCGATGCCGTTGCCCACATAGGCCGGCCCCCAGGTCGGCACCCAGCGCGGATTGCCTTCCGGGCTGTCGCTGGTATAGCGCTGGCCGTCTTCGGTGGTGCACTCGTACATCGGCTGCGGCGGTTGCACGGTCACGATGCGCACCTCGCGCGCGGGTGCGGCGGCGGCGGCCGGGGCGGGCGCTTGAACGCGTGCCGGGCGCGGTGGCGGATCCTTGGGGCGCTGCATGTCCAGCACCTGCTGGCGGCCGCCGCTGCACGGCGCATCCTGCAAGGCGACGGTACCGGTGCTGCTGACGCAGCGGTACACGCGCACGTTGGGGTCGGGCTTGCTGGCCGTGCTCGCTGCCGCCGCGGGCAGTGCGCAGGCCAGCAACAGAAGAGTCAGGGGAGTACGCATGGCCTGAGTGTGCGCGCTCGGCGGCCGCGCCGCAAAGTGGCTGGCGGTCGCCTGCGACGCCGTCGTGCCGCGGCATGGCAGCGTCACTGAAGGCGATGAGCTTGCCTGGCTGGGCACTGCCGCAGGTGCCCGGGTGCTGCTTGTGGCGGAACCCGGCCGCTCCAGGAGACCGCTCGTTGATCGATACCCGGCCGAGAGATCAGGGCCTGCCGCGCCGGGTCGTTACCGGGGACCTGCCGATCAGGCGCAGCTGGCTGGCTCCGTTGCATGCGGACACAGTCGCCGAAGACGGAAGAAAGGGTGTCGGGACCGAACACGGCGTGGTCAGGCCAGGGCCAAGCGCGTGCCTGATGCGGACCTGCATGGCAGCGAGCAGCAACCGCCAGGCGGGGGCGTTCCAGTGGATCATGACGCCGGCTTGTTCGGCCGGCGGTGGCTCAGTCGCGCAGCACCTGGCCGGTCCGTGCGTCGCGGATCTGGGTGGGTTGCGCCTGCCCGCCGACATCGCCCGCCACCACGCCGTCGATGGTCGCCAGCAGGGCCGGGTCCAGGGCCTCGCGGCTGCGCGCGGGGGGCTCGCCTGCCAGGTTGGCGCTGGTGGATACCAGCGGGCCGCCCCAGGCCGCGCACAGCGCAGCCACCACCGGATGCGCGCTGATGCGCACGGCCAGTCCGTCGTGCGTGCCGGTGACCCAGCGCGGCGCGCGGGACGTGACCGGCAGGATCCAGGTATGCGGGCCAGGCCAGCTGGCCAGCACCTCCTGCCGGCGCGCCGGCGCCAGCGCATCGAGATCGATCCAGTCGTACAGCCGCTCGATGGCCGACGCCACCACGATCACGCCCTTGTCGACGGGGCGCCGCTTGATCTCCAGCAACCGCAGCACCGCCGCTTCCTGTGCCGGATCGCAGCCCAGGCCCCAGACCGCTTCGGTCGGGTAGGCGATCACGCCGCCCCGTTGCAGGGTAGCGACCGCGCTGTCCGGGCTCAGCGTGTGGTCCATGCGCTGCCTCAGCCTGCCGCCTTGCTCACGGTTTTCTTGACCACGCGCTTGGCCGCCTTCTTGGTGGCGGTCTTCTTGGCCGGCGCTTTCTTCGCTGCCGTCTTGGTGGCGGTTTTCTTGACCGTGGTCTTCTTGGCAGCGTCCTTCGCTTCCTTGGCCGAATCCTTGACCGCATTCTTCTTCAGCGTGGCCTTCTTGGCGCCAAAGCCCTTGCGCACCGGCTTGCCGGTATCGGCCAGCAGTTGCTGCACCTCGGCGAGCGTCAACGACGACGGCTCGCGCTCCTTCGGGATCTTCCCATTGAGCTTGCCATCGCTGATGTACGGGCC
>NZ_JSZE01000059.1 GCF_000802365.1 Xanthomonas cannabis pv. cannabis
ACGAAGCGGGCAGCGACGAAAAGATCCTGGCGGTGCCGATCGAGAAGATCTTCTCCGGCTACGCGCACATCGAAGACATCAACCAGGTCTCCAGCCACTGGATGGAGCGCATCGGCCACTTCTTCGAGCATTACAAGGACCTGGAGAAGGGCAAGTGGGTCAAGCTCGACGGTTGGGGCGGCGCGGCCGAGGCCAAGCGCATCCTGGTCGAGTCGGTCGAACGCTATAATTCCGACGCGCCCTGAGCCGTTGGCTGTGACACTGCTCCGCACTGCGGAGCGACCGGGATCACGCATTTGCCGTGATCCCGGTGACCGCCTTCGGCAGATTGGGTACATTTGCCGACTGCGTTTGGCCGGCGTCTGCCGCCGGTGACTTCTGGGGAAGTGTCTTGCGTATTCTGTTTGTTGGGGACGAAGCCAGTCTTCCGTCCGACCTGATCGACTATGTCGCCGATCTCGGCGATCAGTGGCAGGCGCAGCAGGTGGCCGATGGAAATTCGGCGATCGAAGCTGCCGCGTTGTCGCCGTTCGATGCGGTCATCGTTGCACCGGTGTTGCCGGACCTGACTGCCGCCACCCTGCTGGGGCAGATCCGCACCTTGCGCCCGGATACCATCCGGATCGCGCTGATCGATGCCCAGGATGGCCAGCGCACGCCGCCGGCCCGCATCATTGGCGTGGCCCATCGTTTCCTGCCGATGCCGCTGGCCCCGGAAGTGCTGCTCGAGGCGGTAACCAGCCTGGAAGAACTGCGCGATCTGCTCAGCAACCCGCGCTTGCGCGCGGCTATCGGGCGCATCGAAAAGCTGCCCTCGCCGCCGCATCTGTATCTGAGTCTGATGCACGCGCTGGAAGAAGACGATGGCGCCGATGCGGCCGACATCGCCAAGCTGATCGCCGGCGACCCGGCGATTGCGGCCAAGGTGCTGCAATTGTGCAATTCGGCGTTCTTTTCCGGCGGCCGCAGCATCACCGACTTGCGGACCGCGGTGACCCGTCTGGGCGTGGCAACCTTGCGCGACCTGGTGCTGGCCAGCGAAGTCTTCTCGGTACAGACATTGACCCCGGCCGAGCGTAGCGCAATGCAGCGTCGCGCCCTGCTCTCTTCGCGACTGGCAGCAAAAGTGTTGCCACCGACCAGTGCAGAGTTGGGGTCCACAGCGGCCCTGCTGGCCGATATCGGCCTGTTGCTGCCCGGCGTGCGCGACGAGCGCGAGCCGCTGCTGGAAGGCGGCGACGAGCGTCTGGGTCACACTGAAGCCGGCGCGTATCTGCTGGGCCTGTGGGGCCTGCCGATGCCGATCATCGAGGCAGTGGCGTTCCATCGGCATCCGCAGCGCTCCAGCCTGCGCAGCTTCTGGGTCACCGGCGCGGTGCACGTGGCCACCGCGCTGGCCAGCGGCGAGGCGGTGGACGAAGAGTATCTGTCCAAGGTGGGGGTGATCACCCGCCTGCCGGCCTGGCGCGAACAGGCCGATACCTTGCTGGGGCTTGCCGAAGCGTAAGCGGCGACGGTGAAGGCAGCGATTGAAGGACGAAAGGCGCGATGACATCGCGCCTTTTTCTTTGGTATTTCGCCACCGCGTGATACGGGCAGGATGCCCGATGCGCATCTGCAGGATGCCGGCCTGCGAGGTCAGCAACTCCGCGATTGGCAGGACCCCACGGATATGCAGACCCTGCAACACACGCAGCCGAATCGATCCCAACGCGGTAGCGATTGGCCTTTGGACCAAGCATGGCAACGGCCATGGCTTCAGGCACCTGCGGTGGGGACGCTGGCACCTGGCATCGGTCCATATCGGACTGCTCGTGCGCAGTCGGATGCTCGTAATCCCCCACGCACCGCAATGGTGTGGGCAGCGAGCCCCCTCAGCGTTGGAGCAGCACGTACGCATCGCACCGGAAATGCAGCAGCTTGGCGCTCACCAGCGCGGCTCATCCGCACGCCGCACGGAAGGCACGCTCAGTGGCGGGCACAAAAAAAGCGGGCCTTTCGGCCCGCTTTTTCGACACACTTACATCGCTTCGATGATCAGAAGCGCTGGTTGTACTGCACGAACAGGAAGCGGTCGTAGTCGAGCATCGGATCGATCGCCGCGGTGCTGCTGTTGGTGATCGAGTAGGTGATCGGCGGCTGCTTGTTCCAGATGTTGCGGGCGCCGACGGTCACGCTGCCATCCCACGGAGCCTGCCAGGTGACCGAGACGTCCTGGTAGGAGATCGAGCCCTTCTTGTTGGAACCGGTGCCACCGCCCCAGCCCGGATTCGGCGTCTGGTAGTTCGGGTTGTTGCACTCGATGCCTGCCGCTGCATCCCAGCAGTAATCACGGAAACCGCCGTAGTAACGCAGGTTCCAGTTGGCCGACAGCGAACCCAGCGACCAGTCCAGACCCAAGGTGGCACGCACGCGCGGGAAGTTCCAGTAACCGGCCGCGTTTGCCCACTCGGCGCCGGCTTCCGCCTGCGACTTGTAGGTTGCCAGGTAGTTGGTGTCCAGGTTGACGGCGAACTTGCCGTAGGCGGTTTCCGGCATGCGGTAACGCACGCCGAAGTTGTAGCCTTCGGTTTCCAGACGACCCAGGTTGACGTTGCCGCGGCTCAGCGTGGTGACCTGACCGCTGATCGGGTCGCGACCGTAGTCGGCACAGTAGCTGGCCAGGTTGTTGAGGTAGCAGTTGTTCAACACATCATTGGCAGTGAGCGAAGTGATGATGTTGGAGATCGAGATGCGGTACCAGTCCAGCGAGAAATCCAGACCCTGCACCCAATGCGGGCTGTACACCATGCCCACGGTACGGGTGATGCTGTATTCCGGCTCCAGCTCGGCATTGCCCACGCCCGAATTGAACGGCGCGTTGCCCTGCACGTCGCGACGGGTCACCGGATTGCCCGCGGTGTCGGTCTGACGGTAGCCGGCCGGCAGGCCTTCGCCGGCGCAGCGTGCTGCCACGCCTGCATTGCCCAGCGAGCCGAAGGTGGCGTCGCACGGATCGGTGAAGGTATCGAACGTCTGCGAACCGCCACCGAAGGTGTCCGACAGCGTCGGCGCACGGAACCCGGTGCCGTAGGTACCACGCACCAGCAGGTCGTCGATCGGCTTCCAGGTGAAGCTGAACTTGCTGTTGGTGGTGTCACCGAAACGGCTGTAGTTGCTGTAACGCGCAGCCACGTCGAACGACAGTTCCTTGGCGCCCGGGAGATCCTTCAACACCGGGATCAACAGTTCCAGGTAGGCTTCGTTGGTCTGGTAGCGACCTTCGGTGGCCTGTGCAGCCAGGTCGGTGGTGTAACCGGCGCTGGACAGCTGATCGGGGTAGTCGTAACCGCTGACTTCGCGGTGCTCGACGCCTGCGGCGAAGCCCAGCTCACCGGCCGGCAGATCGAACAGGCCACCGGTGATGTTGGCGGTCCACTGCTTGCTTAGGCTCTGCTGCGTTGCCTGACCCAGCGCATTGATGTACTGCAGCGCGTTCGGCGTGGAGGCCGACGGGCCACCCAGGATGTTGAACGGGGTGCACTGGCCCAGCGCATTGCTGGTACCCAGAGCGATCGGAGCCGCTGCGGTACCGCACTGCACCTGACCCTGCGCATTGAGGAACGAAGGACCCAGTGCCTTTTGCAGCGCCAGCAAGTTGATGTTGCCGCGGGACACCTGCGTCACATCGTACTTGTTGTAGTTGAAGCCGACGTCCCAGTTCCAGCCGTGGCTGCCAACGTCGAACACACCTTCCAGCGCTGCATCGAAATGCAGGGTCTTGACGTTGCTTTCGGTGGTGCGCGGCAGTTCGACGGTGCGACGGAACCAGCTGGTGATGTCCTGGCCGACCGGGTTGTAGTAGCTGCTGCCACTGATGGCAACCGGGAACTGCGGCTGCGAAGACGCCTGCAGCGGGTAGCCGGCGATCTGACGGTTCGAGTCGCGCTCGGAGTACATCGCAGTCGACTTGAAGGTCAGGCTGTCGGTCAGGTTGTAGCTGCCGGTGGTGAAGATCGACTTGTTGCGGCTGGACTGCTGCAACATCATCTGGTCGACGGAGTTGTAGTAGTCGTCGGTGGTGATGTCGTTGTGGTAGTTGGCGATGTTGCGCGAATCCGCACCCACGCCACGGCCGTCGAACGAACCAGTGTGGTTGAGGATGTAGGTTTCGCCGTTGGAGGTGAAGCGGCCCCACGGACCGGTCGCGCTCAGGCTGTCTTCGATGTGGTTCGGGCCGGCCGAATAACGGGTCAGCGCGCGATCCTTGGCCCACACCGGATCTTCATTGGTGTAGTTGGCACCGAACACCAGCGAGGCACGGTCGGTGGTGGTGCCGGCGGTGAAGGAGTACTGCTCCTTGGAACCGTCGCCACGACCGTTCTGGCCGAAATACGCCGACGCTTCCGCGCCGTCATAGTTCTGGCGCAGGATGATGTTGACCACGCCAGCCACGGCGTCGGAGCCGTAAATCGCCGAGGCGCCGTCCTTCAGGACTTCGATGCGCTCGATCAGCGAGCTGGGAATGGTGGACATGTCGGTCAGGCCGTTCAGGCTGCTGGTCCAACGCTTGCCATTCACCAACACCAGGGTGCGGTTTTCGTTCAGGTTGTAGAGATTGACGTACTGGCCGCCCTGTTCCGGATCGGAGGTCAGCACGGCAGCCTTGCTGTAAGTCTGCGTACCGGCGATCGACAGATTCTGGAGGATGTCGCCAACGCTCACCAGGCCGGACTTCTGGATGTCCTGCTGGCTAACGGTGAACACCGGCTGTGCGGTTTCGACGTCGACCGAGCGAATGCGCGAGCCGGTGATTTCGATGCGGTCCAGCGTCGTGGTCGACGGGGCGGCGGACTGCTCTTGTGCATTGGCGGCAAAAGCCGGCGTCAACGCGATCGCAATACCGGCGGGCAAAAGGCCCAGCCGCACTGCGGAAGTGCGAAGGTTCATCAATCTCTCCAGGGTTCGTTAGTGGCGCGTTAAGCGCCCCTGTGCAAATTACGATTGCGTGAACGCCGTCGCTTTGCGCGTCACGCTACGTGGCTTTGCCGAATCTGGCGGATTGGTCGCCTGGTCGCGGTAGTGCGATGCAGAGACACCGAAGCGCGCACGAAATGCACGCGCAAAACTGCAGCAATTGTCAAAGCCGCTGGCCGCTGCCACTTCGCCGATCATCATCGAGGTATCGCGCAACAGGTCAGAGGCGCGCTCCAGACGCAAGCGGGCCGACAAGGCCTGCGGGCTCTCTTCATACAGGCTCTGGAAGGTCTTGGAGACATACCAGCTGGAGAAGTTGGTCAGCTGCGCCAGTTCGCTGATGCGTACTACCCGGTCGCTGTTGCCTTCCAGGTACAGCCGCGCACGCTGCATGCGACCGAACACCTGACGGCGGCGGCTACGCGAGCGACCCGGGCAACGCTGCTCCTGTTCGATGAAGTCGCGCTGCATCGCCGCCAGGTGCAGCAACAACGGGCGCGCGGACGCGCCACCGTTCTGCAGGGCCGCATTGCGCCAGAGCCGTAACGCGATGCGCAGATCGCTGCGCGACAAGTGGCTGCGCCCCGGATAGAGCGTGGCATCGGTCAACTCGGCCAGCGACTGCAAGCTGTCGCCATCCAGGCTGACGCCCACGCACAGGGCACTGCGATCGGCCTGCACGGTGGGGTGCGAATCCTTGTCGAAGGCGATCCAGTCGCCGGCACGCAAACGGAAGCGGCCCTCTTTGGATTCCACCCAGGCACGGCCGCGCAGCTGCACCCACAGCGTGAAGGTGGCGGACGTCGTGCGGATGCTGCCCAGACGCGACACTGCCAGACACGTGGTCGAGGTCGACTCGCTGGCGCCGTCCAATGACAGCGCGAGCCCGCGATCGGCAGTGATGACCTGTTGCATGTTGGCAGCCCCGTTTACAAAAGAGGGCGTAGTGTTTTGCCGAATCTGGCGTGAGTCAGGAAGTTCCGACGAAGGAGTGCCGAAATCGATACGAAGCCTTTCCGAATAAATTACGAGGCGACTTTTCTCAATATCGTCAACAAGTTGGATATGAAGCCGACAGGGACCGACGAACGTCCGGGCAGTGCCATATAGGCGATCGAACTGCCATCCTCTTCCGCCAGCGCGACATACATCGCGCCGCTGTGCTGATCGAGGCTGAAGCCGTTGATGGTGGTGAACTTCGCCACGTCCAGGCATTGCGCATGCTGGCTGCGCAACTCGCTGTCATGCGTCGCGCAACTGTCGCTGGACGACAGATAGTGCACCTGGCCATTGGCGCCGGGCGCCCAGCTGCGATAACGCCAACGCGTCGGCTGCTGCGGGTCCACCGGCTGCAGCGTATCGGCCGCCAGCGTCGGCGCGATCTGCCACAGCCCGCCACCACTCAGATGCGTGAACAGCACCTGCCCGCTGACCCGGTCCAACCGTAGCTGCGACACGTCCGCCAGCGTGGCCAGCGCGCGCCACGGCGTACTGCGGCGGTCGTACAGCGTGGCGAAGGTGTGGCCATCGTCGGCCGCGGCCACGACCAGCAAGCGATCAGGATCGGGAAGATGGATCGCCTGCAACGGCCGCGCCTGGGGCACCGCAAGGCGCACGGCCTTGCCGTTCCCCGGGGTCACTTCGAACAGCGCCGCATGCCCGTCGGCATCGCTGCCGCTGACCAGCACCTTGCGCGAATCGGCGGACCAATCCGCCGCCTGCCGCGCATCCGGCCGCAGGCCTTCGATCAGCCGCACCGAGCCGGGCTGGGTGACGTCGCCCCACCACAGCCCATACGCGCCGGAGCGGTTAGAGGCGAAGATGAGTTGGCGACCGTCCGGCGCGATCATCGGCTGGTCATCGCGCCCGCTGGAGGGAAACAGGCGGCGCCGGATGTAGCCGCCATTCATGGGGTCATGAATGACCTGATACACACCAAACTGCGGCTTGCGCTGCACGAAGACCAGGTGGTCGTGCGCCACGTCCGGCGCCTGCGCATCGTCCACGCCCAGGTCATGCAGGCTGCGATCGACCAGATCCAGCCGATACAAGCGCGCCTCGCTATCCACGCGGCGCCCGAATACCAGCCCGCTCCCGTCGCGCAACCAGCTCCAACCGCGAATATCGGCATTGTCATGCGTCAACCGCTCGGCGGTGCCGCCCTGTGCAGGCATTCGCCACAGGTCGCCGAGCTGGGGGTTGCGCAGGAACACGATCCACTGCCCGTCCGGGGAATAGCCCGGCGCGTAGTCGAAGTCGCCCGGCTCCGCGCTGTAGCGCAGCGCCTGCCACTGCCCGGTGCCCAGATCCAGGCGCCGAATCCGCGCGCCCCCCTGTGCGCCGGTCATGCTGCCGAACAACAACGCACGCCCGTCGGGCGACCAGCTGAAACTGAGCATGTCCGCGCCATCGCAGCGGGCCACCTCGCGCGCTGCGGCCGGGCCGCTTGCCGCCGCAATCATGACCCCGCAGCTTCCATCCGGAGCCTGCCTGGAGAACGCAATCTGCCGTCCGTCCGGCGACCACGCAGGCAGGCGATCGGAGATGCCGGGCGCCGGTGTTTCAAGCACGCGCGGGTAGGCGTTGTCGGTCGTCTTGACCAGGATCGACGTCCCCGGACGATCGCTGGTCAACGATGCATACGCGACCATGCGGCCGTCCGGCGACAGGCTGGGAGTGAGATCGAATCCGCCGCCTGCGGTAATCACCTGGTACGGTCGTTTGGGGCTGCCCGGCACTGCGCTCGATGTCGCCACCGGGTCGACCGGCGCATGCAGCCAGAGCGTGCGCGGCACCAGCCCGAGCACCGCCAGCAAGGCCACGCCCGCGATCGCCAAAGCCATCCAGCGCCGCCGCGGTGTCATCGCAGCAGCACGCGAAGATTGGCCTTGCGCCGGTGCGGGAACAGGGATGGTCGGCGCTGTTGCACTCACGCGCGCTGCAGGCGCGGGCAGCGCTGCATCCAGAACTGCCGGCGCCTGCGCATGCGACGGCGATTGCGCGTCAGGCACCTGCGCCACCAGCGGGTCACTCTCCGTCTCCCACGCCACCGGCGCCATCAGCCGATAGCCGGTCTTGGCAATCGTTTCGATGTGCTCCGAGCGCTGGCTCCCATGAGTGGCCAGCGCCTTGCGCAGCTGCGTCACCGCCTGGGTGACCACATCATTGGTGGGCAAGGTATCGGGCCACACGTCGGCGAGCAGCTGCTCACGCGTGACCACCTGCCCCGGCTGCCGCGCCAGGCTCAGCAAGACCGCCAGGGATTTGGGCGCCAGCCGCGCGACACGCCTGGCTCCGGGCGCATGCACTTCGCGCGAGGCAACGTCGACCACGCACGGGCCGACGCGCAGCCGGCCAGAGGGCATTGCAGTAACGGGAGGAACACTCATCGGCAAAAAACACGCATCGGCATGCAAGGACAACAAAGGACGCATCACGCAATCCGCGCGAAACGCCAAATTCAGCAAAGGACCACGACCAACTGTGTCATGCATCCGTTTGGTGCAAATTTTACCCTACGCACCGTTGCTTCCTATGACAGGCGGCGACGTCAGGCTCTCTCTCTCTCGCCGACGAATTCAAATAACGACGATGTTCCCTTCGCGCCTTCTGGCGCGATTTTTTTATCTGCGATTCAGGTAAAACCGTCGAGAGCCTTGTGCTGTGTAATCGCTTGCAGCGCGACCCCACCGTGGCACTTGCGCACCACGATGCGATCTGCTCGCGAAAACCTGAATTCCTGTTAAGCGACCACGTCGCCCGAGCTCGGCGGCGGGCGCCTGGCGGCATCAGGACGCGCGATACACCTGTGCGCCCTGCGCCAGGAACTGCAACGCCTTTTCTTCCATGCCGGCTGACAACGCACGCTCAGCGCCCATGCCGTGCTCGGCCGCGTAGTCGCGTACGTCCTGGGTGATCTTCATGGAACAGAAGTGCGGACCGCACATCGAACAGAAGTGCGCCAGCTTGTGCGCGTCCTTGGGCAGGGTTTCGTCGTGAAACTCCCTGGCCTTTTCCGGATCCAGCCCGAGATGGAACTGGTCGTCCCAACGGAATTCGAAACGCGCCTTGCTCAAGGCGTTGTCGCGCACCTGCGCCCCGGGATGTCCCTTGGCGAGGTCGGCTGCATGCGCAGCGATTTTGTAGGCCATGATGCCGTCGCGCACGTCCTGCCGGTTGGGCAGACCCAGGTGCTCCTTCGGCGTGACGTAGCAGAGCATCGCCGTGCCGAACCAGCCGATCATCGCCGCGCCGATCGCGCTGGTGATGTGGTCGTAACCGGGCGCGATATCAGTGGTCAACGGCCCCAGGGTGTAAAACGGCGCTTCGCCGCATTCGCGCAGCTGCTTGTCCATGTTTTCCTTGATCAACTGCATCGGCACATGGCCCGGGCCTTCGATCATGGTCTGCACGTCGTGCTGCCAGGCGAGCCTGGTCAACTCGCCCAACGTCTCCAGCTCGCCGAACTGCGCCGCGTCGTTGGCATCGGCAATACAACCCGGCCGCAGGCCATCGCCCAGCGAAAATGCCACGTCGTAGGCCTTCATGATCTGGCAGATGTCTTCGAAGTGCGTGTAGAGAAAATTCTCCTTGTGATGCGCCAGGCACCACTTGGCCATGATCGAGCCACCACGCGAGACGATACCGGTGACGCGTTTTGCGGTAAGCGGCACGTAGCGCAACAGCACGCCGGCATGGATGGTGAAGTAATCCACGCCTTGCTCGGCCTGCTCGATCAAGGTGTCGCGGAAAATCTCCCAGGTGAGGGCTTCGGCACGCCCGTCCACTTTTTCCAGCGCCTGGTAGATCGGCACCGTGCCGATCGGCACCGGCGAATTGCGGATGATCCACTCGCGCGTTTCGTGGATGTGCTTGCCGGTGGACAGGTCCATCACCGTGTCGCCGCCCCAACGGATCGACCACACCAGTTTTTCCACTTCTTCGGCGATGCCCGAAGACACCGCGCTGTTGCCGATGTTGGCGTTGATCTTGGTCAGGAAATTGCGACCGATGATCATCGGTTCGCTTTCCGGGTGATTGATGTTGTTGGGCAGAATCGCGCGGCCGCGTGCAATCTCGTCACGCACGAATTCCGGCGTGATGCGCTGCTGGATCGCCGCACCGAACGACTCGCCGGGATGCTGCTTGCGCAAGACCGCATCGGCCACCGCCTCCAACCGCTGGTTTTCACGGATTGCCACGAACTCCATCTCCGGCGTGATGATGCCGCGCCGTGCGTAATGCATCTGGGTGACGTTGGCGCCCTCCCGGGCCACGCGCGGCAGACGACGCGCCGGGAAACGCACTGCATCCAGCCGCGCATCGTGCTCGCGTCCGCGCCCGAAGCTGGAACTCAATCCATCCAGCGCCACGGTGTCGCCGCGCTCGGCAATCCACTGCGTGCGCAGCGGTGCCAGACCGGCAGCCAGATCGATGGCCGCCTGTGGGTCGGTGTAGGGCCCAGAGGTGTCGTAGACGCTGAGCGGCGCATTGTCTTCGCCACCGAACAACGTGGGCGTGCGCGTCAACGCAATCTCGCGCATCGGCACCTGCAGATCCGCGCGCGAGCCTTGCACGAAGATCTTGCGGGACCCGGAAATCGGCTGGGTGACAGCCTGGGACAACGACTGGGCTTGTTGCTGCAAAACGGTGGGCGCGGCATTCATGGCATTCGTCCTGTGTGCTGGCCCTGCGAAGGAGTCGCAGTGCGGACGAAGCGGCGGCGCTCAACACTCAGGTGCCCGTGCAGGCACGGACCCTCGCATCTAACGAAGCTTCCCTACGCCGGTATGAGCCGGATCAGGTTCGAAGGGACTATCTCAACCGCAGCGCGCTGCGGTACCCCCACTTCGGCGGCGATTAAACCACATCGCCTGCGCTCACGGCGCGCGCGAGCAGCTTTGCGGAAGGAACTCACGAGAAAGCGCATCCGCAGGGAGGAAGCGCTCACCCGTTAGCCGGATGGGGCGTATCCAGCTGGACGCGCCTGCTTATTGCGGAACGATCACGGCCGGCGACCATGATTTGCGATCAGCAGCAGTCTGATACGAAGCGACCTTGCAGATCACCAAGAGCTGAACAGGACGTTTGGTGCCTGCTCGCTGACATGCGCAGACATTTCCGCGGCACACCGTGCAACTAGCCTGCCGGCACTACAACAAGAAACCTGCTCTCTCTCCCTGCCGCCGATTCCGGCGGCTTTTTTTTGGGTTGCCGCGTTGACGCACGGCGGCCAGGGTCCGGCCGGATGCAGTACCGCGCACGCGGCGACACCCTCGCACGCGTGGGTTTCCCGGTCACTCCAGGGTGTATCCCACCCGCAGGCCGCCCCAGTGCTTGCGATCGACGAAGATCGGGGCCGACAGGTCGAACATGATCTGACCGGTGTCGCGGCGGTAGACCTGCAGGCGGTAGGGGTCGGTGTGTGCGCCGACGCTGCGGCCGACGCGGTCGGTGAACTTGCGCTTGGTGCGGTTGCCGACCAGGTCGCGCTTGGCATCGCCGGTCAGCGCTTGGGTGAAGCGCAGGTTGTGGGTGGGCACGTAGCCGTCGGGATTGGCGCAGATGGCAAACACGATCCACGGGTGCGCATCCAGCAGCGGCTCCTGCAGCGGCGGCAACACCTGATCGCAGAGCGCGTCGAAGTCGGTAGTGAACTTGGGCGGTTCGACACCGGCGATCGGCGTGTAGGCGCGCGCAAACAACGCGGCTTCATCGATCTGGCCGCGCGCAATGGCCTGCGCCAATGCCGCCCCGATCCTGCCCGCGGTGGCCACGGCCAGTTCCTTGACGCGCGCGTGCCGGGGCACCTGCAGCGGGTCGGCCGGCAATCGGAACAACCCCACGCAGTCGCGCAGGGTTTCGGTGCCGCGCTCCAGCGCTTCGCTGCGTTCGGCCACATGCGCGGCGTGCTGCAGATTGCTGCGGCCCAGGGCCACCACGCCATCCACGGCGCGCTCGATGCCGCGGATCTCGCCGTCCTGCGCCTGGATGCGCCCGGCCACCGTGGTCATCGCGCTGCTGGCCTGCCCAAGCACGCGGGTGATGCCGTCGAGCACCGCTTCGGTGCCGCGCGCGGAGGCCGCACCCTCGCCTACCGCGGCGCTGGTTTCGGCGAGGATAGCGCGCACATCGCGGGCCGCCGCTGAGGCGCGCTCTGCCAGGCGGCGGATTTCGGTGGCGACCACCGCAAAGCCGCGCCCGGCATCGCCGGCATGCGCCGCTTCGATGCTGGCATTGATCGACAGGATGTTGGTCTGGAACGCCACCGAGTCGATGACTTCGATGACCTCACCGGCACGCGCGGCCCGACGCTCCACTTCGTGCATGGCCTGACCCAGCGCGTGCGCCGCCGCCACGCCCTGCCGCGCGCTGTCATCGGCACTGGCCGCCAGCGCGATGACCTGCCCCAGCTCGGCATTGACGTCGTGCAGGCTGGACGAGAGCCGCTCCACCGCCATGCGCGCCCCGTCCAGCGCCTCGGTCTGGGCTTGCGACTGGCGCACCATGTCGTCGTTTTCGGCTACCAGCGGCGGCACTTCAGCCGCGATCTGCACCGACAGCGCCACGGCCTGCCGGATCGCCTCGGCCAGATTGCCGAAGCCGGCCTGCAGCCGGCGCCCCATGTCGGTCTCTGCCAGACCGGGCGGCAGCAGCAGTTCCAGCTCGCAGCCGGCCAGCGCCTGGGCGGTGCGCTCCAGCACCGTACGGTCTTCATGCTCGGCCTGCAGGCGCGCCACCAACGGCTGCAATAGCGGCGAAATCGGCACCGGGCGGCTGTCGTCGGCCAGGCGGGTGGCTTCGCGCAGCAGGATTGCGGTTTCCACGTGCGGCAGCGACAGCATCCAGCCACCGTACGCGCGCTCGCGCACGTAGCGCACGCGCCGCGCCGGATCGTCGCCCGGTGCCGCCCAGACGCCTTCTTCGCCGACCAGATCCGCTGCGCTCAATCCCCACAGCACCGATGCCGGCGCGCCCTGCAGCTCGCCGGCGGTCTTGCCCAGCACGTCCAGGCCGGCGCGGTTGCACGCCACCAGACAGGCCTCGGCCGAAAGCCGCAGCAGGGCCACCGGCGCATCGGGAAGCTGGGCCGCCTGTGTCTGCGACGGCGGGTCAGGCGATTGCATCGAGCTCATGGGGACTCCTAATCCATCGATAGCGTTAGCGGCGCGTCGGGCCTGGAGTTGAGTCGCGCGGCACCGCGCCAGCCCGCTCAAAATCCGGCGGCCTGCCCATCCTTGCGGCTTTCCGAGGCACCGTAGTACACCCCGCTGGCAGGATCGCGGGCGATCGCCTGATAGCCGCCATACGGGCCATCGGCAAAGATCACCCGGTGGCCCTTGCGCATCAACGCACGGATGGTGTCGTAGGAGAAGCCGGTCTCCAGATTGACCTCGCCACCATCGCTCATCGCCGTGGCCTGGCCGGTCGGCTCGGTGGAGCCTTCATGCTGGATGCGCGGCGCGTCGCCGGCTTCCTGCAGATTCATGTGGAAGTCCACCAGGTTCATCACGATCTGCACATGGCCCTGCGGCTGCATCGCACCGCCCATCACGCCGAAGCTCAGCCACGGCTTGCCGTCCTTGGTGACGAAGGCCGGGATGATGGTCTGGAACGGCCGCTTGCCCGGTGCGTAGCCGTTGGGGTGATCCTTCTTCAGCACGAACATCTCGCCGCGGTCCTGCAGGATGAAGCCCAGCCCCGGCGGCGCCATGCCGCTGCCCATGCCGCGGTAGTTGGACTGGATCAGCGACACCATCATGCCGTCGGCATCGGCCACGGTCATGTAGATGGTGTCGCCCTCTTCCAGTTGCTTGGGTGTGCCCGGCTGTACTTCCTTGAGCGCCTTGTCCATGGAGATCAGCGCGCGGCGCTGGGCCGCGTAGTCCTTGGACACCAGCCTGGCCAGCGGTGCGGGCTGGAAGGCCGGGTCGGCGTAGAAGCGTGCACGGTCGGCAAACGCCAGCTTCTTGGCCTCGGTGAACAGGTGCACATGCTCGGCCGAGCCGAACGGGATCTTGGAAAAATCGTAGGCTTCCAGGATGTTGAGCATCTGCAGCGCAGCAATGCCCTGGCTGTTGGGCGGCAGCTCCCAGACGTCGTAGCCGCGATAGTTGGTGCTGACCGGCTCCACCCACTCGCCCTGATGGCTGGCCATGTCTTCGTAGCTCAGGTAGCCGCCATTGGCCTTGAAGTAGGCACCGATGGTGCGCGCGATCTCGCCCTTGTAGAACGCATCGCGGCCGCCGTCGGCGATCTGCTGCAGCGTATTGGCCAGGTTCGGGTTCTTCCACAGCTCGCCTTTGCGCGGGGCGTGGCCGTCGATGGTGAACTGCTCCTGGAAGCCGGGGTATTGCGACAGGCGCGGTACCGAACGGTCCCAGTAATAGGCAATGGTTTCGGCCACCGGATGGCCTTCGCGCGCGTAACGAATCGCCGGTGCCAGGTTCTGCGCCATCGACTTGCGCCCGAAGCGCTCATGCAGCGCGAACCAGCCGTCCACCGCGCCCGGCACCGAGACCGGCAGCGGGCCGGTGGGCGGAATGTCCTTCAGGCCGCGACGCTGGAACTCGGCCAGGGTCAGCGACTTGGGCGAGCGGCCCGAACCGTTGTAACCGTAAAGCTTGCTGGTCTTGGGGTCCCACACGATCGCGAATAGATCCCCGCCCACCCCGTTGCCGGTGGGTTCCATCAGGCCCAGCGCCGCATTGGCCGCGATCGCCGCGTCGACCGCCGAGCCGCCGTTCTTCATCACGTCCAGGGCGATCTGGGTCGCCAGCGGTTGCGAGGTCGCCGCCATGGCATGCGGCGCAATGACTTCCGAGCGGGTGGCGAAGGGCTGCCCGGTGATCCGGTCGGCGGCGCCGAGAGGCGGCGCGAGTAGCGCCAGGGCAGACACCAGCAAGACAGGTACGCGACGCATGATCAACAGCTCCCCATGACACGACAGATGAAGGGCTCACCATACCAGCGGCCTCTGTCGCGGCGCTCGTTCGATGCCATCGCACACGGAAAAACCGCGCAGTTGGTGATGTCCGTTGGCGATTCCGGTACACGTGCAATCCGGTTTCAGCCGCAACCATGCTGCTGTCATGCGGCCTGGCGCATCGCCGGCCGCATGAATGCGGATGCTTCAGCCGCAAGGGTTGACACCTCACCGGCCGCGGTGGTTATCTCAGGCCCATGCCGCACCGCCACACCACCTCGAACGCTCCGATGCCCGCGCCCTTCGGCGTGCCGGCAGCGTCGCTTCTCGTGCTCGTACTTATTACCTCGCCAACCGGTGCGGGACGAGACTTCGTGTAGGCAACAAACACACAAGGCTTCGATCAGACCCCGCACCGGCAACGGCGCGGGGTTTCGCGTTTCAGGGATCACCAAAAGTTTCGAATGACATGAACGACATCACCACCATCGCCAGAACGTCTTCCAGCAATGCCCGCACCGGCGCTGCTGCCTGCGTCTGCATGTGCGGCGGCTTCGCTCATCCCCGCTTTGCTCAGCCGGCCAGTGTCTGCACTGCCGGCTGATCTCTTTCCACTGCCCATCTCCACTGCCAACCCCGCAAGGACACCTTCATGAGCAACGACACCCAACCGAAAATCGCGATCATCGGCTACGGCAGCCAGGGCCGCGCGCATGCGCTGAACCTGCGCGATTCCGGCTTCGACGTCACCGTCGGCCTGCGTGCCGGGGGCCCGACCGAATCCAAGGCGCAGGCCGACGGCTTCACCGTCGTGGCCCCCACCGAGGCGGTCAAGAGCGCCGACCTGGTCGCCATCCTGACCCCGGACATGGTGCAGAAGAAGCTCTACGAGGAGGTCATCGCCCCCAACATGAAGCAGGGCGCCTGCCTGTTGTTCGCGCATGGCCTGAACGTGCATTTCGACATGATCAAACCGCGCGCCGATCTGGACGTGGTGCTGGTCGCGCCCAAGGGCCCGGGCGCGCTGGTGCGTCGCGAATATGAGATCGGCCGCGGCGTGCCGTGCATCTATGCGGTGTACCAGGACACCAGCGGCAAGGCCGAGCAGTTCGCGCTGACCTATGCCGGCGGCCTGGGCGGCGCGCGCGCCAATATCATCAAGACCACCTTCAAGGAAGAGACCGAAACCGATCTGTTCGGCGAGCAGGCGGTGCTGTGCGGCGGCGCCTCGTCGCTGGTGCAGGCCGGTTTCGAAGTATTGGTGGAAGCCGGCTACCAGCCGGAAATCGCGTACTACGAAGTGCTGCACGAATTGAAGTTGATCGTGGACCTGTTCTACGAAGGCGGCATCACCCGCATGCTGGAATTCGTGTCCGAAACCGCCCAATACGGCGACTATGTCAGCGGCCCGCGGGTGATTGATGCCAGCACCAAGGCGCGCATGAAGGACGTGCTGACCGACATCCAAAACGGCACCTTCACCAAGAACTGGGTGGCCGAGTACGAAGCCGGCCTGCCGAACTACAGCAAGTTCAAGCAGGCCGATCTGGAGCACCCGATCGAAGAAGTGGGCAAGAAGCTGCGCGCCAAGATGGTGTGGCTCAACGGCGAACAGCAAGCCGCCGCCGCACCTGCGAATCAACAGGCGGCATAACGCCGCCGCATCCCCCACCGCTTAACACCGAAGGTCCGCAACGCATGAACACCTCCGCACACAGCACGCCCCGCAACGGCGCGCGCTGGCTGACGCAGGCCCTGGAAGCTGAAGGCGTGGAAACGCTGTTCGGCTATCCGGGCGGCACCATCATGCCGTTCTACGACGCCCTGGTGGATTCCAGGCTCAAGCACATCCTGGTGCGCCACGAACAAGGCGCCGCCCTCGCCGCCAACGGCTACGCCCGTGCCAGCGGCCGGGTCGGCGTGTGCGTGGCCACCTCCGGCCCGGGCGCGTCCAACTTGGTCACCGGCATTGCCGACGCCATGCTCGATTCGGTGCCGATGGTGTGCCTGACCGGCCAGGTCGCCACGCCCTTGCTGGGCACCGACGCGTTCCAGGAGCTGGACGTGTTCGGCATGACCATGCCGATCGTCAAGCACAGCTTCTTGGTGCGGCGTGTGGAGGATCTTCCGGAGATGGTGCGCGAGGCATTTCGCATTGCGCGCGAGGGTCGCCCGGGCCCGGTATTGATCGATCTGCCCAAGGACGTGCAGATTGCCGATGCGTCGCACCTGCCTGAGCATGTGCCAGCGGCCGTGTTGCCGCCGCCGGCACCTGCGGACGCGAAACTGGCCGATGCACTGGCGGCGATCGCCGGTGCCGAGCGCCCGGTGGTGTATGGCGGTGGCGGAATTGCATTGGCCGGCGCAGTGGAGGCATTCCGGCGCTTTGTCGAAGCCACCGGCATCCCGACCGCGCTAACCTTGCGCGGCCTGGGCGCATTGCCGCATGCGCATCCGGATTACCTGGGCATGCTGGGCATGCACGGCACCCGTGCGGCCAATATGGCCATCCAAGAATGCGACCTGCTGGTGGTGGTGGGCGCACGGTTCGATGACCGTGCCACCGGCAAGCTGAGCGAGTTCGCCCCGTTTGCGCGTGTCATCCATCTGGATGCCGACGCGTATGAAATCTCGAAGCTGCGCACCGCCGATATCGCGGTGCCCGGCGATGTGGCAACGAGTCTGAAAGCACTGAGTGCGGCGCGTGGCAACTGCCAGGCCTGGCGCACGCGCTGCTTTGCCAACCGCGAAAAATTTGGCGCGCGCTACGACGCGCCCGGCACCGATATCTATGCGCCGGCGCTGCTGAAGCGCCTGAGCGAAGTGGCGCCGGCCGACACCATCATCGCCTGCGATGTCGGCCAGCATCAGATGTGGGTGGCCCAACATTGCCGCTTCAACGATCCACGTAATCACCTCACCAGCGGCGCGCTGGGCACCATGGGCTTCGGCCTGCCGGCGGCGATGGGCGCGCAGTTTGCCTGCCCCGACCGCACCGTGGTGCTGGTCTCCGGCGATGGCAGTTTCATGATGAATGTGCAGGAGCTGGTGACCATCGCGCGCTGCAAGCTGCCGGTGAAGATCGTGCTGCTGGACAATAGTTCGCTGGGCATGGTCCGGCAGTGGCAGGAGCTGTTCTTTGCCGAGCGCTACAGCGAGATCGACCTGTCCGACAACCCGGATTTCGCGGCCTTGGCGCAGGTATTCGGCATCCCGGCCAAGCGCATCATCGCGCGCGGCGACGTGGATGCCGCGCTGGCCGACCTGCTGACGCAACCGGGCCCAGGCCTGCTGCATGTGGCCATCGATGCGCGTGCCAACGTGTGGCCGCTGGTGCCACCCAACAACGCCAACAGCACCATGCTGGACAGCAACCCCGCACACGCGGCCAAGGAGACGACACATGCGTTACCGGCTTGATCTGGTGCTGAAGCCGGCCGAAGGCGCACTGGTGCGGGTGATCGGCATGACCGAGCGCCGCGGCTTCCGCCCGTGCGCCATCCAGGGTGCTGCGGCGCCGGACGAAGCCGGCCGCTGGCATCTGCAACTGGACGTGGACAGCAGCCGTCCACCGGAGACGCTGCGTCTGCAACTGGAAAAGGTCTACGACTGCGAATCGGTCAGCATCGTCACGCTGGAATCGGTCGAGGCCGCTGCATGAGCACCCAGCCTCCGCGTACGCAGACCTCGCGTGACCACCAGACCGCTGTCCGGAGGTGTCTTCTTCCGGATCGGCCGCGCGCGTGCCGCAATGCCTGATTCCGGCCGCCCCACCACGCAGGAGCCCGACGTAGGCGACGTGGCCGTCAGCGTGGCCGATGTGCTGGCTGCACAGGCGCGCTTGCGCAAGTACCTCTCGCCCACGCCACTGCATTACGCCGAACGCTTCGGCGTGTGGTTGAAGCTGGAAAACCTGCAGCGCACCGGCTCCTACAAGGTGCGCGGCGCCTTGAATGCCTTGCTGGCCGGTCTGGAACGCGGCGACGAGCGCC
>NZ_JSZE01000006.1 GCF_000802365.1 Xanthomonas cannabis pv. cannabis
CCCTTCTCCCGCCTGCGGGAGAAGGTGCCCGCAGGGCGGATGAGGGCGCGGGCTCAGCGCACGGAATAACGAACGGCTGACACGCAGCCCGCTGCAGACACCAAGCAGATGGGGATGCATGGCACAGACACACCACCGCGCCGGTGCCAAACCCAAGCACGCCCTTCTCCCGCCTGCGGGAGAAGGTGCCCGCAGGGCGGATGAGGGCGCGGGCTCAGCGCACGGAATAACGAACGGCTGACACGCAGCCCGCTGCAGACACCAAGCAGATGGGAGTGCATGGCACAGACACACCACCGCGCCGGTGCCAACGCCAAGCACGCCCTTCTCCCGCCTGCGGGAGAAGGTGCCCGCAGGGCGGATGAGGGCGCGGGCTCAGCGCTGCGCCTGGATTGCCTCGCTCAACGCGAAGATCCGCCCCGCCTCGCGCCATTTCTCTCCAGACGCGCTGCCCGGCAGCGGTTTCTGGAACCGCCACATCAGGTCTTCCCAGGCTTGAATCCGCGGATCACCCGCATCGCGCGCCGCCTTGGCCGCCGGGTCGTAGTCTTCGCCGACCTCCATCAGCATCACCAGCCGGTCGCCACTGCGAAAGATCTCCAGCTCGCGGATGCCGGCCTGCTGCAGCGAGGCCACGACCTCCGGCCATACCTCATCGGGCCGATGCCAGCGCTCGTACTCGGCGATCAGCGCCGCATCGTCGTGCAGGTCCAGCACATAGCAAAGACGCGGCATGCTCAGGCTCCTGCAATCACGGGCGCCGCGCGACGGGCACGCAGCGCGAACAACAAGATCACCGCAAAGCATGCACCCGGCACCACCATCGCCCAATGGATGCCTGCCATGTCCGAGACCCCGCCCATCACCGCAGTAAGCAACGCGCCGCCGATGATGGACATCACCAGCAATGACGACCCCAACTTGCGTGCGTCGTCATGCATGCCGTCCAGCCCCAGCGCGAAGATGGTCGGGAACATCACCGACATGAACACGCTGGCGGCCACCAGTGCGTACAGCCCGGTCCAGCCCGGCAGCGCGATGGCCACTGCGCACAGCACCAGATTGATCGTGGCAAAACTCGCCAGCAATTTGGCCGGCGCCAGATACCGCAGCAGCGCGGTGCCCACGAACCGCCCAGCCATGAACAGCACCAGCGAGATGGTCAGATAGGTCGCTGCAGTTTTTTCCGGCGTGCCCGGCACGGCATCCTGCAGATAGCGGATCAGGTAGCTCCAGATACCAACCTGCGCGCCCACGTAAAAGAACTGCGCCACCACCGAAAACACGAACAGCCGGTTACGCAGCAATTCGCTGAAGCGGGCGCGCCTGGGTGCTTCGCCGTGGGTCGCCTCCGGTGTGCCGGTGGGAAAGCGCACCAGCGCGATCAGGATCGCCCACAGCACCACCACCACACCGATGATCAGGTACGGCATCTGCACGGCGGCCGATTCGGTGGCGAAGAACGCCTCGCGCGCGGCCGGCGCCATCGCTGCCAGCTCGGCCGGGCTGTGCTCCACGCCGGAGAAGATGAAGTGCTGGCCCACCAGCACGCCGGTGATCGAACCGAGCGGGTTGAACGCCTGCGCGAGGTTCAACCGTCGCGCCGCGCCGTCGGCGGGCCCCAGCACGGTCACCAGCGGATTGGCGGTGGTTTCCAGAAACGCCAGGCCACTGGCAATCACGAACAACGCCAGCAGGAACAGCCAATAGGTGTGCACCTGCGCAGCCGGATAGAACAGGAACGCACCGCACGCATACAGCAGCAGGCCCAGCACCACCGCAGCCTTGTAGCTGTAGCGGCGCATGAACATCGCCGCCGGCATCGCGAACACGAAATAGCCCATGTAAAAGGCGCTCTGCACCAGCCCGGCCTGCAGGTCGGTCAGTTCGAAGGCCTTCTTGAACTGCTTGATCAGGATGTCGTTGAGGTTGTTGGCCATGCCCCATAAAAAGAACAGGCTGACGATCAACAACAGGGGAACCATGGCGGTACGCGCCAGGTTGCCGCGCGGTGACGCGGCAATGTCACTGTGATGCATGCGACCGATCCCCTCCCAAGGCTGTGGCGCTTGCGTTGCAATCCAGCGAGCGTACTGCGCACGCCAATGCCATGCAAATATAAAATCTTTGTTTATATTTGCACGCACAGCATCCCGCTGACCCGTGCTTGCGATGCCTGTACCCTGGCGCGCCGCACCCTGCCCTGGAACCGCAAACGGATGAGCACCGAACCCGCCAAGTACCGCGCGCCGGCCCTGGACAAGGGCCTGGACATCCTGGAGCTGCTGGCGCGTGACGCGCGGCCGATGAGCATGGGGGCGATCTCGCAGGGTGTGGGGCGCTCGCGCGGGGAGATCTTCCGCATGCTGCAGGTGCTGGAAGAACGCGGCTACCTGATGCGCGACGCCGAGGGCGACTATGTGCTGACCAACCGGCTGTTCATGCTCGGCATGCAGCAGCCGCAGGTACAGAACGTCACCGAAGCCGCGCTGCCGGTGATGCGGCGCCTGGCCGATGCGATCTGCCAGCCCTGCCATCTGGTGGCGCCGTCGGGCGACCAGATCGTGGTGATCGCACAGATGGATGTGCCCAGCGACCTGGGCCTGGTGGTGCGCCCGGGACATCGTCGCCCGCTGGCCCACTCCACGTCCGGCCTGGTGCTGTTCGCGTTTCAGCAAGCCGACGTGCAGGCGCGCTGGCTGGAGGCGCTGGACGCCAGCGCGGTTGCCTACGACCGCGCGCAGTTCCTGAAGGACGCGCAGCAAACACGTCGCGATGGCTATGCGATGCACGCCAGCGAAGCGGTCGTCGGCGTGATCGACCTCACCGCCCCGATCCTGCAGCACGGTAGCGCCACCTACACGCTGACGGTGCCCTTCATCGAACGTCGCCCGGAGCTGGTCAACGCGCGCGCAGCGCTGCAAGTCCTGTGTACGGCAACCGCCGAGATTTCCGATGCGCTGATGTATCACCCGCCACGCGCATTGGGCGGGTGAATCGGGCCAGAGCGGGCTTGGCGCTTGGGGCGATGTCGCACGTGCGCGATCACCGGCGATGGGGTGACCGACAAGACGGGGCAATGCCGCGTGGAGCTGCGATGGCACTCGAACGACAGTGATTGCACGCGCCTCAGCTGCGACTGCGGCAGATCGACGCGGCTATCCGTTGCAGTGGCCTGGGCAGCGCCTCCGCGGTACTCGACGCGGCTGTGCCGTGCAGTTGTGAGCGGCGTGATTTTCCGCAGGAAGCCAGCATAGCGGCCGCTACGATAGCCAAGGCTATAAAGATCAGACCGACCTTCGCGTGCGGGCAAAACGCCCGAAAGCGCGTTTTGCGTTGTTACACTGCGCGCCCCTTGGGGAGTAGCCTGCTTTCGTCCATCGAAAGCGCCTGCATCAACATCCTCGGCCGTTGCGCCGTGGTGCAGGCAACCAGTGTGGTTTGGCGAGACCAACGACATGCGTGCCTGACGATGGTTGGCGCGGGCGCATGCCGTTGTGAACGTGCCCAACCCGAGCGTGTCGATGTCTCCTGTTTCCATTGTGTTGATCGGTTTTGCGATGTCCACCGATGCCTTTGCCGCCGCCATCGGCAAGGGCGCGGCGATGCGCAAGCCGCAGTGGCGTGACGCATTGCGCGCCGGCCTGGTCTTCGGCTGCATCGAAGCCATCACCCCGGTGATCGGCTGGCTGCTGGGCCGTGCCGCCTCCAGCCACCTGCAGGCCTTCGATCACTGGATCGCCTTCGGCCTGTTGGGCGCGTTGGGCGTGCACATGATCGTGGCCGGCCTGCGCAACGAACCGGACGATGCCGAAGACGCAGCCTCCCAGACGCCGAAGCGGCACGGCTTGCTGGCCTTGGCCACCACCGGTTTTGCCACCAGCATCGACGCGATGGCAGTCGGCGTCAGCCTGGCATTTCTCGATGTGCACATCGGCGTGGTGGCGGTGGTGGTGGGCCTGTGCACCTTCAGCATGGTCACCGCCGGCATCATGCTGGGGCGTGCACTGGGCGCCTTGATCGGCAAGCGCGCCGAGATCCTCGGCGGTGTGATCCTGGTGATCGTTGGCAGCGTCATCCTCTACGAACACCTCAGCGGCGCGGCATAAGCGCAGGCAGTTGTCGTAGGAGCGCACCCGGGCGCGACGGGGCATTACCGGGAAAGCCCCATCGCGCCCAGGTGCGCTCCTACGATGCATGGCAGGGATGCACCCGTCAGCGGGTTTTCGCGTCGTGATACGCACTCAGGAACGCGCGCAGCGAGGCCGGTTTCACCGGCTTGGTCAGCAGGCGGTAGCCGCGTTCGCGCGCAAGCTGTTTGAGCTCGTCGCGGCCGTCGGCGGTGAGCAAGGCGCCGGCAATCGGTGCGGTTGCCGCAGCCTGCACGGCGTCGAGCGTGTCCAGGCCATCCAGGCGGTCGTGCAGGTGATAGTCCACCAGCATCAGGTCCGGTTGTTCGCGCGCACGCTCCAGCGCCTGATCGACGGTACTGGCGGTGATGACTTCCACCTGCCAGCGGCCAAGCAGCGCGCGCATGCCGTCGAGGATTTCGCGGTCGTTGTCCACGCACAGCACGCGCAAGCCGGCCAATGAATCGCCACTGGGCAACGCGCGCGTGGCCGGCACCGGCAACAGCGGCGCCACCGGGACCGCCGCCACGCGCGGCAGCAGAATCGAGAACATGCTGCCGCGGCCGACCTGGCTGCGTGCGCTCAAGTCGTGATCGAGCAGGCGCGAGATGCGTTGGCAGATCGACAGGCCCAATCCCAGGCCCTGCTCGCCCCAATCGAACGGCTGCTGGTAGCGGCGGAACTCCTCGAAGATCTGCCGCATGTGATGTTCCGGAATGCCCGGGCCGGTGTCCCACACCTGCAGCTCCACCTGCTGCCCGCGCCCGCGCATGCCCAGCACGATGCGCCCCTGGCGCGTATAACGCAGCGCATTGGCCAGGAAGTTCTGCATCACCCGGCGCAGCAGCCGGCGGTCGCTACGCACCCAGATCGTGCGGCTGTGCACCTGCAGGCGCAGGCCACGGCTGGCGGCCACCGGTGCGTACTGCGCAGCCAGTTCGTGCATCAGTGCGCTGGCATCGAAATCCTCCACCGTTGGCCGCAGGCCACCGGCATCCAGGCGCGAGACATCGAGCAAACCATCGAGCAGTTCTTCGGCCGCACGCAGCGAGGCATCCACGCGCTCGGCCAGATGGCGTTGTTCTTCGTTGTTCTGGTGGCTCTCGCGCAGCGCGGAGGCGAACAGGCGTGCGGCGTTGAGCGGCTGCAACACGTCGTGGCTGATGGCGGCCAGAAAGCGGGTCTTGGATTGCTGCGCCAGCTCGGCCTCGCGCGAGCGATCGGCCACGCGCTGTTCCAGGTTCTCGTTGGCGTCCAGCAGCGCGCGCTCGGCGCGCTTGTAGTCGGTGATGTCGTTGTAGCTGGTGACATAGCCGCCGCCGGGCAGCGCCTGGCCACGCATCTCGATCACCTTGCCGTCGCTGCGGGTGCGCTCGAACACATGCGGCGAGCCGGCACGCATGTGGCGGATACGGCGGTCGATCTGGTCTTCGATATCGCCCTCGCCCAGCTCGCCACGCTCGGCGTTGTAGCGGATCAGGTCGGCCACCGGGCGGCCGACGTACAGCATGCCGTCGGGGTACCCGAACAGCTGCTGGTAGCGCCGATTCCACGCGGTCAGGCGCATGTCCGGATCGACCACGCTGACCGCGGCACTGATGTTTTCCAGCGTGGTGGACAGGATCTCGCGATTGAAGCGCAGCTCCTGGCCGGCCTCGTCCAGTACCGCCACCACTTCACCCAGCTCCATGCCCGAACCGCGCAACAGGCTGGTCAGCACCAGCCGCGCAGACGCCGCACCGATGGAGGCTGCCAGCAGGCGCTCGGTGAACTGCACCCAGGCGCGGTCGGCCACCACGGCCGGCTGCAGCTCGCGCTCCAGCAACTGCGCCTGCTCCACGAACGCACGGCGCGCATGCCGCTCGCCCACCACGCGCTCGGCCAATGCCTGCAGGTCGCCCACCCGCACATGTCCCGGCCATTCGCCGGCCACCGCCGGACGCTGCGCATACGGGTCCAGGAAGGGCGCGGCACGCAGCCGCTCGTCCACCCCGGGGCGCCAACGCGCCGAGACCAGCATCATCGCACCGACGTTGATCAGCAACGACCAGAAGGTGCCGTGCGCCAGCGGGTCCCAGCCGCGCATGCCGAACAACTGCTGCGGCTGCAGCCACGCAATGCCGAATGGCCCGTCCACCAACCACTCCGGCTGCAACCAGCCCGCACGCGTGGCGGCCGGCAGCAGCAGCGTATAGATCCAGGTCATGAAGCCGAGCACCATGCCGGTCTCCACGCCCTTGCGGCTGGCGCCGCGCCAGTACAACCCGCCGATCACGCCCGGCGCAAACTGCGCCACCGCCGCAAACGCCATCAACCCATACGCGGCCAGCGTGGTGTCGTTGGCCACGCTGCGGTGATAGCCGTAGGCGACCAGCGCCAGCAGCAAAATGGCGACGCGGCGGATCCACAGCACGCGCGAAGCCACTGCCGCACGCGCGTTGGCGCTGACGCGGCGGCGCAGCAGCACCGGCATCACCAGATCGTTGCTGACCATGGTGGCCAGCGCGATGCTGGCCACGATCACCATGCCGGTGGCGGCCGAAAAACCACCAACGTAGGCCACCAACGCCAGCACCGTATTGCCCTGACTCAGCGGCAGCGCCAGCACCACCGCATCGTCCACCACCGCACTGCCCTTGCCGAACAGCGCGATGCCGGCCGAGGCGATCGGCACCACCATCGCCGAGATGATCACCAGGTACGCACCGAACAACCAGCGCGCGCGACGGATATCGCCGACATCGCTGCATTCGACCACCGCCACGTGGAACTGCCGCGGCAGGCAGATCACCGCCAGAAAGCTCAGCAGCGTCTGCGAAATGAACCCCACCGATGGCGTGTGCTCGAACATGGTGCGCGCCGAATCGGCGATATGCAGCTGGTGGTCGCTCAACCACAGCCAGGCAAACAGGCCCACCGCCACGATGGCGATCAGCTTGATCACCGACTCCAGCGCGATGGCCAGCATCATGCCGTGATGGTGCTCGGTGGCATCCACCTGGCGGGTGCCGAACAAGGTGGCGAACAAGGCCATCAACAGCGCCACATACAACGCCGGGTCGGCGAAGATGCCGCGCCCGGCGCTGCTATGCCCGGTCAGCACCTCCAGACTCATTGCCACCGCTTTGTACTGCAGCGCCAGGTACGGCACGATGCCGACCAGCGCGATCACCGCCACCAACGCCGCCAGCCGCCGCGAGCGGCCATAGCGCGAGGAAATGAAATCGGCGATGGACACGGTGTTTTCGGCGCGTGCGATCAGCGCCAGCCGCTCGATGATGCGCCAGCCGAACAGCAGCAACAGCAACGGCCCCAGATAGATCGGCAGATAACCGATGCCGTTGCGCACCGCCGAGCCGACTGCGCCATAGAAGGTCCACGACGAGCAGTACACCGCCAGTGCCAGGCTATAGACCGCCGGCCGCAGCCATGGCCGCTCCGGATACATCGGCCGGCGGTCGCCCCACCACGCCACGCCGAACAGCAACGCGGCGTAGCCCACGGAGACCAGCAGCAGGATCCAGCTTGATACCAAGGGGCGTTCCCAGGCGGCGCGATGCGAGCCTGGGAGTTTACGCAGTGGGAGTGGGGATTGGGGAATCGTGCCGGACTGTTTGGCGGAGGGCGAAGCCCTTCGGCCACCTCTGGCAGTTCCTGCCGTCTTGCAGGAGGCGTGGTGTCGTAATGTAGGCGTTGCACGCGTGCGCGCTGCCGGGACGCCGGTCCTTGAATCAGCCCCTCACTAGGGGCATCGGGCTGAAGGTCAAGCGCCCCCATCCGCCCTTCGGGCACCTTCCCCCGCAGGCGGGAGAAGGGAGCGCGGTTGCGATGTGCCATGCACTGGCCTGTCGCATCTCCGGCCCACCAAGCTGGCCAGAGGCATCGGGCTGACGGTCAAACGCCCCCCATCCGCCCTTCGGGCACCTTCCCCCGCAGGCGGGAGAAGGGACCGCGGTTGCGGTGTGCCATGCACTGGCCTGTGCATCTCCGGCCCACCAAGCTGGTCAGAGACGTCGGGCTGACGGTCAAACGCCCCCCCAATCCGCCCTTCGGGCACCTTCCCCCGCGGGCGGGAGAAGGGACCGCGGTTGCGTTCTGCCATGCACTGGCCTGTCGCATCTCCGGCCCACCAAGCTGGCCAGAGGCATTGGGCTGAAGGTCAAACGCCCCCATCCGCCCTTCGGGCACCTTCCCCCGCAAGCGGGAGAAGGGACCGCGGTTGCGGTGTGCGATGCGCAATCGCCTGTCGCATCTCCGGCCCACCAAGCTGGCCAGGGGCATCGGGCTGAAGGTCAAACGCCCCCATCCGCCCTTCGGTCCCTTCCCCCGCAGGCGGGAGAAGGGACCGCGTTTGCGGTGTGCGATGCGCAATCGCCTGTCGCATCTCCGGCCCACTAGGTCAGGCAGCCGGCAGGGAGCGTCTGCCGCATGGCGGTACGAGAGTGTGCAAGGCCGGGCGGCATGCACCGTTACGGTCGGCGACGATGCACCGCTACGGTCGGGCAACGCTGCGCCGTTGTCGCGATCAGCCGATGATGCGGGGGCCACCCCGTGTTGGCCGCTCCCCCTCTCCCGCCTGCGGGAGAGGGTGCCCGGAGGGCGGGTGAGGGCCGCTCAGCCCGGCAGCCGCACCTGCACCCGATACACCCGACCGGCGGTCACCGCGTGCACGCGCTGGTCCGCGCTGACCACACCATCCACCAGTACCTCCGTCGCCACCCGTCCGGCTTCGCGCTGCAGCTGTACCTCGAACTGCGCGCCCCGGAACTGGCGCGTGACCTGCGCCTGCGGCCAGTGCGACGGCAGCTGCGGACGGATCGCCAGCGCATCGCCCTCGCCGACCAACCCGAACAGACCTTCCAGCACGCAGCGATATACCCAGGCCACCGTGCCGGTGTTGAACAACTGGCTCGACCGCCCGGCGGTGCGCGGATACTGATGCCAGGCACCGCGGTAATAGTTGGGCAGCGACACCGGCAGATGGCCGCGCTGCAGCACGTCCTCGCGCGTCGGGCCCGGCAGCATCGCGCGCAGGATCTCCCACGCGCGGTCGGCCTCGCCGATCTGGTACAGGCTGTACAGATAGAACGCCACCGCGTGGTTGTAGACCGCGCCGTTCTCTGCCGCGCCCGGCCACTTCTGGGTCAGCCGCCCCACGTCGTCACGCATGTGCGTGTATGCCGGCGCCAGCATCACCGGGCCATACGGGGTGTGCAGCTGCTCACGCACGGCCTCCAGCAACGCCGCGCGTTGCTGTGCATCCGCAGTGCCGGCCAACAGCGCGAAACTCTGCGGATTGAGATAGATGCGCCCTTCCACGTCGTCGGCGATGCCGAAGCGCACACCATCGTCGGTGATGCCGCGTGCATACCAGTTGCCGTCCCACAGCTCGCGGTTCGCGTCGGCATTGACCGCGCCTACCGCCTGGCCAAACCTGTCCGCCTGCGCGCTGCGTCCGTGCGCGGCGCAGATGTCCGACCACAGCCGCAGCGCATACGCGGTGGCCACGGTCAGCCAGCCGGACACACCCTTGCCGCGCCAGCCGACCATGTTCATCGGGTCGTTCCAGTCACCCTGGGCGATGAAGCTCAAGCCGCGTGCATCGCGTGCGTCCAACAGCCACTGCATGGCCGCATCCAGCCGCTCGGCCACGCTCAGCGCCTGGCCGTCCTGCGTGCACACCACTGCTTCCAGCACGCTGGCATCATTGGTTTCGGCCAGATACGCGCTCAGGAAGATCGGCAACCACACGCAGTGGTCGGTATGCGGCACCTGATTGATGTATTTGAGCTCGGCGCCTTCCACCAGCAGGATGCCGTCCGGCATCGCGCCGCTGGGTTCCTGCTGTGACAGCGCATGCAGCAGCGCCGCACGCGCGGTAGCCGGCTGCAGGTAGGCCATGCCCATATGGTCCTGCAGATAATTGCGCGTCTGCGGATCGGTGGTCAGGCGATTGACGTCGCCGTGGTAGAACACCTGCCGCGGCAACCAGTGGTTGACCAGGTTGTCCAGCGCCGCATCCGGCGTGGCGATCTGCACGCAGCCATGGCCGGCCTGCAGGTACTGCGCATACTCACGTGCCGCTTGCGCAAAGCCTGCTTCCGACAGATAGCGCGCACGCAGCGCGGCGATTTCTGCATCGTCCTTGGCCGGCCCGAACGCAAAGCGGTACACGCTCGCCGCATCCGCTTCCAGATGCAGGCGGTATTGCAGCGCTGCCGCCGGGGTTTCGTAATGCGCCTCGCTGTTGCCCAGCTGCTCGGCCTGGATGGCAGAGGGCGCATGCAACCCGCCTTCGCCTTCGAACGCCAGTTGCTGCGCGTCCCAGGCCACCGGCGGTTGTTCGTGCAGCAGGAAGGTGCAGTCCTTGAAATCGCGCTGGCGAAAGTAGTCGTCCACCTTCTGGTACGGCGCCACGCTACGGCAGACGATGCCGCCCAGCGCCGGCTCGTAGCCGCCGGACTGATGCATCCACGACATGTAGCCAACCGGGAAATACACGTACAGGCTCAGCCTGCGCGCACGCCCGGAAGCGTTGTGTACGCGGCATTCCCACAGCTCCACCGCATCGTCGGTCGGCAGGGCCACGCACAGCTCCACCACGATGTCGTCATGCTGCACGCGCCAGCGCACATCGTGCTTGCCGGCGGAAAATTCGAATGCCTGCGGCTGCGCGCGCACCGGCTCGTGCGGCACCGAATACAAGGCGCCAGTGTCTTCATCCTTGAGATAGAAAAAGCGCCCGGGATGGTGCGCGTAATACGGCTGCTCCGGCATCATGAAGTTGCGCGCCTCCAGCACCGGCGCATGCGCGTACTTGGACGGCTCCGGCTGCATGAACTGGCCGGTGGCATAACCGCGACAGGTGAGCTGCAACATCATGCGGCGGTTCCATAGGAACCCGCCGGCATTGGGCATGGCCGTGGGGCTGTAGAGCGCGTAGCGCGCGCCGTCGGCGCTGGGCGCCAGCAAGGTGGACAGATCGTCGGACGCAGCAGGGGGCAGTGCAGACACGGTCAGGGGTGCTCCGGTTCGTCGCGCTTGCGCGCGGCCAGTTCGTGCTGGATGCGGCGCAGCAAGCCGTCATCCAGCGGATAGAAACGCATGGTCCAGGCCGCCAGCAGCGCCACCACACCGGGGATGACCGTCAGCAGCAGCACGATGCCGGTCAACGAGCCGGTGGACTGCGCGCTGTTGGCCACATAGCCCATGCCGGCCAGCACCCAGGCGATGCCGGCCGAGGCCAGCGCGCCGCCAAGCTTCTGCGAAAACGTGGCCGCCGCAAACGTCATCGCGGTGGCGCGCCGGCCGGTGCGCCATTCGGTGTAATCGGCGCTGTCGGCGTACATCGAAAACGCCAGCGGCGATTTCGGCCCCAGTGCCAGGCCGATCAGCATGTTCAACGCAAAGATGGCCCACACCGCATCGGCCGGCACGAAGAACATCGCACAGCTCAGCAGGCCGACCATCACCATCAGCCCGCACATCAACTGGCGCTTGTCCCAGTGCCGGGTCAACAGTGGCGTGATCGCCGCGCCCACACCCAACGCCACCGAATAGCAGCCCAAGAACAAGCCGACCAGATCCGGGCGCTGCACGTAATATTTGAGGTAGTACACGCCCGCACCGCCGCGCATGGTGATGGTGATCATGATGATCAGCGACAGCACGAACAGCACGCACCACGGCTTGTTCTGCAACAGGTCGGCGATGTCGCGGCGTACCGGCGTGCGTTGCTGCGGCGGCGGCTGCACGCGCTCGCGCGTGGTCAGGGCCACGCCGACGAACAGCGCCACCGCAATGGCGCCATACAGCATCATCGTGCGCTGCCAGCCCAGCGCATCGTTGCCGCCGCCGAACCAGCGCACCAGATCCATCGTGAAGTAATTAACCAGCGTGGTGCCCGCAAATGCACCGATGAACCGCAGGCTGATCAGACCGGTGCGCTGCTTGCTGTCGGCGGTGATCACCCCCGACAACGCCGAGTACGGAATGCTCACCACCGTGTAGGCCAGCATCATCACCAGGAAGGTGAGCGTGGCCCACACCATGCGCCCGTGTTGATCCAGCTCCGGGGTGGTGTAGGCAAGCACACCGGTCGCTGCCATCGGCACCGCGCCCCACAACAGATACGGGCGGAACTTGCCCCAGCGGCTGCGGGTGCGGTCGGCGATGGCGCCCATGGCCGGGTCGGCGATCGCATCGGCGATCTTGGTCAACAAAATCATCGTGCCGACTGCGGCAGCCGGCAGGTGCATGGTGTCGGTGTAGAAGATCAGCAGAAACGCCGAGATGTTGGCCCAGTAAAGATTCAGGCCCAGATCGCCGGCGCCGTAGCCGAGCTTTTCGCGCCAGCGCAGGGGCGCCGATGCAGGAGACGTTGCGGGGGGTGACGTCATCGGCAGACCTTCGCATGCGTTGTACCCGGCCGGGCACGCCGTTACGCTGGGTGCCCGCTCACCTGGCAAGGAGCGCCGACGCTACACCACGCATCGGCTGCCGCCAACGTGAAATCCGCTCAAATGCCGAATCGATCCGGAGATATAACCTGACGTGATGGACACCGCCGTCCCCGCCACGCCCGCGTCCGCTTCGCCCCTGGCCATCGTCGTGATGGGCGTCTCGGGCAGCGGCAAGACCACCATCGCGCAGGCGCTCGCCGCGCATTACGGCTACCGCTTTCTGGATGCCGACGACTACCACAGCGTGGCCGCACGCGCACAGATGGCCGCCGGCCAACCGCTCACCGATGCCATGCGCCTGCCCTGGGTGGAACTGCTGGCCGCGACCCTGCGCGACTGCGTGCAGGCCGGCGAATCGGTGGTGCTGGCGTTCTCGGGTTTACGCGGTACGCACCGGCAATTGCTGCGCGGCAGCGGCATACCGATGCGCTTCGTGTTCCTGCATGCGGCCCCGCACGTGATTGCCGCACGCCTGAGCGCACGCGCCGGCCACTTCATGCCGCCCAGCCTGCTCGACAGCCAGCTGCAGACCCTGGAGCTGCCGCTGGACGAAGCGGACGTGGTGTCGGTGGATGTGGACGCCACGGTGGCGGAGGTGGTGCAGGATGCGATCACGCAACTGGCGCTGATCGCTCCCCCTGCGGTGCACAACGCCGCACCCTCGCCTCAAAACGCCTGACGCACCAGCTAACGCGGCCCGGCATCGCACGCCCGGGCGTCTCCTGCTCACATGGGAGCAGGATGGCGCGCAGCACCGGATGAGGATGCGGGCCAAGCCCGTGGGTGCGGACGACACAGCGGCATCGCCCATCCCTTGACTCCTGAATATTCGGCGCACGAAGACGGCGAGGGCTCCAAGACACGCGTGACAACCGCGCGCAAGCAGTGCCATATCGTCAGAGAGGAGTGGGCATCAGAACGCGCAACGCGTGCAGTACTGCGTGGCAATGCCACCACCATCGCCACCAGAGATGGCCTCGCAGCGCGCAGCGATCGCGGCTTTACCGCCGGGTCGATCCACCACACAAGGTGGCGCAACATTTCCTGGTTACTTTTTGCAAACCGCTGATTTGCATGGACATCCGGCGCTTTCTGGCTGAATCATTTTTTCTATCGTACTCAAGCAAAATAGTGATGAATCATCACCATTTGTGCGATTAACGCACGCATTGAACGCAAATTTTGCGAGCTGGTACGACCAGATCCAAGCAGACCCGACCACTCTCTGAATGCAGCGGCCAGGCCGTGTTGCACGGTCGCCGCAATCGGCGATCTTCATCCAGCAGATCCGGGGGGATCCAGCGCTTCCTTCCATCAATGGACACGCCGTGATGACAAATCCCAATCGCCGTTTGCGCTTACGCAGTTTGACGCTCATCCCTTGCCTGCTCGCCAGCGCAATGGCTTTCGCCCAATCTGGCGCCACAACCGCGCAGGCACCCGTGTCGTCGCTGGATACGCAGGCGTTCGCGCGCTCCGGCGAGGTCTGGCGCAGCTTCGGCAATGCGCTGCCCTTCGCCAGTCCCACTAGTTGGCCGATTGCCGGCGGTGGTTATTTGAACCAGCGCTTCGCGCCAGGCGAGTGGAAGATCAATCGCAGCACCGTACCCTCGCTCAAGCCGGCGTGGACCCTGACCACCACCGGCGACATCTCGGCAACGCCCAGCATCGAGGGCGGCACGCTGTATGTCCCCGACTGGGGCGGCACGCTGTACAGCGTCGATACCCAGACCGGCAAGCCGAACTGGCAGGCCAAGCTGTCCGACTACACCGGCAAGAGCACGTCGCTGTCGCGGACCACCCCGGCCATTACCCCCAAGAGCATCATCCTGGGCGACATGGCTGGCGGCACCGTGCTGGCCCTGGACAAGAAGACCGGCAAGTTGCTGTGGAAGAGCGAGGTGGAAACCAATCCGCAGGCCCAGATCACCTCGTCCCCTGTGGTCTACGGAAACCGCGTGTACCTGGGCGTGTCGTCCAGGGACTACGAAAGTCTTGATCCGACCCATCGGTTCTCGTTCCGCGGCAGCGTCGTGGCACTGGACCTCGCTACCGGCAAGAAGGTGTGGCAGTTCTACAACGCACCCGAGGGCTATACCGGCGCGTCGACATGGGGCCAGGTTGCCGTCGATCCCATCGCACGCCGCATCTACTTCGGCACCGGCAACAACTACAACATTCCCGCAAGCGTAGGGAATTGCGTGTCCAACGCACGTTCGTACCGTGGCAGCGAACTGACGGTGCAGGATGAACTCGACTGCATGGCGCCGGACAACTATGTCGACTCGGTGGTCTCGCTGAATCTGGACACCGGCAAGCTGGTCTGGGCCAACCGGAACCAGGGGTATGACGCCTGGAACCTGTCCTGCATCCTCGCTCCCACCAATGGCCTGTGCCCGAATACCCAGGCGACCAATCTGACCGGGCCCGACTACGATTTCGGTGGCGCAGGCATCAACCTGTTTTCCGTACAGCGCGAGGGCAAGCTGCAGCAATTGGTCGGCGCCGGCCAGAAGAGCGGCATCTACTGGGCCTTCGACGCCAAGACCGGCGCCAAGGTGTGGTCCACGCAGGTCGGCCCCGGTGGCACCACCGGCGGCATCGAGTGGGGCGCGGCGTTCGACCCCCACAAATCGCGCGTGTATGTGGGGATCAACAACAATTTGAATACCCCCTACACGCTGGCGCCGGGCAATACCGTCAGCCATAACGGCGGCTCGTGGGCAGCGTTGGATGCGGCCACCGGCCGGATCCTGTGGCAGGTCAAGACGCCGGGCATCAACCCGGTCAACCCGGCCGTGCCGGCAGGTGCCCAGGGACCGATCAGCGTCTCACCCAACCTGCTGTTTGCTGGCTCGATGGCAGGCAACATGGTGGCCCTGGACAGCGACACCGGTGCCACGCTGTGGAACTACAAGGCGACCGGCTCGGTGATGAGCGCACCATCGATCGTGGACGGTGCGCTGTACTGGGGCTCCGGCTATGCGCGCAACAACTTCGGCGTCGCAGCCACGGCCAACCAGTTGATCAAGTTCGTGCCGGACGCCCCCGCAGGCAAGTAGGGGCAACGTGGATGCTCTGCGCAACCTGACGCGCAGCACGGCATGACAACGGCGCCACCTTCGGGTGGCGTCATTGTGTCTGCAGTTGTCGTGATCCTCGCGCTCGATGCGCAGGAGCATGCTGCATGTCTTGCTACTCGGGCATGGCCATAGCGAGGTACATTCGAGCTCCCATCCGGTGCAGTTGGCCGCAGCGCAGCGGCACTGTCTTTGAATCGCCGCTGCTGTGTGGGCGCTCATTCCTCCAGGCGATGCGATGCGCACGCCCTGCATACCGATCGGCCGCGGCAACGCCACGCGGCTTTGATCCGCATCCAACCCAGGTCACGTGTGGGTGCCTGCCAAAGCATCGGCGCACCGTCCGGCCGCGCTGTGGTAGCGGCAAGGCCGCTACAGCCGGGTCACCTGGCATAGCCGGATCTGCCCCGCCTCCAGCCCATGCGCCTCGGCCGCCCGGCGGCGCAGCGCGCATACCAATCCCGCTGCATCCAGCTCGCCGTCGGCAGGCACGTCCACGCTGTGCGTCAATTGACCCCACACCACCGGCCGGCCATCGCAGTAGCCTTCGTAGTCGGCAAAATAATGCAGCTGGCGCGGCTCAGGTCCCGACATGGACATCGCCCTGGATCTCCGTGCAGCCCAGATGCTCCAGCGCGATTTCCAGCCCGAGCAGATAACTCTGCGCGCAGTAGCCGCGCACGGTTGCAATGCAGGGCGCAAACCCCGGTGGCAAGCACCGCTCCGGCCGGTCCGCGCTGTCGTCGTGGGTCTCCACGAACGGATACGGCAATGCACCCAGCACACGGTGCAGACGCGCACTGTCCACGCAACTGCCCGGATCGATCAAGGCGATCTCCATCCGCGCCTGCCCCGCCACGCGCAAGGCATCCAGCAATTCCTGCTCCGACCCACAAGCCCGCAGTGCCACGGTCTTGCCCGCATCGCCGGCGCATTGCACCAGCTGGCGAATGACGGCCCGCGGCAACGGCTGCGGCCCACGCACCAGCGGCAGCGATGCCTCCGGCCCACGCACGATCATGATCGACATGGCGCCTCCTCAGGCAGCCACGCGCAACGGCGCGTGCAGCGACGGCAGACAGCGCGCAGCAATGCCGAGCGACATCGCATACGCACGCGGCGCATCGTGCGGCGTGATCACTACCGCCAGCGGCGCATGCTGCGCATGCAGCCACGGCTCCAGCTCCTGATCGGCATCGGTATGCAGCTCGATATACGGCGTGGGCAATGCATCCACGGCTGCCCGCAAGGCCCGCGCGCAACTGCGCTCGGACAAGGGCAGATCGCCCGAATCCAGCAACACCAGCTCCACCTCGGCATCGCCACCGGCCGCATGCAACTCGGCGATCAAACTATCCACATCGGCACACGCCAGCGTGCGCAACGCGCGGCCAGCACACTCAGGCAATTGCATCGGCACCGATGGCGCCGGAATCGCCTGAGGACCTCGCAAAATCAGGATGCACATCGTATTTGGCTCAACGCACCACAGTGCGGGAGTAGCAAGGTAGGACCGATGGGCATAAAGGGGCCATTCGCGCGCTGGTGCGCCGGCATAAAAAGTGCGTAATGCCTGCGCGATGCCGGTGTGCCGCGCCCGACAATGCGGCTGAAGAGGTTGTAGATAAAACTGCAGCGCTCAACCTGGCGATGCCTCACGCATGGCCGAACATCCCTTGATATCTGCATGTGTCAGGTCTCGACCTGACACATGCGGCGCCACGCACACCATGTGATGCACTGTTGTGCGATTGACTGTTACTTCTCCCGCCGCCAGTTCACCGAGCCCTTGGTCTCCACGGTGCTCGATTCGGCCTCGATATCGAAGCCGCGGCTGAGCAGGTATTTGAGCGTCAGCACTGAGCCGCTACCGACCATCGACACGCCATAGCCGACGTAGAGTTTCGGCGAGAGATACTTGCCGAAGCCCACCACCGAGCCGACGGTGCTGGATTCGCTCACCCCTGCTTCGTCCAGGCCGAGCTTGGCGCCGATCTGCGAGGCGATCAAGCTGCTGCCGGCCGAGAGTGCCGCCGAGGCGGCGCTGACCTGTTGGGTTTCGTCGCTGCTGGCGGTGGACAGGCCGCGGCCGAGCACCAGGTACGACAACGCTTCGGATTGCGACATGGCCGGCTCGGACCACACGTCGGCACGCGGCGATTCGGCGCGTCCGCTGACGTCGATGCCGGCGGTGACATCGCCGATCTTGCGTTCGGCGCGCAGGCTCACACGCGGGTCGGAGACGATGTTGTTGTTCCAGGTCAGCTGGCCGCGGCTGATGGTCAGGTCCTGGCCATAGGCCTTGTAGCGGCCGCGCACATCCAGCCCGCCGTTGGCGGTCATTTCGCGGCCCGGGCGCGCGCGGATCTGCATCTGCCCGCTCAGCCCGCCCTTCAGGCCGAAGCCGCTCATGTTGACCTTGTCGCCAAGCACGATGGCCAGGTCCATATCCAGCGGCGAGGCGGGCGTTTCTTCCGGGTCCACCGGGTCCAGCACCACCACGTCTTCGGACACCGAAGTGCCGCGATCCAGCCGCTCCAGGTCGATATCGGCTTCGGGCACGGTGACCTTGCCGCGCAGCTGCATGGTGTTGTCGGTGATGCCGAACTGCATGTCCGGATTGGCGATGATGCGCAACTCGCTGGTGTTGTAGGCCAGCACGTTTTCGCCGCGGATATTGAGCAGCAGCGGCGTGCTGGTGCCGAACCACGACAGCCCGCCATCGATGTTGAGCGTGCCCTCGCCGGACTTGGCCGAGGCGGTGATCTTGGCCGAGCCATCCGGCAGCGCGTCGAAGCGCCCCTTGCCTTCGCTCAGGGTCAGGCCCATCGAGGGGTACTCGGCGGTGAAATCGCTCAGCGTGGCGTCGCCGCCCAGCAGCGGTTTGTCGCGGGTGCCGCGCAGGCTCACATGGCCTTCGACCAGGCCCTTGGGCCGCACCACGTCAGCCACGACCAGCTCCAGCCAGTACAGCCGCGACATGTTGAGATACAGCTCGCCGTTGAGCGGTGCGTACGCATCCCAGCCGGTGTTGAACTTGGCATCCACAAAGCCCGCGCCCTGGAAACCGATACCGAGCTTGGCCTGGATCTGCTGCTGGGTGAAATCGGCCTGCACGCTGAACTGGTCGTAGCGCAGCAACTCGCCGCGATTGGGATTGCCGGCCACCGCGGCGTAGCGGGTTTCGCCGAGGCGAATGCCGCCTTCCGGCGAGGCGATACGCAGGCTGCCTTCCCAGGCGTTGCCGCGCGGCTTGAAACTGCCGTCCAGCGACAGCTCGCCACGCAGATAGATCTGGCGGCCTTCCTGCTTGGGCAACCACGGTTGCACCAGCGCCAGCGGCAGTGCATCGCCATGCACCACCATGCCCTCACGTGGCCAGTTGGCGCTGGCACACAGCGCGCCGCCGGTGGCCGCGCCCAGGCAGGTATCGGACAAGGTAAATGCGGCGCCATCGGTGCTGAACTGCGCCGGCTGGCGCAGCGCCCAGGCATCGCCCTTGGCGGGGGCGATCCGCAGCGTGGCGACCTGGCCCTGCCAACGCTCGCCATTGCGGCGCATATCGCCCTGTAAGGCGACGCTGGCCATGCTGTTGGCAATGTCGGCATCCAGGCGCAAGGCTTCCACCGCACCACGCGCCTTCACGCGCACGCTGTCCAGCACCACGCCCGCCTCGATGGCGGTGCCCTGCAAGGCCAGTTGCCCGTCGCTGCCGCGCCACGGCAGGCGGCCGCGCAGGCTGATGCTCTGCGCGCTATAGCTGTCCCAGCGCAAGCCATTGCCGGCGATGTCGGCGGTGATGTCCGGCGCATCACGCTTGCCGCTGACCTGCAGCTGCCCACGCACCACACCGGTGGCGCCCGGCAGCACATCGTCCAGCTGCAAGGGCTGCAGCTGCGCAGCGATGTCGAGCTGGTCGCCCACCTTGCCCTTGGCGTTGATGCGGCTATTGCCCAGCGCCAGTTGCAACTCACCCTCGCCTTGTTCGCCACGCAGTGCGAACTTGCCATTGGCCGACAGCGCGCGTTGACGCAGCTGGCCGGTCAGGCTGGGGATGTCTGCAGTGGCCTCGAAGCCCGGCGAGACACCGCCGGCCGGTGCCGGCAGCTGGCGGCCCTTGGAGGCGACTTTGCCAGAGAGATTGCCGTTCCAGCCCGGCGCGAAATAGCCCGGATCGAACTTGGCCAGCTGCGCGGTGACGTCCCACTGCAGCTCCGGCGTCCAGCCCACCTCGCCGGTAAGATCCAGCGAACCGCCCGGCGTTTTCGCCTGCACCTGCTTGAGCTGCGCGCGTTGATCGTTGCCGCGGCTATCGAACACCAGCGCGGCCTGCTGGCCGTCGCGTTGCAGCGTGGCGCGGCCGATGGCCGCCCATGCCTTCAAGGTGCCGGCAATGCCCAGGCGCGCCTCTTGCAACTCCACCGGCACCAGCGGTGCATCCGGGGTGGCCGGGTCCGGCGTCGGGGTGAAGCGCAGGCCGCTGGCGTTGACGGCAAAGCGGAAACTCGGATTCTGGGTATCGCGGAAATCGGCGGTGCCGCGCAGCTGGGTGCGACCTTCGAAGGTGTCGATCACCAGCGGTTCGACGGTCAGTACCTGATCGGCCAGGCTGATATGCGACGGCTGCAGGGTGGCGCTCAACTCGCCCTGTTTGATGCTGCCCTGCAGGTCGGCGTTGCCGCCCTTGCCGGAGGCGGCCAGGTTCAATGCGATCGGCGTGGCCGGCGCGCTGGGCGCGCCATCGGCGGCCGGAATCAACAGCGAGGTGTCCAGCGCCTCGGTGACCGCCTTGAACGCCCAGGTCGGATCGTCGCGGCCGGTGAACACCAGGCTGGCCTGCAGCGGTGCCGGCGCGCGGCCGGCGATGGCCACTTCCATCTTGTCCAGATCGCCGCGTGCAACCAGCCCGAGGCTGGCCGGCGTACGCCCGCGCGCGGCCGGCAGCACTGCGGTGGCGGTGAGATCGGCGTGGTAATCGTCGTTGGGAAGGTAGTCGCCATGCAGGCGAAAGTCGCCCATGTCGGTGTCGACCACCAGATCGCGCGTGCGCAGTTCGCCGGTGGCCACTTCCAGGCCGCCCTGCACGGTGTGCAGCACGATCATCGGCTGCCGCAGTTGGGTGATGCGCAGGTTCTGCACATCGATCTTGTCGGCCTGGATCGCCAGCGGCACGTTGATCTGCGGCAGCGACTCCGGCCAGCTGGGCAAGGTGAACGGTTCGTCGCTCTTGCCGAGGTTCAAGGTGGCATTGCTCACCTGCACGGCGTCCAGTTGCAGCTTGCGCCCTAGCAGCGGCCGCAGATCCGGCTCCAGGTACACGCGCTCGGCGGTAAAGTGGATGTCCTGGTACTTGAAATCGACGTTGCGCAAGGTCAACGGGCCCGCTACCGGGCCTTCGACGGTGCCGTAGGTAAAGCTGGCGCCCACCGGCAGGCGCGCCACCACCTGGGCCAGCAACACATCGCGCCCGGCCACGGTCTGCAGCAACCAATAGATCGCGATCAAGGCCAGCAGCACCAGCCCGAGCACGGTCAGGCCCGAGCCCACCCAGAAGCGGCGCCGGCGGTAGAAGCGCGCGCGGCGCGGCGCGGAGGGCGGCGTGGGTGTACTCACAGGTTGGCACCGATATCGATATACAGTTGGAACTGCGAGTCGGGGTCGTTCAGGCCGTGCGCGATATCCACGCGCACCGGCCCCACCGGCGAGCGCCAGCGCAGGCCGAAGCCGATACCGGTATGCCAGTCGGGCGTGTTGTCGAACGCGCTGCCGCTGTCGACGAACACCGCCCCGCCCCACGGCCCGCCCTTGAGGTAATGCTCGTACTCGGCACTGGCGGTGACCGCATTCTTGGCACCCAGTGCGAATTCGTCCGGCTTGGGCGTGCGCGGGCCGACTTCGCGGAATGCATAGCCGCGGATGCTGTTGGCGCCGCCGGCAAAGAAGCGCAGGCTCGGCGGCATGGCGACCAGGTCGCTGGTCCAGGTGGTGCCGCCTTCGCCGCGCAGGATCACCCGCCCGTTGTCGCCGGCGCCCAGGAACCAGCGCAGCTGCCCATACAGCTGGCCGAAGTTGGTGTCCGAGCCCGCCCCCTCGGCGCCGCCACGGATGAACATTTGCGCCGACACGCCACTGCGCGGAAACAGGCGGTCGTCGACATTGACGTAGTTGGCCTGCAACTGCGGATAGATCAGGGTGGAGGTTTCGTATACAGCCCCTTCGAAGTCGTTGCCGCTGCTGAAGCGCCAGCGCTCGCGCAAGGCGTTGATGGACGCGATCGCGCTCCAGCGCTCGTTGATCTGGCCACTGCGGCTGCCGGTGAGCTTGACATTGCGCAGGTCGATGTACTCGGTCTGCTCGTCATACAACCGCGCCGAGGCCGTATACCAGCCGTCCAGCCAGCGGAACGCGGGGACCCGGTAGCTGGTGGTCAGGCTCTTGCGGTTCTGCGCGTAGTCCAGCTGCGTGTCCATCTTGTGGCCGCGCGAGTTGACGTAACGCCGCTCCACGCCGCCGCGCACACCGGCGCCGCTCTCGCTGCCGTAGCTCAGGCCGGAGGTGTAGATGGTGCGCTTGGCGCGGGTGAGCTTGACGTCCACCGGCACGCGGCCATCGGCATCGGCCTCCTCGGGCTTGGGCTGGATATCGATGCTGCTGAAGTAATCCAGCTTGGTCAGCGACTCGCGCAGCCGGTCCAGCTTGCCCTCGTGGTAGTAGCTGCCCTCGTCCCAGTACACCAGCGGGTCGAACAGCCCGTCGCGGAAGTAGTCGTAGTCGAAGCGCACCTTGCCCATGTCGTAGCGGCGGCCGCTGTCCCAGTTCAGATCGATGTCGGCAGCGTGTTCGGCGCGCGTCACCGCCACCCGGCGCTGGGTGAAATCGGCATCGAAATAGCCACGCTCGGCCAGGCGCCGGGTGATGCGCACCTTGCTGGCCTCATATTGCGGATGACTGAAAACCTGGCCTTCGCGCGGCTCGAACTGCTTGAGGTCTTGCCCCAGGTAGCGGTCCTGCTCGGCCCAGCCGGTGATGGAGATATGCGAGGTGCGCACCCGCACCGGCTCGCCACGGTCCACCGTGATCACCACCGTGACCCGGTCGCCGTTGCGCGGCGCCGCCAGCTCGATGGTCGGCGAGTAGTAGCCGAACGGCTCCAGCGCCTCGCGCGTCTGTCGCTCGGCCTGGGCCAGCAGATATTCCAAGCGCGACTCGCCCTGCTCCTTGCCCACGGCCTCATACAGAGACAGGGAGACCTCGATGTTCTCGATCATCTCGGCATCGTCGCCGTCGTCCAACCCCTTGATCTCGATCTTGTCGATGGTTGCCCGCGCCAGGGCCGGTCCAGCCAGGACGCACAGCAGCAGAAGAACGGGTCGAACCCGGAAGATGAATCGCATCGGCGCAGGATACCGGCAGGACCGCGAAGGTCTGTTAATGGGACGTCTAGGGGTCGAGAGTGCCATGTCGTCTGTCACGTGCGCATGCACACGCCTGCATAGGAGGCTCGCCGGATGAGAGGACAGCGCCGTAGGCTTCCCGGGAATCGGCGGAGATAGCACCCGCGTACCGTCAGCCCGCACATGGCGCAGTAGTGTGGCGTTGTCCCTTCTCCGCGGGTAAAGCGTCTGTGCCACGGGGTCGCACTACGGCAGCAACGCTGCAGCGCACCACTGATGATCGGTCAGGCGCTGTCGTCCCCAGCCGGCGCGTGACGGCAGCGGCACCGTCACGCGCATTCCCCGTCAGCTGGACAAGTGCTCGATTGCGGCAACGCTGCCGAGACGGTCGCCGAGCTTCTTGAGCAGGGCCAGGCGGTTGGCGCGCAGTTGCGGGTCTTCGGCATTGACCATCACGCCGTCGAAGAAGGCGTCCACCTGCGGGCGCAGGCGGGCCAGGCGGGCGAGCACCGCGACGTAGTCGTGGCGATGCAGCGCGTCGCCGGTGTCGCCTATCGCCGCTTCCACGGCTTCGGCCAGCGCTTCTTCGGCCGGTTCACGTAGCAGGCTGGTGTCGATGTCGCCGGGAATCTCGCCCTCGACCTTGCGCAGGATGTTGCGAATGCGCTTGTTGGCGGCGGCCAGGGCTTCGGCTTCGGGCAAGGTGGCGAAGATGCCGATGGCATCGATGCGGCGGTCGAAGTCGTAGAGGGAGCCGTGGGTCGCGCCCAGGTGCGCTCCTACGCTGGCCGGTGTAGGAGCGCCCTCGGACGCGACCGAGAACAAGCCAGCGACTGCATTGAAATGCGTTGCGGGCACGCCTTTGTCCGCGTAGTAGCCGCGTAGGCGGTCGAGGATGAAGTCGAAGATTTCCCCCGCAAGCTGCGCGTGCTGCGTCGAGTCGATGTCAGCAATCGTTGCTTCGTTCGACAGCGTCGCTTTCTTGATCAGGCGATCCCATGGCAACAATTTGGAAGCAGTCACCAAAGTCGCCTTCAGATCCAACTCAAACCCACTCTCAATCACCGTCCGCGCCAACCCCAACGCATTACGCCGCAGCGCAAACGGGTCCTTGTTGCCGGTCGGCTTCAGACCCGCCGCAAAGCCACCAGCCAAGGTATCCAGACGCTCGGCGATTGCCAGCACTTTGCCCAACGGCGACAGTGCGATGTCGTCGCCGGCAAAACGCGGCTGGTAGGCCTCGTCGATAGCCAGCGAAATCTCGCTGGGCTCACCAGCGGCCTTGGCGTAATGGCGGCCGGCGATGCCCTGCAATTCCGGAAATTCGTTGACCATGCGCGACTGCAGGTCGTTCTTGGCCAGTTGCGCGGCACGCTGCGCCTGCACCGGATCGGCGCCCACTTGCGGCGCGATCGCCTCGGCCAGCGCCGCCACACGCGCGACCTTGTCGGCCACGCTGCCGAGCTTGGCCTGATACGTGACAGTGGCCAGGCCTGCGCCCATCGCTTCGAGGCCCTGCTTGAGGTCTTCGTCGAAGAAGAACTTGGCGTCGGCAAAGCGCGGGCGGATCACGCGCTCGTAGCCCTTGGCCACTTCGGCAACGTCCCTGGATTCGATATTGGCGATGCCGATGAACTGCTCGGTCAACTTGCCACCGTCATCCAGCACGGGGAAGAACTTCTGGTTGATCTCCATGGTCTCGATCAGCGCTTCCTGCGGCACCGCCAGGAAATCGCGCTCGAAACTGCACAGCACCGCCGACGGCCATTCGACCAGGTTGACCACCTGCTCCAGGTTGTCGTCGCTGATGCGCGCACTGCCACCGGCCTTCCTGGCGGCCGCTTCCACCTCTTCAACGATGCGGGAGCGGCGCGCGTCGGCGTCCACCAGCACATGCGCCGCACGTAGCGCGTCGATGTAGTCGCCCGGCGCGGCCAACGACACCGCGCCTTCATGCATGAAGCGGTGCCCGCGCGTCACGCGATCGCCGCGCACACCCAGCAATTCGGCCGGAATTACCTCGTTACCGAACAACAGCACCAGCCACTGCACCGGCCGCGCGAAGGCGTAGTCGTGCGCGCCCCAGCGCATCGGCTTGGGGATCGGCATGGCAGCGATGGCTTCGCGCAGGATGTCGGGCAACAGGTCGGCAGTGCGCGCCCCCGGCGTCACTGCGCGATGCACGAAACGCTCGCCCTTGGCATCGCTGGTGCGTTCCAGCGCGGTCCAGTCGATGCCGGCTTTTGCCGCAAATCCAGCCAGCGCCTTGGTCGGTTGGCCTTCGGCATCCAGCGCGATAGTGAGATACGGCCCAAGCACTTCGGAGCGCTGCTCCGGCTGCTCAGTGGCAACCCCCGGCAGCAGCACCGCCAGCCGGCGCGGGGTGGACAGCGGCTTGGCATCGCCACGGGTGACCGCAAAGCCGCGCTTTTCCAGCCCGGCCAGCACACCGTCGAAGAAAGCCTGCGCCAGGCCCGGCAGCGCCTTGACCGGCAGCTCTTCGGTGCCCAGTTCGATCAGCAGGGGAAGTTGTTCGCTCATGTCAGGTGGACCTTTACGTGTTCCTTTCTCCCGTCGGGAGAAGGTGCCCCGAAGGGGCGGATGAGGGGACGGGCGAAGCTCTGTGGAGTTTGGGTACATGAGGGCTACGCCCCGTACCCTCACCCCAACCCCTCTCCCGCAGGAGAGGGGCTTTAGTCCCTTCTCCCGTCGGGACATTGTCCCCCTTCATGGGGGAGAAGGTGCCCCGCAGGGGCGGATGAGGGTACGGGCGAAGCCTTGGGAGTTTGAGTGCATGAGGGCTGCGCCCCGTACCCTCACCCCAACCCCTCTCCCGGTGGGAGAGGGGCTCTCGTTACTTCTTCACCCCGGGGAACCCCAGCTTCTCGCGCTGCGCGTAATACGCCTGCGCCACGCCTTGCGCCAGCGCGCGCACGCGCAGGATGTAGCGCTGGCGCTCGGTGACGCTGATCGCGCGGCGTGCATCCAGCAGGTTGAACGCGTGGCTGGCCTTGGTCACCTGCTCATACGCCGGCAACGGCAGGCCGACCTCGACCAGGTGCCTGGCCTCGGCTTCGCAGGCATCGAAACGGTGAAACAGCTCGGCCACATTGGCGTGCTCGAAGTTGTAGGTGCTCTGCTCCACCTCGTTCTGGTGATACACATCGCCATACGTCACCGCCGCGCCGTCCGGGCCGTAGGTCCACACCAGGTCGTAGACGTTGTCGCAGCTCTGCAGATACATGCACAACCGTTCCAGCCCGTAGGTGATCTCGCCCAGCACCGGCTTGCACTCCAGCCCGCCAGCCTGCTGAAAGTAGGTGAACTGGGTCACCTCCATGCCGTTGAGCCAGACTTCCCAGCCCAGGCCCCAGGCACCGAGCGTAGGCGATTCCCAGTTGTCTTCGACAAAGCGCAGGTCGTGCACCAGCGGGTCGATGCCCAGCGCCTTGAGCGAGCCCAGGTACAGGTCCTGGATGTTGTCCGGGTTGGGCTTCATCGCCACCTGGTACTGGTAATAGCGCTGCAGGCGGTTGGGATTCTCGCCGTAGCGGCCATCGGTGGGACGGCGCGAAGGCTGCACATACGCCGCATTCCACGGCTCCGGTCCCAGCGCGCGCAGGAACGTGGCCGGGTGGAACGTGCCCGCGCCCACTTCCAGGTCCAGCGGCTGGATCAGCACGCAGCCCTGGTCGGCCCAGTACTGGTTGAGGGTCTGGATCAGGCCCTGGAACGTGATTGGAACGCGGGGGGAATCGGACATGCAGCAAGGGCCGTGCGAAAGGGGTGCGCTAGTATACCGGCCCACCCGCAGCGCTTCGCCGCGGGCGATCGCGGCAGGGGAAAACCAGCATGGAACAGCGGCGTACCGCCGATCCGGATAACGCAGTGGCACTGCTGCCGCGCGGCCGGCTGATGTTCGACTCGGTGGCCGCCGCGTTGCTGGCCGATGGCATGGTGGTGCCGCACGAACACGAGCGCGTGCAGTTCTCCGCGGCCGGCGCGCGCAACGCCAGCGACGTGCATCCGCTGGTGCTGCTGGCTAATCTGAAGTTGCATGCCGCGCAGCCACCGGCCGGTGAACTCGGGCTGGAACGGCTGACCGAATGGCTGGCCACCCGCACCGGCCTGCGTTACCTGCGTATCGACCCCACCCGCATCGATGTGGCCGCCGTCACCGGCGTGGTCTCGCACGCGTATGCGCGCCGCCACCGCATCCTGCCGCTGGCGCTGGATGCCGAACGGGTGCTGATCGCCACCAGCGAGCCGCTGGCGCTGGAATGGCTGGCCGACGTGCAGCACTTGAGCCGGCGCCGTATCGAGCTGGCGCTGATCAACCCGCTGGACCTGCATCGCTACACGATGGAGTTCTTCGGCGTGACCCAGTCGGTGCGCGGCGCGCGCGGCGATGCGCGCAGCACCGAGTCCAATGCGGGCCTGCCCAGCTTCGAGCAGCTGGTGGAACTGGGCCGTGCCGGCGACGTCAATGCCGACGATCACCACATCGTGCATATCGTCGACTGGCTGCTGCAATACGCCTACGAGCAGCGGGCCAGCGACATCCACCTGGAGCCACGCCGCGAGGCCGGGCGCATGCGCTTCCGCATCGACGGGGTGCTGCACAAGGTGCTGGAAGTGCCGCCCTCGGTGATGACTGCGGTGGTCAGCCGCATCAAGGTGCTCGGCCGCATGGACCTGGCCGAACGCCGCCGCCCGCAGGACGGCCGCATCAAGACCCGCTCGCCGGGCGGGCGCGAGGTGGAAATGCGGTTGTCGACGATGCCCACCGCGTTCGGCGAAAAATGCGTGATGCGTATCTTCGACCCGGACTCGGCATTCAAGAGCATTGAGCAGCTAGGCTTCAGCCCCGAAGAGGCCGCCGGCTGGAGCGCGCTGGTGGAACGGCCGCACGGCATCGTGCTGGTCACCGGCCCCACCGGTTCGGGCAAGACCACCACGCTGTATTCCACGCTCAAGCGCCTGGCCACGCCGGACGTGAACGTGTGCAGCGTGGAAGACCCGATCGAAATGATCGCGCCGGAATTCAACCAGATGCAGGTGCAGCAGAACATCGACCTGGATTTCGCCAGCGGCGTGCGCACGCTGCTGCGCCAGGACCCGGACATCATCATGATCGGCGAAATCCGCGACCTGGAAACCGCGCAGATGGCGGTGCAGGCCTCGCTCACCGGGCATCTGGTGCTGTCCACGCTGCACACCAACGATGCCGCCTCGGCGATCACGCGCCTGCTGGACCTGGGCGTACCGCACTACCTGGTGGCCTCCACGCTCAACGGCGTGCTCGCGCAGCGGCTGGTGCGCACCCTGTGCGTGCACTGCAAGCGCCCGCACACGCTCAGCGACGCCGACTGGTCGGCGATCCGCGAGCCGGGCGAAGCGCTGCCGGAACCACTCAACGTGCACGCACCGGTCGGCTGCCTGGAATGCCGCCGCACCGGCTACCTGGGCCGGGTGGGCCTGTACGAACTGTTGCCGGTCACTCCCCGCCTGCGCACCCTGATCCGCCCGGACACCGAATTGGCCAGCTTCAGCCACGCCGCCCGCGGCGAAGGCCTGCGTACGCTGCGACGCACCGGGCTGGAAAAGGTCGCCGCCGGGCTGACCACGGTGGAAGAAGTGCTGTCGGTATTGCCGCCCCGGGAGTAGCCAAGCCACTTCGGCCGAGGGAGCGGCGAGGACCCCGCACCAGACAGTTGGACAGCGGTTTTATAAAAGCTGGGCATGGTGCGAAGACGGTGCGGCTTCGCGTTTGGGTGCTGCAAGCTGGCCGCGCCCAGTGATATAGCCAGCGAACGTCGCCTGTCGCATGTCGCCTGCACTGACACACCGAGCATCTCCACCGGTCCTTGCCCACTCACCGTCGCGGAACCCTTGGCGGCTTGGATGCCGCCACCGAGCTACATGGACGTACTTGCAGCGTGTCCCGCGATGGTGGGCGGGCAAGGGCCCTGCAGCAAAGGCGCAGCGTGGAGGGCGCGGCTTCGCGTCGAAATTCGGTCAATCCAGCCATGCCCCTCCTGTTCAAGCAGGCCACGGCATCCTCAGGCCGCGACGCGGCGAAACGCGCCGACAATCCAGTCGCGCCGCTATCTGCCGATATCGAGGGCATGTCACCGCCGTGGGTGATCCCGTCGACCCCGCCTGGAGGGAATCAAGACATGTCATTCGGCAATGACGCGCAGGGCCCATCCGGGGGAGACGCTTGAAACAAAGCCGCCCCTGCCGCCTACAATCGGGCACATCTGTCGTGTCCGGATCTTCGCGCATGTCTGTTTTGCCGTTCCTGATCATCGAAACCGGGCAGCCCGTGCCGGAGATGAAGCGCTACGGCCGTTTTCCACACTGGATCCGCGTGGCGGCGGGGCTGACCGAGCATGAAACGGTGGCCATCGACGTCGCCAATGGCGATCCGCTGCCTGATCCGGCTGACTTTGCCGGCGTCATCGTCAGCGGCTCGGCCGCCTTCGTCACCGATCGCGCCGACTGGAGCGAACGCAGCGCCGGCTGGCTGCGCACCGCCGCGCACCAGGGCATGCCGTTGCTGGGCATCTGCTACGGGCATCAACTGCTGGCGCATGCGCTGGGTGGCGAGGTCGACTACAACCCGGCCGGGCGCGAGTCCGGCACGATCGCCCTGGAACTGCATCCGCCAGCCGGGCAGGACCCCTTGTTTGCAGGCCTGCCGGCGCAGTTCCCGGCCCATGCCACCCACCTGCAGACGGTGGTGCGCGCCCCGGACGGTGCCATCGTGCTGGCGCACTCGCGCCAGGACCGCTGCCATGCGTTCCGCTGGGGCCGGGCCACCTGGGGCGTGCAGTTCCACCCGGAGTTCGCCACCCACCACATGCGTGGCTACGTCCAGGCCCGCGCGGACTGCATTGCCCGCCACGGCCATTGCGCCCGCACCGTGGCCCGTGAGGTCACCGCCGCGCCGGTGGCCCGCAAGCTGCTGCGCCGGTTCGTGCACCACGCCCGCGGCCTGCAAACAGTGAACGCTCGTCCCGCCGCGCACACGTAAAAGCAGCGATAATCGCGTCACGCCGGATGGTCCGGCGCGCGTATCGATCCGGAATGGGAATGAGCGAAATTCGCAAGGTGCCGGCATCTGCCGGCGCAGAATGGCTGTTGACCGGTTTCTCGCTGTTGAAGCGGGCGCCGCTGGCGCTTGGCTCGCTGGGGGTGATCTGGAGTGTGGCCGCCTCGCTGGTGGTGTCGCTGTCGGTGCTGGTGCCGCTGCTCGGCCCGGCCCTGCAGTTCCTGCTGGTGCTGGCCGGCCCGCTGTTCATGGGCGGCCTGCTGTGGGCGATCCGCGAGGTGGACGAAGGCCGCGTCGCCAAACCGTCGCATCTGCTGCATGGCCTGCAGGACGGCCGCGCCCCCCATCTGCTGGTGTCGCTGCTGCCACAGCTGATCGCCGGCCTGCTGCTGGGTGTGCTGTTGCTGGCGATGATCGGCGCCAGCGGGCTGCAGCAGTTGTCCGAAGTGATGGTGAAGATCAACCAGATCAGCCAGTCCGGCGCCCAACCCGACCCGGTGCAGATCGAGCAACTGGCCGCCAGCCTGCCGGCCGGGCGCATCCTGCTGTGGCTGCTGCTGACCATCGCGACCTTCGCGGCGATGACGCTGGCGCTGTTCGTGATGCCGCCGCAGGTGATGTTCGACCGCAGCACCGGCGGCCACGCACTGCGCGAAAGCCTGCGTGCCAGCCTGCACAACCTGCCGGCGATGCTGGTGTTCTTCGTGCTGGCTTTCATCGCCATCTTCGCGATCTATTTCGCGGTGATGATCGTGGCCCTGATCGTCGGCCTGGTCGCCGGCCAGACCGTGGCGATGTGGCTGGCCCAGCTGCTGCTGATGGCGGTGCTGATGCCGGTGTTTGCCGGCTCGGTCTACGCGGCGTGGAAGCAGATGTTCACCCACGAAGGCGCCGCCGCCCAGCCGATCAAACCCTCACGGCCGGATGTGTTTGCGGCCTGATCTTGCGAGCCGTAGGAGCGCACCTGGGCGCGACGAAGCTTTCCCAGGAACGCCCGTCGTGCCCGGGTGCGCTCCTACGCAATTCGACCTGTCCGCGTGGTGTCAGTCTGTCCGATTGAGTTCCACGCGAACGGCCGTGATGCAGTCGGGTATGTCGCCGAACGGCAATGGATGCGCTGCAAACACGTTCTCGTAAATGATCACCTCTGCACCGGAGCGGGTTTCGCGAAGGTGTCCCACGCCGCTGAAGGACGTATTGGCATTCTCTCTCAAGGTGGCATTACGGCCGTGGAAGAAGTCACTCGCAGCGTTACCGCACGTATCGATGCGTACTGTCAGCTCGCCATACATCGCGCTGATGAAGTCGTGTCGTTCGGTGCCGAATAGCTGAAACGGATCGACGGTGTTGTAAATCAGCAACACCGTCGGCATGCCGGCACCGGCAGCCGCGCGTAGCTGCCCCCGCGCTTCGACAATCTTCTGGCGCACATGCCAACCGATCGTCCTGGACCACACGCCATCTGGATCGATTCCGCGATCACTCTCGATCTGCTTGATCTCCACCGCCACCAACGTGCTGCCAAGCCACACGTGATAGTCGGGGGTACGGCTGGATGTCTCGGCAATCCGCTGGCAGTCAGCCGATGATGCGCGCAGAATGTTTCAAACAACTGCTCTGATGTGGTTCTTTGCATTCCCAGATCAGCTCGCAGACCGAGCGCGAATTAGGCGCTCTTCGGCCCTACCGCACGCGAGGCAATGATGCCCAGCTCATACAGCAGGCACATCGGGATGGCCAGCATCAGCTGCGACACCACGTCCGGTGGGGTAAGCACGGCGGCCAGGATGAAGATGCCGACGATGGCGTAGCCGCGGCCCTCGCTGAGTTGCTTGGGACTGACCCAGCCCAGCAGCACCAGGATCACCAGCGCCACCGGCAATTCGAAACTCGCACCGAAGGCGAAGAAGATCGCCAGCACGAAGTCCAGGTACGAATTGGCGTCAGGGGTAATGGCGATCACGTCCGGCTTGAACGTGGTCAGGAAGTGGAACACCGCCGGCAACACCAGGAAATACGCGAACGCGCAGCCGATGTAGAACAACGCCACCGCCGAGGCCAGCAGCGGGAATGCCAGCTTCTTTTCGCGCTGGTAGAGCCCCGGCGCGACAAACGCCCAGGCTTGGTACAGCAGCCAGGGCACGCTGAAAAACACCGCCACGAAGAAGGTCAGCTTGAGCGGGGCGAAGAACGCGCCGGCCGGGTTCATCGCGATCATGGTCTGCCCCAGCGGCAGCTGCGAGATCAGCGGCGCGGCCAGCCAGGAATAGATCGCCCGCGAGAACGGCAACAGCACCAGCAGCACCGCACCCAGGCCGATCAGGGCACGCACCAGGCGGGCGCGCAATTCGACCAGGTGCTCGATCAGACTGCTTTCGGCCTGTGCGTCGTCGAACAGGCTCACGGTTGCTTCTCCTGAATCCTGGCCAGGTCGGCCGGGGTTGGTGCGGTGGACACGTGCAGCGTGCCCGGCTCGACAGGCGGTGCAGCGGCCAGGCCCTGCGCAGGCGCGCTGGTGAGATGCGCTGCATGCGGTGCCGGGACCACGGGGTCATGCGGCGCCGGCACGACTGCCTGGTGGGGCGCCGGCGCAATGGGCTGTGCCTGTGCAATCACCGGCGCTGCCGCCGCCGGTGCGGCGATGGCAGCACCTGAGGCAGGCCCGGCAACCGGCTCGGCATCGGCGCCGGTCGACAGATCCGCATGCGCCAGCTCCAGTGGCGTGGCCACCGGCGTTGCGCTGCTGCGGATATCGATATCGCGGCCCACGTCGTCGTGCAGTGCGCGTGCACCCTGCTCCACCTGCTGCTGCTTGTGACGCAGCTGGTCTTCGGCTTCGCGCAGCGAGGCCTGCACGTCCTGCAGGCTGCGCTTGAGCTCCTCGGCTTCAAGCTCGCGTTCGAGTTCCTGCTTGACCGAATCCCACTGCGCGCGCGCGCGGCGCACCCACAGTCCGGCAAATCGGGCCGCCTTGGGCAGGCGCTCGGGACCGAGCACCACCAGGGCGACGATCGCAATCAGCGTCAGTTCGCCAACACCTATGTCAAACACCGACGCTGCTCCGGATCAGCGCGCGTCGCGGTCGCGTTCGGCCTGCGCCTCACGCGCCTGCTCGGCAGTGCGGGAGTCGTCACCGAGCTTGCCGGCCGGCTTGTCGTCGTCGTGCATGCCTTTCTTGAATTCCTTGACCGCGCTGCCGAGGTCCTTGGCACCGCTGGTGAGCCGCTTGGTACCGAACACCAGCAACACGATCACCAGCACGATCAGCCAGTGCCAAATGCTGAAACCGCCCATGATCTGCTCGCTTGCTGAAAAGAAGGAAGGCGCAGGATACCCCAGCGCACCGTGCAGGGGGATGACAGCGCCTCAGCGGTTGCCGTCTAGTGATTCGGTGCGGATTTCACCATCGGACACCGGCTGGAACCCCTGCGGCGGCGGCGGGGTGGTGCTGGGCTGCATCGGTACCGTGCTGGCTTCGTTGGCAGGCGGCGGTGCGGATTGCGCCGCCGGGGCCGCGCCCGGCGCACGCGGCGGCACCGGTGCGGTGTCGTCGTCGCCATCGCTGGTGCGGTTGGCGCGTGCGGTGTAGGTGACTTCCTCCAGACGGTCGCGGAAGGCGATCACGTCGGTGGACGGGCGCTCGTTGGTGCGGCCTTCGAAGATCATCCGCGGGGTGGCACCCCCGCCATAGGCGTTGAGGTCGGCGGCATCGTCGATCTGCAGCACCGCGCCGTCCAGCGCCACGCCGGCAAACAGCCCGCGTGCGCGCGACCACGACCAGATCTCGGCCTTGAGCTGGCCGTCGGTGGCGGCCGCGGCGTTCCGACCGACCGGACCTGCAGCCACGCCGGCATCCGCGCCGAGGGTGAACTTGCCGTTGACGATGTTGTCCAGGCTGCGGTCGTTGCGGAACACCAGCACCACGTCGGACGACTGCACGCCGGCCTGGAAGCCGATGCTGCCGCCGGTGAGCTTGACGAACACCGGCTGCGACCAGCTGCCGTCGGCGTTCTTCATCGACATCAGGCCGTGGCCGCGACGGCCGCCGATCACCAGACCGGCCTTGAGCGTGTCGGGGATGACCACGATGGCGCGCGCCTCGTCGAGCAGTTTGTCCGGAATGGACTGCTCGGGAATCTTCATGATCTCGTTGAGCACCCGCACCGCATTACGTGCGCGCTGGTCTTCTTCCGGGCCGGCCACGGCATGGCCGGCGGCGAAGGTCAGCGACAACAACAGGGCCAGGCGCGACAAACGAGGCATGACAAGCTCCAGGGGACGATGCGTCAAAGATAGCAATGCCGCGACGTTAGTGGTGGCGCAATGAATCGGTGGTGAGCGCAACCGGCTGCAAGACGCGGCCGATCGCCGTCATTGGTGCAGTGTTCTCGGCAGTGCTGCCCGGCTCTGCCAGAATGGCCCGCATGAACACCACTCCCGATACCGCCCTGCTGGTCGTCAACCTCGGCACCCCCGAATCGCCGACCGCCCCGGCCGTGCGCCGCTACCTGGCCGAGTTCCTCAGCGACCGCCGCGTGGTCGCCATTCCGCCGCTGTTCTGGAAACCGCTGCTGTACGGGGTGATCCTGCCGATCCGCGGGCCCAAGTCGGCCGAAAAATACGCCAAGGTGTGGTTACCCGATGGCTCGCCGCTGGCGGTGTATACCCGCCGCCTGGCCGATGGCCTGAAACAGGCGCTGCCCGACTGGCACGTCGAGTGGGCGATGCGCTACGGCGAGCCGGCATTGCGCAAGACGCTCGATGCCCTGCGCGCGCGCGGCATCCGGCGCATCGTGGTGTTGCCGCTGTATCCGCAGTACTCCACCACCACCACCGCCTCGATCCAGGACGTGGTGGATGCGTGGCGCCCGAGCGCGCCGCAGATCGCGGTCGAGGTGATCCAGGACTATTGCGAGGACGCCGGCTGGGTGGCGGCGATCGCCGACTCCATCCGCGCGCACTGGCAGGTCCACGGGCGCAGCGAGAAGCTGATGTTCTCCTTCCACGGCCTGCCGCAACGGGTGGCCAATGCCGGCGACCCGTACCCGCAGCAATGCGAGCGCAGTGCGCAGGCGATCGTGGCGGCGCTGGGCCTGGGAGCGGACGAATGGCAGATGGGCTACCAGTCGCGCTTCGGCGCCGAACGCTGGTTGCAGCCGTATGCCGAACCGACCTTGTGGGCATTGGCCGAGAGCGGCGTGCGCAGCTTCGATCTGGTGTGCCCGGGCTTTGCCACCGACTGCCTGGAAACGCTGGAGGAAGTGGCATTGGGCTTTGCCGAAACGCTGGCCGAACGCGGCGCCACGCTCAGCTATATCCCCTGCCTCAATGCCAGCGATGCGCACACGCAGGCACTGGCTGCACTGGCGCGTCGCGCGTGAGGTTGGAGCCGTTTGCGTGCGAGCTGGCCATCGGTCGTATCACCGGGTTGCGCAGCACCGAGCGCGGGCCGCGCCGGGTGCTGGCCCTGCATGGCTGGCTCGATAACGCGGCCAGCTTCGTACCGCTGAGCGCGCATCTGCACGCGCAGGCGCTGGATCTGGTGGTGCTGGATCTGCCCGGCCATGGCCACAGTACGTGGCTGCCGGTGGGCGCCGAATACACGCTCAGCAGCGCGATCCACAACCTGTTGCAGGTGGCCGATGCGCTGGGCTGGGACTGCTTCACGTTGTTGGGCCATTCGCTCGGTGGCGGCGTCGCCAGCCTGATGGCCGCTGCCGCGCCGGAGCGTATCGAGGCGCTGGTGGTCATCGAGGCGCTGGGCGCCCTGGCCGAGCCGGTGGAGAGCACGGCCGAACGATTGCGCGACTCGGTGCGTTCGACGCGCACCCTGGCGCAGCGGCCGCTGCGGGTGTTCGCCTCGATGGAGGCGCCGGTGCGCGCACGCATGATGGCCAATCAACTCACCGACCCGGCTGCACGGCTGCTGGTGGAACGCGGCCTGCGCGCGGTGGAAGGCGGCTACAGCTGGTGCACCGACCCGCGCCTGACCCTGCCCACCGCCATCCGCATGACCGAGGCGCAGATCGACGCGGTGCTGGCCTCCATCGTGTGCCCCACCCAGGCGATCTTCGCCACGCCGGCGCAGCCGTATTTTTCCGATGCGCTGCGCGATCACCGCGTGGCGATGGTGCCCGACGCGCGTCTGACGCTGCTGCCGGGCACGCACCATCTACATATGGAAACCCCGGCACCGGTGGCGGCGGTGATCAATGGATTTCTTGCGACTCTGCCGCAACCGCAGAGGTGAGGCAGGCAGCTGCAAGGAGCGTGATGCGTCATGCGGCGCGTGGGGATTGCAATTGAGTGCTTCGACCGGTGGCATGCGCCCTGGACGTTTTGCGGTGCGGTTCGTGCCGATCCAACGCTTGGGGCGAACGATCGTGCGTTGTTCGAACAGGTCTGGTCGACAGCGTGCGACGCAGGTCATTGGACGACGGCCCGCTCCTTGGACGCAGGCGTTGCCATGGCCGAACGCGCCCTGGCGCAGCAGTTTGCCTGGCTATCGCCGCTGGCCCGAAGGCACCTCGCCCGGGCTGCAGCGTACGAATGGCGCTAGCGGGCTTGCCGCGCGCAAAGGCAGACCGCGCAGTGGCGTTGCATCGCTGTTGATTGGACTTAGCGCGACCGGATCGGCGCGAGCGCTGCGCACCTGGCAGACGGGCATCGCTGCGGCCTCGCATCAGGCGACCTGCAACAACCGCCGCAGCTGCGCCTTGAGCTGGCGGCCATGTTCGTGAAAGTAGCTGCGTTCGTCGCGCCAGGTGGGGAAGCGCCGTTCCACTTCGGCCCAGAAGGCCGGCGAATGATTGGCCTGCAGCAGATGGCAGAGCTCGTGCACCAGCACGTATTCGAACGCAGACGGGCGGCCGAGCACCAGTGCCAGGTCCAGTGCCATCGAGCCATCCGGAGCGAGCGAGCCCCACTGCGAGGACATCACCTTCAAACGCAGCCGTGCCGGTGCGCGCGGCAGGCCGGGTAGATAGGTGGGCAACCAGCGGCCGACATCGGCGCGGGCCTGCGCTTCGTAGAATTCCTTCAGTGTGCGGCGTAGACCGGCATCGCCCAGGCGGGTGGGCACATAGAACTGCGCACCTGCATCGGTGATGTCGATGCGTGCGTAGCGGCCGTCGTGCCAGCTCAACGGCAGCAGCGCCCCGCGCAAGGGCAGCAGCCCCGGCACCCCGCGCTCCAGCGCGGGAAAGGCATCGACCTGCTGGTAGCGCGACAGCTGCATACTCAGCCAATCCAGGTGGGCATGCAGGAAGCGCTCGCCGTACACCAGGCTTGCACGCAGCGGCAAGGTCAACCGCGCGCCGCGCTCGTCGACGCTGAGTTTGATGCGGCGCGCGCGCGGATCGCGGACGCGCAGCACGTCGATGTCGCGGCCGTCCAGTTGCACGCGCACGCAGTCGCGTTCGACAACCTGCGACGGCGGCGCAATCAGGCGGCGGACGGGTTTGAACATGGGCACAGGATAGCGCTGCGATGTATCAGGTGGTGAGACGGCGCATGTGATGCATTCGATGTTGGCGCGACTTAGAGCGACTCACCAAACGGCCACGCCCAACGACAGATGGGCGCAGCCGAACGGGGTGGATCTGCCGCCTGGCTGCATGGCCCTGCCCTCCACCACTGCAGGACATAGTCTTCAAGAAGAGAAAGCAGCCGAGCAACGCTCCGGTGCGATGTCCTCGCCGCTTGCGGGAGCGTTGGCGGCATGGATGCCGCCATCGAGCCCCCATGGACGGCTCTACGGCGTGTCCCGCGAGCGGTGACGGCACCGCGCCCTCGACCGGACTTGAAGATCGCCAAGCGATCGCGATACGCACGATGCAGCCGTCTCAACCTGATTGCTCAGTAGGGACAGATCAGGCGCAGAGCGGATGGTCTGCGCCTTTGCTGCAGGCCCTTGTCCGCCCACCATCGCGGGACACGCTGCAAGTACGTCCTTGTAAGCTCTGGCGCGGCATCCATGCCGCTCAAGGTCCCGCGACGGTGGGCGGGCAAGGACCAGTGGAGATGGTCGGTGCGCATGGATATGAACCAGCGGCCAGCAAGCTGCGACGCGGTGTCTTTGCTTTTCAACAAAACCACCAGCCAACTGTCTGGCGTGGTGTTCTCGCCGATTGCGGGACCGTTTGCGGCATGGATGCCGCCACCGAGCCCCCATGGACGGGTTGACGGCGTGTCCCGCGAGCGGTGAGGGCACCACGCACTCGACTCACCGCGCTTTTGACGCACGCATCGACTCGCGCCTGCCAACGCCGCCACAAGTTCGAAACCTGGTTACTCCGCCTTGCTGAGCTTCAGCGCGGTTTCCAGCAACAGGAACAGTCGGCGGATTTCGGCGCTCATCAGCGCAAAGCGTGCGTCGAGTTCGGCGCGCGCGCCATCGTCTTCGCTGTGTTCGAGCTGATCCAGCGCGCCGTCGAGGAACTTGAGCTTGCGGATCACCAGGTCGTCGCCGAGCACGAAGGAGAGGTTGTCATCCAGCACCAGCGCCAGCTTGGTGACCTGCTTGCCGGCTTCCAGGTGCTTGTCGATCTCGTCGCCGCGCAGTTCCTGGTGCTGGCACTTGACCACCGCGCCGCCTTCGATCGGATCCTTCATTTCGCATTCTTCGCCCAGGCTCAGGCCTTCGGGCAAAGGCTCGCCGGCGATCCAGCCGGTAAGGATGGCGCGCGGGGCGACTTCGGCATTGAGCGGCAGCGCCGGGAAGCTGCCGAGCGCGCCGCGGATCTCGCTCATCACGTTCTCGCCGCTCTTGCGGCTGGAGGTGTTGACTGCGATGTAACCGTGCTGCAGATCTAGGATGGCGTCGGTGCGCGAGCTCTTGACGAAGGCGCGCGGCAGCAGCTCATGGATCAGGTCGTCCTTGAGGCGCTTGCGGGCCTTGCCGCCGGGGCGACGGCCTTCCTTTTCCTCGATCTCGGCGACCTTGCGCTCGAGCAGATCGTTGACCACCGCGCCGGGCAGGATCTTGTCCTCGCCACCGACGGTGAGCCACAGGAAGTCTTCCAGGCGGTGCGAAAGCACTTCCTGCTCATCGCGGCCGAACGGCGAAATGAAACCGCGCGAGTTCATTTCCAGCGGGCCGACCGGCTTGAGCTGCACTGGCGGCAGCAGCGTTTCGATTTCGGAAAAATCCAGCGTGGTCGGGAAACGGAACAAAGTGAGATTGCGAAAGAACATGCGTAAGACCGAAGAAGACAAACGTGGAGGTGGAAGACCGACGGCGACCGGGCGGGCGCGTCAGTCGCTGTTATGTGGGCCGTCGCCGGCGGCCAGCCAAGCGCCGCTGGCGTCGGGCACGGCCGCGGCGGCCCCGGGCGCGCGGCCCAGGCGCAGGAAATCGAACAGGCGATGGTCGGCCAGTTGCTCGGGGCGCACATCGCCCAGCGCGCGCGCGATCTGATCGACCCGCCCGGGTTGCTCGCGATCCCATTGCTGCAACATGCGGCCGACCTGCTGGCGCTGCAGGTTTTCCTGGCTGCCGCACAGGTTGCAGGGAATGATCGGAAACTGCCGCGCCTGCGCGTAGTCGGCGATGTCGGCCTCGCGCACATAGGCCAACGGGCGGATCACCACATGCGCGCCGTCGTCGCTGCGTAACTTGGGCGCCATCGCCGCCAGGCGTGCGTGGTGGAACAGGTTCATGAAAAACGTGGCCACGATGTCGTCGCGGTGATGGCCGAGCGCAATCTTGGTCACGCCATGTGCCTGCGCGTAGGCATACAGCGCGCCACGGCGCAGCCGCGAGCACAGCGAACACATGGTCTTGCCGGCCGGAATCACCCGGCTGACCACCGAGTAGGTGTCCTGCTCGACGATGTCGAACGGCACCCCCAGCGCGCGCAGATAGGTGGGCAGCACGTGGGCGGGGAAATCCGGCTGCTTCTGGTCCAGGTTGACTGCCACCAGCGTGAACGGCACCGGCGCCTTGCGCTGCAGGTGCAGCAGCATGTCCAGCAGGGTGTAGCTGTCCTTGCCGCCGGACAGGCACACCATGACCCTGTCGCCGGCTTCGATCATGCCGAAGTCGGCAATCGCCTGGCCCACCTGGCGTTGCAGGCGCTTGCCCAGGCGCAGCTGTTCGGGCATCGGCCGCTGGCGCGGGTTGCGCGGCGCGGGGTCGGCCAGGGGTTGCGGCAGCGGCAGGACAGCGGTCATAAGCCGGCCATTGTAGCTGCCGGGGGGATGGGGATTGGGTCGTGAGGCCAGGGGTGGCTGCCCCCATCCGCCCTTCGGGCACCTTCCCCCGTAAACGGGGGAAGGGAGCAAGCCCTTGTTTGTGGCGAGCGCCTCCCACCCAGCGCTCTCCTGCCGGCCCTCTCCCAGCAGCTCCCTACACCCCGGCGGCTCCCTCACCCCGGCGCATCCCTCACCCCGGCGCCTCCCTCTCGTGGCCATTCCCTCTCGTGGCCATTCCCTCTCGTGGCAGCTCCCTCTCCTGGCAACTCCCTCTCGTGGCAACTCCCTCGCCCCCCGGCAGCTCCCTCTCCTGGTGATCCCTCGCCCGGCGGTTCCTTCTCCTGGCGATTCCCTTTCGTGGCAGCTTCCTCTCCCCCCCAGCAGCTCCCTCGCCCGGCAGTTCCCTCTCCCGCATGCGGGAGAGGGTGCCCGAAGGGCGGGTGAGGGCCGTACGCCCCCCGACCCGCCCACTACCGGCCATCACCACACGCAGCCGCCACGCCACACTGCGTATCTCGCAGCGCAGCAAGCCTTTCGGCGCCGGTCTGGGTAAAGTCGGGCAGACCGCTTCACTCGGAATCGGCATGGAATCTCCAGCTTCGCTCCATCGCGCGGCTTTTTTCGGTCGCAGTTGTGGTAGCGCTAACATTTTGCGTGGTGTGGGTCAGATCTTGCGCGCGCAGTCCCCGTTGGTGCCGACCGCGCGCGCTGTTGGCGCAGCGGCAGTGCACATGGGCGACCCCCGCGCTGCGCGACTGGCCACTCGTTTGCAACACCCTTGCCTTCCCTCGCCTCCTTGCAGGAGTTCCACCCCATGAGCAACACCGTCTACATCGGCGCCAAAGAGTATTTCCCCGGCATCGGCAAGATCGGCTTCGAAGGCCGCGACTCCGACAACCCGCTCGCGTTCAAGGTTTACGACGCCAACAAGAAGATCGGCGCCAAGACCATGGCCGAGCACCTGCGCTTTGCCGTGGCCTACTGGCACAGCTTCTGCGGCAACGGCGCCGATCCGTTCGGCCCGGGCACGCGTGCGTATCCGTGGGATATCGGCAACAGCGCGCTCGATCGTGCCGAGGCCAAGGCCGATGCCGCGTTCGAATTCTTCACCAAGCTCGGCGTGCCGTATTACTGCTTTCACGATATCGACCTGTCGCCGGATGCCGACGACATCGGCGAGTACGAAAGCAACCTCAAGCACATGGTGGGCATCGCCAAGCAGCGCCAGGCCGACACCGGCATCAAGCTGCTCTGGGGCACCGCCAACCTGTTCTCGCACCCGCGCTACATGAATGGTGCATCGACCAACCCGGACTTCAATGTGGTGGCGCGTGCCGCGGTGCAGGTCAAGGCGGCGATCGATGCCACGGTGGAACTGGGCGGTGAAAACTACGTGTTCTGGGGCGGCCGCGAAGGCTATGCCTGCCTGCACAACACGCAGATGAAGCGCGAGCAGGACAACATGGCGCGCTTCCTCACCCTGGCACGCGACTACGGCCGCGCGATCGGCTTCAAAGGCAACTTCCTGATCGAGCCCAAGCCCATGGAGCCGATGAAGCACCAATACGACTTCGACAGCGCCACGGTGATCGGCTTCCTGCGTCAGCATGGCCTGGACCAGGATTTCAAGCTCAATATCGAGGCCAACCACGCCACCCTGTCCGGTCACAGCTTCGAGCACGATCTGCAGGTTGCCAGTGATGCCGGCCTGCTCGGCAGCATCGATGCCAACCGCGGCAACCCGCAGAATGGCTGGGATACCGACCAGTTCCCGACCGACCTGTACGACACCGTCGGCGCGATGCTGGTGGTGCTGCGCCAGGGCGGGCTGGCACCGGGTGGCCTGAATTTCGACGCCAAGGTGCGCCGCGAGTCGTCCGACCCGCAGGACCTGTTCCTGGCGCACATCGGTGGCATGGACGCGTTCGCACGCGGGCTGGAAGTGGCCAATGCGCTGCTGACGTCTTCGCCGCTGGAGACCTGGCGCGCCGAGCGTTACGCCAGCTTCGACAGCGGCGCCGGTGCCGACTTTGCCAACGGCACCAGCACGCTGGCGGATCTGGCCAAGTACGCCGCCGGTAATGCGCCCAAGCAACTCAGCGGCCGTCAGGAAGCCTACGAAAACCTGATCAATCAGTATCTGATCCGGTGAACGTTGCCACGCGCGCGGCGTGGGACGCGGCGTGGATGGGACACCCCGCCTGCATTGCCCTGGCGGCAATGCAGGCGATGCAGCCACGCATCCAGATCGACGCCAGCGTGGCGCGTACTACGCAGGGGACATCACGCCGGCCACCGCAGGGACGCACAGGACATGCACAACCCGTCGGCGACTGCGCCCGTACTGCGGCCGCGCCGTCGCTCCTCTTACTCGGCCGGATCGAAGGGTGTCGGTGCGGCCACCGAATCCCGCTTGACCAGCAGGTGCGCGACCACATGATCGACCATCTTCGCCGTGCGCTCCTTGGCACGTATCGTCTTCAACAGGATGTCCAGCGCGGCATCGGCCATGGCGGCGATGGGTTGCTGCACGGTGGTGAGTTCGGGCCATACCGCCGTGGCGGCAGAGGTGTCGTCGAAGCCCACTACCGACAGGTCGCGCGGCACCTCCAGCCCACGGCGGTGCGCGACCGAGATGGCCGCGGCTGCCATGTCGTCGTTGCTGGCGAAGATGGCACTGGGGCGGCGTTTGCGTGCCAGCAGTTTTTCGGCGGCGACCAGGCCGGATTTGTAGGTGTAGTCGCCCGGTTGCACCAGATGTCGATCCAGGCGCAAACCGGCATCGGACAACGCGGCCTGAAACCCTTCGAAGCGTCGCGTGCTGGCCGACAGATTCGGATGCCCGGCGATATAGCCGATGCGCGTATGCCCCTGTGCGATGAGATGCTCGGTGATCTCCTTGGCGGCGGCGAATTCATCGATCCGCACGCAGGCCACATCGGGGCTGAAGTGGTTGGAGGCGATCGCCACCACCGGCACCTTGGCGCGCACCAGCTCCAGCACTGCGGCCCTGGACTCGCACAGCGGCGGCGGCAGGATCACGCCGGCCACGCCCTTGGCAAGCTTGCGTGCTGCACGGCGCTCGGCATCGGCATCCAGGTCGTCCCAGCAGTCGATCACCAGCTGGATCGAGGTCCGCGAGGCCACGCGCAACACACCCAGCAACAGCTCGCGCAAATACGCGCCGCTGGGATCGCTGTAGATCAACGCGATACGGGTGCTCTGTGCAGCGGCCAGCGCACTGGCAGCGAGATTGGGCGTGTAACCGAGCTTGTCGACCGCGCGCATCACCCGCTCGCGGGTGGCATCGCGGACACTGCCGTTGTTGTTGACCACACGCGAGACCGTCATCGGCGACACCTTCGCCAGCGCCGCCACCTCGTCGATGGTGGTCGCGCGACTGGTGCGGCGGACCGACTTCCTGATCTTCTCCAAGCGTGGCCTCTTCAGGTGACTGCGACAGCGGGCGGATGCTCGCGTGCTGCTGCCGGTACACGCGCGGCAGCCCGACATGGCGCGATGCAAGCCATGGTACCGGGAAGCAGACAGAGCGGCGAGATGCACCCACGCGCCCGCAGCCTGCAGGAGCGCGCCGCATGAGCGCATGCCGGATGGGCCGCACGCGCGCGCGCGGGCATGCGCTGGCGCTGCTGTGGCTGGTACTGCTGGGTGCCGTGTTGGTACCGGTCGCCCCCGTGCATGCCGAAGATGGCTACGAGCTATGGTTGCGCTACCACACCCTGGGCAATGCCGCGCAGCTGCGCCAGCACGCAAGCGCCCTGGTGGTGGCCGGTGATTCGCCTACGCTGCGGGCCGCGCGGGAAGAACTGCAACGCGGTGTACAGGGGCTACTGGGCACCGCGCTGCCCACCACCGCGACCGTCACCGCCGATGGCAGCATCCTGCTGGGCGCCGCGACGGCCCCGCAGCTGGCGGCATTGAAGCTGAAAACCGATGGCCTGGGCCGCGAGGGCTATCTGATCCGCACGGTCAGCGTCGATGGGCGTCGCACCACGGCCATCGTGGGCGGCAGCGATGTCGGCGCGTTATATGGCGCGTTTCGCTTCCTGCGCCTGCTGCAGACCGGCCAACCGCTCACTGCGCTGGATGTGCGCGAGGCGCCGCGCCTGCAGCTGCGCATGCTCAATCATTGGGACAATCTCGATGGCGTGGTGGAGCGTGGCTATGCCGGCGCCTCGTTGTGGAACTGGCAAACCTTGCCCGGCTATCTGGACCCGCGTTACACCGACTATGCGCGCGCCAATGCCTCGTTGGGCATCAATGGAACCGTGCTCAACAATGTCAACGCCAAGGCGTGGAGTCTCACGCTGCAGTACCTGGACAAGGCCGCGGCACTGGCGCAGGTGTTTCGTCCCTATGGCATTCGGGTGTTTCTCAGTGCGCGCTTCAGTGCGCCGATCGAGATCGGTGGTCTGAAAACTGCCGACCCACTGGACCCGCAAGTGCAGCGCTGGTGGCGCAACAAGGCCGATGAAATCTATGCGCGCATCCCGGATTTTGGCGGGTTTCTGGTCAAGGCTAATTCCGAAGGCCAGCCCGGCCCGCAGGATTACGGACGCAGCCATGCCGATGGCGCAAATCTGCTGGCCGATGCGCTGGCGCCGCATGGCGGGGTGGTGATGTGGCGGGCCTTCGTCTATTCGCATGAGCAGCCGGACGACCGCGCCAAACAGGCGTACAGCGAATTCGTGCCGCTGGATGGCGCCTTCCGCGACAACGTGATCGTGCAGGTGAAAAACGGCGCCATCGACTTCCAGCCGCGCGAGCCGTTTCACCCGTTGTTCGGTGCGATGCGCAAGACACCATTGATGCCGGAGTTTCAGATCACCAAGGAATACCTTGGCTTTTCCACGCATCTGGCCTATCTGGGCCCGCTATTTTCCGAGACCTTGCAAGCCGACACCTATGCGCGCGGCAAGGGCTCGACCGTTGCAAAGACCGTGGATGGCAGCTTGTTCGCCGATGGCAAACGCACGCGGCTGACCGGCATTGCTGGCGTGGCCAATATCGGTGCCGACCGCAATTGGAGCGGCTCGATCTTCGATCAGGCCAACTGGTACGCATACGGGCGGTTGGCGTGGGACCCGCAGCTGTCGCCGCAGGCCATTGCGCAGGAATGGGCGCGCATGACGTTTTCCAACGATCCGGCCGTGGTCAAACCGGTGGTCGGCATGATGCTGCGCTCGCGCGAGGCGGTGGTGGACTACATGACCCCGCTCGGGCTGCATCACCTGATGGGGCGCGGCCACCATTACGGCCCGGCACCGTGGGATGCCGGCAGCGAGCGTCCGGATTGGGACCCGGTGTATTACCACCGCGCCGACCGCAACGGGATCGGCTTCGATCGCAGCGCCAGCGGCAGCAATGCCATTGCGCAATATGCGCCGCCAGTCGCACGCGTGTTCGGCGATGTGCAGCGCGTGCCCGAGGCCTTGCTGCTGTGGTTCCATCATGTGCCGTGGGATCACCGCATGGCCTCCGGCAGGCCGCTGTGGGACGAGCTGGTCTGGCGTTACGACCATGGCGTGAGTGAGGTGGCTGCGATGCGCACGACCTGGCAAGGCCTCGCCGGCAAGATCGATGCACAGCGCTACCAGCAGGTCGCCGACTTCTTGGCGATCCAGCAGGGTGAGGCGCAGTGGTGGCGCGATGCGAGCATCGCCTATTTCCAGAGCGTGTCCGGCCGCCCGCTGCCTGCTGGGGTGGCGCCGCCAGCGCACCCGTTGGCGTATTACCAGGCACTGACATTTCCGTACGCACCGGGGAATCCGAAGTGAGCGCATGCCGGCTGAACGTGTTGGTCGCCGCGTTATCGGTGTTGCTGCTGCCGCGGTTGGCAAGCGCTGCAGATGCATCGCTGCTGCATCCCGTGTTCCAGGACCATGCGGTGCTACAGCGCGATGCGCCGATCCGCGTGTGGGGCGATGCGGCGCCGGGCGCACGTGTCACCGTGCAACTGGAGGCGCAACAGGTGCAGGCACGCGCGGACCGGCAAGGGCATTGGCAGGCACGCCTGCCCGCGCATGCGGCCGGCGGCCCGTATCGCCTGACGGCCAGCACTGCCGACGGTGCGATGCAGCAGATCGATGATGTACTGATCGGCGATGTGTGGCTGTGTTCGGGGCAGTCGAACATGGAGCTGCAGGTGCACCGCACGCTGGATGCACGCAGCGAGATTGCCGACGCCGACCACCCCAGCATCCGCATGTTCAAGGTGCCCGCGCAATCCAGCCCAACCCCGCAACGCGGCTTCGGTGGCGTTGCAACGTGGCAGCGCACCACGCCGGAGACGGTGAAGGAGTTTTCTGCCGCGTGCTACTACTTCGCGCGTGAGTTGCAGAAGACCGTGGACGTGCCGATGGGCTTGATCAATGCCTCATGGGGCGGCTCGCAACTGCAGGCCTGGATCGGCGACGCGCCGCTGCGTGCGGCCGGCGACGATGGCCCTGCGCTGGACGTGCTGGCGCGTTACGCAACCGACCCGGTGGCGGCCGCGCCGCAGTGGGCCGCGCTGTGGGAAGCCTGGTGGCATGCGCATGGCGAAGGCGAACCGTGGCAGCCGGATGCGCCCGGCGACTGGCAGGGTGCACCGCCGGCACTGGGTGCATGGGACGACTGGGGCGTGCCGCAGCTGGTCGGCTTCAACGGCATGGTGTGGTACCGCACCAGCATCGAACTGACACCGGCACAGGCCGCGCAGGACGCGACGTTGTTGCTGGGGCCGGTGGACGAACTGGACCAGACCTGGGTCAACGGGCGCGGCGTGGGCAGCAGCTACGGTGCGGACCAGCCGCGTCGCTACGTGCTGCCGCGCGGACGACTGCGTGCCGGGCGCAACAGCATCGTGCTCAATGTGCTCAACACCTACCGGCGCGGCGGTTTGTTGGGCGATGCGCACTCGCGCGCACTGCAGTTTGCCGATGGCAGCATGCTGGCGTTGGATGCGCCATGGCAGTACCGCATCGTGCCGCCGGCAGTGGGCACACCACCGCGAGCGCCGTGGTCGTCGGCTGCAGGGCTCACCACCTTGTACAACGGCATGATCGCCCCGCTCGGGCACCTGGGCCTGCGTGGGGTGCTGTGGTACCAGGGCGAATCCAATGCCGGCGATGCGGTGCATTACCCGGCATTGCTCAACGCATGGCAGCGCGATTGGCGACAGCGCTTCGGTGCGCAATTGCCGCTGCTGGTCGTGCAGCTGGCCAATTACGGCACGCCGCCCACCCAACCGACCGAAAGCGGTTGGGCGCAATTGCGCGAGGCGCAGCGGCGCTTCGTTGCCGACGATGCACACGCCGGGTTGGCGGTGGCGATCGATATCGGCGACCGCTACGACATCCATCCGGCCAACAAGCAGGAGCTGGGCCGGCGCCTGGCGCGTGCAGCGCGGCATGTGGTGTATGGCGAGGCGATCGCCCCGTCCGGCCCGGTGCCGCGCAGTGCTCATCGTGCGGGCGAGGACGTGCGCATCGGCTTCGACGCTGTCGACACCACGCTGCTGAGTTACGGCACCGACGCGCCCATCAGCTTTGAGCTATGCGGCGAGGCTGCCGGCACCTGTCGCTATGCCAGCGCCACGCTGTCAGGGCGCGAGATCCAGCTGCGTGTTCCCGCCGGCCTGCAGGCCACCCGCGTGCGCTACTGCTGGGCCGACAGCCCGGTGTGCACGCTGTACGACCGCAGCGGCCTGCCGGCCGGCCCGTTCGAACGTCCCATTACCGCCACCCCTTCCCCCTGAGCGAGATCACGATGTCACAGACTCCCGACTCCCCTGCACCGCAGCAAGGTTCTGCCCGCGACCGCGAGATCGTCGAGGCGCGCGTCATCGTCACCTGCCCCGGGCGCAATTTCGTCACCTTGAAGATCCGCACCCGCTCGGGCATCACCGGGCTGGGCGATGCCACGCTCAACGGCCGTGAGCTGGCGGTGGCAGCGTACCTGCAGGAACATCTGGTGCCCAACCTGATCGGCCGCGATGCCGGGCGCATCGAGGACATCTGGCAGTTCTTCTACCGCGGCGCGTATTGGCGGCGTGGCCCGGTGACCATGAGCGCGATTGCCGCAGTCGATGTCGCGTTGTGGGACATCCTGGGCAAGATGGCCGGCATGCCCTTGTATCAACTGCTCGGCGGGCGCTCGCGCGAAGGCGCGCTGGTGTACGGCCACGCCAACGGCCGCGATATCGCCGAAACCAGCGATGAAGTGGGCCGCTTCCGCGAGATGGGCTTCATCGCCATCCGCGCGCAATGCGGCGTGCCGGGCATCAAGAAGACCTACGGTATTTCAGTGGGCGGCAAGCCCTACGAGCCGGCAGAAAGCGAACTGCCCACCGAGACGGTATGGTCCACGCCGCGCTATCTCGGCGTGGTGCCCAAGTTGTTCGAGCAATTGCGCAGCGACCATGGCGATGAGATCGAGCTGCTGCACGATGCGCACCACCGGCTCACCCCGATCGAAGCCGCGCGCCTGGGCCGCGACCTGGAGCCGTACCGGCTGTTCTGGCTGGAAGACGCCACCCCGGCGGAAAACCAGCGGGCGTTCGAGATCATTCGCCAGCACACCGTGACACCGCTGGCAGTGGGCGAGGTGTTCAACTCGATCTGGGACTGCAAGCACCTGATCGAGCAGCAGCTGATCGACTACATCCGCACCACCATTGTGCATGCAGGTGGTATCACCCACGTGCGCCGGCTGGCGGACTTCGCCGCGCTGCACCAGGTGCGCACCGGCTTCCACGGCGCCACCGATCTGTCGCCAGTGTGCATGGGCGCAGCATTGCACTTCGACACCTGGGTGCCAAACTTCGGCATCCAGGAATACATGTTCCACTCCGACGAAGCCAACGCGGTGTTCCCGCATGACTACACCTTCCGCGACGGCCGCCTGCACTGCGGCGAAACCCCCGGGCATGGCGTGGACATCGATGAAGACTTGGCCGCAAAGTATCCGTACGTGCCCAAGCAGTTACCCATCGCACGCCTGGAAGACGGCGCGATGTGGGACTGGTGATGCGCCTGCTGCCGGCAGCACTGGTCCTGCTGATGGCTGCGCCGGCGCCTGCTGCGGCGCAGGCAACGGCAACGGCAGCGGCACCCACCGGCGTGGATGTCGCCTTTGATTGGTTCGACTACCGTGGCGACGATGCGGTGTTCGCAACTCCGCTGCCGGCCGGCCACTACCGCAACCCGATCCTGGCCGGCTTCTATCCGGACCCCAGCATCACCCGCGTGGGCGAGCGCTATTACCTGGTCAATTCCACGTTTGCGTACTTCCCGGCGATTCCGGTGTTTGAGAGCCGCGATCTGGTGCACTGGACGCAGATCGGCAATGTGGTCAAGCGCCGCGAGCAACTGGATTACGACGGGTTGGGCGTGTCGCGCGGCATGTTCGCCGCCAGCATCCGCCACCACGCCGGGCGCTTTTACGTGGTGGGTACGTCGGTCGATAGCGGGGGCAACTTCATCGCCAGTGCCAGCGACCCTGCGGGCCCGTGGTCGGCGCTGACCTGGCTGCCGGGTATCGACGGCATCGACCCCTCATTGTTCTTCGACACCGATGGCAGCGCCTACCTGCTCAACAACGGCCCACCGCAGGGCACGCCGTTGTACGAGGGCCATCGTGCGATCTGGATGCAGCGTTTCGACCTCGCCACCAAACAACCGGTCGGCCCGCGCAAGGTGCTGCTCAATGGCGGCGTGGATCTGGCCAGCAAGCCGATCTGGATCGAAGGCCCGCACCTGTATCAACGCGACGGGTGGTACTACCTGTCCTGCGCCGAAGGCGGCACCGGGCCGCAGCATTCGCAGGTGGTCTTGCGTAGCCGCAACGTGTGGGGGCCGTATGCGCCCGCACCGAACAACCCCATCCTGACCCAACGCGACCTGCCGGCCGCGCGCGCGCAGCCAATCAGCAATGCCGGCCACGTGGATCTGGTGGACACGCCCGATGGGCAGTGGTGGGCGGTGTTTTTGGCCAGCCGCCCGTACGCCGGCGATCGCTACAACACCGGGCGCGAAACGTTTTTGCTGCCGGTGCAGTGGCGCGATGGCTGGCCCTCCATCCTGCCGGCGGGCCAGCCGATTCCCTACATCGCCAAGGCGCCCACCGGTGCAAAAACAGCGCGCGCCACGCAGGCGCCATTGGCGGGCAACTTCACCTGGCATGACGGCTTCGACCACGCCACGCTGCAGCGCGAGTGGCTGAGCGTCCGCGTGCCCAAGAGCGAGGTGGCTGAGCTGCGCACGCGTGCAGGCTGGCTGACACTGCATGCCGGCACGCAGGGGCTGGACAGCGCCGGCACGCCGGCCTTCCTCGCACGCCGCCAGCAACACACGCGCTTTACGGCAAGCACGGCGCTGGATGTGCCCGCACAGGCAGGCATCAGTGCGGGGCTGGCCGCGTTTCAACATTCCAACGCGTGGTATGCACTCGGCGTCCGTCGCGATGGCGATGCGCTGCAGGTGTTCCTGGACAAGCGCGATGGCGCCACCACCACCACGCTTGCGCAGACCCGCATTCCGGCAACCGCCCAGCTGCGCCTGCAGATCAGCGGCGATGGCGGCGCGTACAGCTTCGCCTTCGATGCCGATGGCCGCGGCTGGCAATCGCTCCGCCGCAACGACGATGCCGGCTTTCTCAGTACCGAACAGGCCGGCGGCTTCGTCGGCAGCATGATCGGGCCGTTCGCCCAATCGCACCCCGACCGCCAACAGGACTGACCATGCCCTCCTACCCGCCCGCCCGTTTCCGCTCGCTCGCACACGGCGTCCTGCTCGTACTCGGGTGCGCCGCAGGCGCTGCCCAGGCCGCCACACCACCGCCGTATCTGGACACGCAACGCAGCTTCGACGCGCGCGCCGCCGATCTGGTGGCGCGCATGACGCTGGAAGAAAAGGCCGCGCAGATGCAGAACGCTGCGCCCGCCATCCCGCGCCTGCAGGTGCCGGCCTACGATTGGTGGAACGAAGCGCTGCACGGCGTGGCGCGCGCCGGCGGTGCCACGGTGTTTCCGCAGGCGATCGGGTTGGCAGCCACCTTCGACACGCCGTTGATGGCCGAGGTGGCCACCGCCATCGGCGACGAAGCGCGCGCCAAGCACCACGCGTTTCTGGCGCGCGGCGAGCACAAGCGCTATCAGGGGCTCACGTTCTGGTCGCCGAACATCAACATCTTCCGCGACCCGCGCTGGGGCCGCGGGCAGGAAACCTACGGCGAAGACCCATTTCTCACCGCACGCATGGGCGTGACCTTCGTGCAGGGCCTGCAGGCGCAGCAGGGGCCGTACCGCAAGCTCGATGCCACCGCCAAGCACTTCGCCGTGCACAGCGGCCCGGAGGCTGACCGCCATCACTTCGATGTACACCCCAGCGAGCGCGATCTCTACGAGACCTATCTGCCGGCGTTTCAGGCCCTGGTGCAGGAAGGCAAGGTTGCTGCAGTGATGGGCGCCTATAACCGCGTCAATGGCGAGTCCGCCTCGGCCAGCACCCGGCTGGAAGGCATCCTGCGCCGCGATTGGGGCTTCGATGGCTATATCGTCAGCGACTGCGCCGCCATCCGCGATATCTGGCAGAACCACAAGATCGTGCCCACGCCCGAAGCGGCGGCCGCACTCGGCGTCAAGCACGGCACCGACCTGGATTGCGGCGACACCTACGCCGCGTTGCCGGCAGCGGTGCGTGCCGGCTTGATCGAGGAGGCCAGCATCGACACCGCGCTCAAGCGGCTGATGACCTCACGCATGCGGCTGGGCATGTTCGACCCGCCGGCCAAGGTGCCGTGGGCGCAGATTCCTGCATCAGCCAATCAATCGCCAGAGCACGATGCACTGGCCCGCCGCACCGCGCGTGAATCGCTGGTGCTGCTGAAGAACGACGGCCTGCTGCCGCTCAAACCCACGCTCAAGCGCATCGCCGTGATCGGCCCCACCGCCGACGACCCGATGTCGCTGCTGGGCAATTACTACGGCACGCCGGCCGCGCCGGTCACCATCCTGCAAGGCATCCGCGACGCCGCACCGCAGACGCAGGTGGTCTACGCGCGCGGCAGCGACCTGGTGGAAGGGCGCGAAGACCCCAATGCCGCGGCACCGATCGACACCCGCTATCTGCGCCCGGCACCGGATGCCAAGCAGAACGGCCTCACCGGTGAATACTTCCGTGGACGTGCGTTGGTCGGCCAGCCGGTGCTGACCCGCATCGACCCGCGTATCGCCTTCCGCTGGGACCGCAATGCGCCCACCGACGATGCCGTCGGCCGCGGTGAACTGCAGGCCGATCAAGCGCTGGCCAAGGACGACTTCAGCGTGCGTTGGCATGGCCAGTTGCTGCCGCCGGTCTCGGGCACGTACGACCTGCAGATTGCCGCCGACGATGGCGTGCGCCTGTACCTGGACGGCAAGTTGCTCATCGATCAGTGGAGCGATGCACCGCGCATGCGCGGCGGCACTGCCAGCGTGGCGCTGGAAGGCGGCAAGGCCTACGACCTGCGCGTGGAGTATTACGAAGCCACCCGCGATGCCGGGGTGCGCCTGGCCTGGCGCATGCCCGGCGCCAAACCGCCGCTGCAGGAAGCGGTGGACGCCGCACGTAATGCCGAGGTAGTGGTGTTCGTCGGCGGCCTCACCGGCGATGTCGAGGGCGAAGAAATGGACGTCAATTATCCCGGCTTTGCCGGTGGCGACCGCACCGACACGCGCTTGCCCAAGCCGCAGCGCGAGCTGCTGCAGGCGCTGCAGGCCACCGGCACGCCGGTGGTGGTGGTGCTGACCACCGGCTCGGCGCTGGCCATCGACTGGGCGCAGCAACACGTGCCCGCCATCCTGCTGGCCTGGTACCCCGGCCAGCGCGGCGGCAGCGCGGTGGGCGATGTGCTGTTCGGCCAGGCCAGCCCCGGTGGTCGCCTGCCGATCACCTTCTACAAGGGAGACGAGCGCCTGCCGGCCTTCGACGACTACGCCATGCGCGGGCGCACCTATCGTTACTTCGCTGGCGCACCGCTGTATCCATTTGGGCATGGCTTGTCGTATACGCAGTTCGCTTATTCCACCGTGCAGCTTGATCGCAAAACCGTGGCCGCCGACAGCACGCTCACGGCAACGGTCACATTGAAGAACACCGGCCAACGCGCAGGCGACGAAGTGGTGCAGCTGTATCTGCAGCCGTTGAAGCCACAACGCGAACGCGCCATCAAGGAACTCCGCGGCTTCCAACGCATCAGCCTGCAGCCGGGCGAACAACGCGAGGTGCGCTTCACCATCAAGGCGCGGGACGCGCTGCGCATCTATGACGACCAGCGCAAGGCGTACGCCGTGGATCCGGGCGCCTACGAGGTGCAGATCGGCGCCTCCAGCAGCGACATCCGCAGCAAGCAACGCTTCACCGTCACCGACAAGTAATGGCGCCCCCAGAAGCCGCCGTGCAAAGCCCCTTTCCCTCCGGGAGAGGGGTTGGGCTGAGGTTACGGCCACTAGGCGAACTTGCAGCACCCCACGATTAAAAGAAACCCCATGCCAATCCCCACGCTCTCCATCGCAGCACTCGCTCACCTACCCACCCCCGTTCTCACCCCAAGCTACGACCTAAAACACACGACCATCGGCATCGTGCATCTGGGCGCAGGCGCCTTCCATCGCGCCCACCAGGCCGTCTATATCGACGACCTACTCGCCGAAGACCCCACCTGGGCCATCTGCGCCGTTTCCTTGCATAGCCCGCACGTGCGCAATGCGCTGCGTCCACAAGATGGGCTCTACACCCTGGCCTTGCTCGACGAACAGCCGCAACAACGTGTCATCGGCGCCATCCGCGAGCTGCTCTGCGCGGCCGACGAACAATCTGCCGTGCTCGCACGCCTGGCCGACCCTGCCGTCCGCCTGGTCACGCTCACCGTCACCGAGAAGGGTTATTGCCTGGCCGGCGACACGCTCGACCTGACCCATCCCGACATCGTCCACGACATCGCCCACCCCGCAGCGCCCCGCAGCGCCATCGGCTATCTCGTCGCGGGGCTCCAGCAGCGCATGCACGACGGCACTGCGCCATTCACCGTGCTCAGCTGCGATAACCTGGCCGACAACGGCGTGCTGCTGCAGCGCGCCGTGGTGCGGCTTGCGGAACAACATGACCGCGCGCTCGCAGCCTGGATCGCGCAACACGTTGCCTTCCCGCGCTCGATGGTGGACAGCATCACGCCCGCTACCGATGACGCGCTGCGTGCGCAACTGCAAGACCAGCTCGGCGTGCACGATGCCTGGCCCATCCAGCGCGAGCGTTATAGCCAATGGGTGATCGAAGATCGTTTCTGCAACGGTCGCCCTGCATTCGAGCGCGCCGGCGTCACCCTGAGCGAGGACATCGCCGGCTATGCACGCGCAAAGCTGCGCCTGCTCAACGGCCCGCACTCTGCACTCGCCTACCTCGGCAGCCTGCTTGAATTGGAAACCGTCGCCGATGCCATGCGCAACCGGCAACTGGCTACATTTGTCGAAGCCCTGATGCGCGATGACATCGCCCCCACGCTACAACCGATGCAAGGCTTCGATGCGCAGCAGTACGTCGACGCCATCCTGGCCCGCTTCCGCAACCCCGCCATCCGCCACCTGCTCGCCCAGATCGCCTGGGACGGCTCGCAGAAGATTCCGGTACGCCTGCTCGGCACGATCGGCGACGCGCTGGCCGCCGGGCGCCCGATCGACCGTGCATGCCTTCCGGTCGCCGCCTGGTTGCATTTCGTGCGCAGGCAGGCATGCATTGGCGTGGCGCTAGTCGACCCCTTGAACGATGCCCTGGGCGCGCTTGGACGCGCAGCCACTGGCGATGCCGCCGCTGATGTCGCGCGTTTTCTCGCGCTGGACGCAGTATTTGGCACGCTGGCTGCAGATTCGCGCTTCGCCGATGCGCTGGCGAAAGCCTATCTCGCCTTGGGTGATGCCACACCGGGCCAAGTGGAGACCATGCTTGCCTCGCTGGAGGCCGGTTGAGCGACGTTGCATCCTGGCAACGGTGGCTGATGTGTGTGCTGCGCACCGCACATGCCGCGCCGCGCAGGAGCGGCCCACCTGCCATCGGTGCGCCTCTCCACCACGCGTAGAGGCGCCCGATGGTTCCTGCGTGCCGCTGCGCGCTCGACGTGCGTGCTGCCGCAGACCTGGCTCACACAGCCCGGCGATTGCGGCGCGTGTCAGCGACCGGCAATGACCTGCCCGATCCGCAGCAGGTTGCCGCTCTCGTCCACGATCGCAAATTCGCGCATGCCCCAGGGCTTGTCGGCAAGCGGGTCGATGCGCGGGATGCCTTGCGCCGGGAGCCCTGCCGCCTGCAGTGCGGCGTAGACGTCATCCACGTTGCCCACCCGCAGGTAACAGCCCGCATAGCACGCGGCCGGGTCGAGATCCGGGTGCGCAAAGAAATGCAGCTCCACCGCGCCACGTCGCAAGATTGCATAGCCCGCATCATGCGCATGCGCATCGCCTTCGAAGCCAAGTCGGCGATAGAAGGCCAGGGTCTGCGCAATCGCGCGGCTGGGCAGGATCGGAATGGTCTGGTCGGCGGCGTTGGCCTGGGCGTTCATCATCGACTCGTCGGCTGCGGGATCGGGTACACGCCGCTACGGTACTCCCTGGACACACGAGCCGCTTGGATCCGCGTGCATCGCAGACGTCAGCAGCCCGGGCAACGGCTTGCGCCCGATCATGCTGCGCGGCCGCCATGCAGCGCGGCGGGTTTGTTGAACAGACGGATCAACACCACGACGAGCAGGACCGCAAAACTCAACTCCCAGACATAGAACGCGGCGCCCACGTGGTCGATCATGACCTGATGGCCCGCCTCGTTCTTGTCGAACCGGGTTGCGCGAAAGGTATCCAGTCCGATCAGGCAGGCCGCCACCAACAGGGCCGCCGCCATCTTGTCCACCTTGAGGCCATAGCAGAGCCACGCCAGCCAATACAGCGGGTTACTCATCCAGGCGATGCACTGGCCGTCGACCACCTGCATCCAGCCGAGCAGCAGAATGGCAAAGCCCCCCAGGTGTTCATCGCCGCCATGCAATGCAGGAAGGCAAAGCGCAACAACGTATAGCAGGGCCGACAACACGAGCAGAAAGCGCTTCACAAGCATCCTTGTTTGAGTCTGGCCTGTGTGCGCTCGCGCGTCTGTCACTTCAGACGGCGTCCGCAACAGCCACGGGTGTCCACTATAGACACTCGCTGCAGACTTTTGCGCGGTGCGCCGCTGCTTCCGACGGCATCAGCGGCAGATTGGGATGGCAGGGGCTTCGACCGGGCGCGTCGCCATGACATGCTTGAGCCCCAACCATCCAGCCCCCAGAATCTGGCCTCGACATGGCAACTCCCAAGAAGCAGAACCTGCCGGAAAAGGTCTGCGTGCAATGCGGACGGCCGTTTTGTTGGCGCAAGAAGTGGGAGAAGGTCTGGGACGAAGTGAAATATTGTTCGGATCGATGCCGCGGCGATCGCAAGCGGCAACGCACCTCGTATTAGCGGGCCTGCCAGCATGCGTGCCTGGCCTGCACGGGACGGTCGACGCAGCGATGGCGCGCCCTGCAGCACTGCGCCGAGGCCCTGGCCGCCTGCCGGACCAAGACTTGCTCCGTCTGCAAGATGCTTTCGCCGTGCACGATGCAGGCGCGCCGCATCAGCACTACCAGTGCCGACGCAGCATGACCCGATGGCGGAGTGTGCCGCCTGCGGTTATTTCTTTGTCGCCGTCTTCTTCGCGGCGCCCGATGTACCCGCACGCTTGGTGGTGCGCTTGCTGGCCACCGCCATGTTGTCCACCAGGTTGGGATAGGGCCGGCCCGCCGCCTTGGCACGCTTCCTGGCCTGGGACTTCTGTGCGGGAGACAGCGATGTGGAGCGCGATGCGCTCTTGGGGTTGGGCGTTTTCCAGGGTGCAGACTTCCTGGCGGTGGCTTTTTTTACGGCCTTTGCGGACGTCGCGCTCTTGCTGGCAGTGCCGCGTTGCGCCGACGTCTTCCTGGCCGTTGTCCTTGCCGTGGTCGTTGAAGCACGCTTGGTGCCGGGCGCGCCCCGCGAGGCCACCTTTTTTACGGCCGTCTTTCTTGCCGAAACCTTCTTGGCGCCCGACTTCCTGGCCGGCTTGTTCGCTGCTGACTTCTTGGTTGCTGACTTCTTGGTTGCTGACTTCTTCGTTGCTGCCTTCTTCGTTGCTGCCTTCTTCGTTGCTGACTTTTTTGTGGCAGCTTTGCGCGCTGGCGTCTTTTTCGTCACCAACGACGTTGCGCCACGTGTCTTCGACGTCTGTTTCTTGGCAGCCGTTTTCGAGGCGCCACCTGCACGTGTGGAGGCGCCGGCCTTCTTGCTCGCCCCTGCGTCCAGACGCTGGAGCAGACGTGCGGCCCAGCGCTGGCCTGCATCGCCGCCCCACAGCAGCCAGGCGATATAGCCGGCCGAGGGCGCCTTGGCATCTGCCCAGCCTTTGCCGTTCTTGTCGACGCTGTGTCGGGCGAAGTAGGAATGCATGCGGCGAATGGTCTGTGCAGACAGCGACTTCTGCGCTGAGAGATCGCGCGCACGCGCCACGCCAATCGCGGTGCCGCCGCGCCCATGCTGCTCGCGCAGGCGCAGGCCGCGCGCAGCGGCAGCGGCCACCGCCTTGGGTGGAGCGGTTTGCAGAACCTGCTTTGCTTGAGTGATGGCCACACGCATCTCCGGGTCGATTTGCCGTAGTGTTCGCAAGCGCGGTTCTGCTGCACGTGAAGAGCTCGCAGGCACCGGTCCGCATGCGGCATGCGGGCGAACGGCTTGCGGCGCAGCGCATCGCCGCTCTTCCAGGTGGAACGCTGGACCAAGCCATGTTGCTGGACGCAGTGGAACAGCTGGGCTCCGGCATCGTGGAGACTGGGCGCATCTGCCGCGCTGCGTGCAACTCGCCATGCGCACGCTGCTACCGGATCAGGCTGCTTGTGCAGCTGGATCGTGCGGCCACTGTCGCTACACTGGTCTGCCATGGCCACTGGCAGAGCGCTTCATGCGACTGTTGAACATCACGCTCCGCGCGGGGCTGCTCGCCGCGACCATTGGCTGCGTGCCTGTGCTCGGCATCGCGGCCGAACACGTCACGCCAGCCAAGACCGCCGCGCCAACGCCGCAGTGGCACCCGGTCGCCACACATGGCAAACCGCATGCGCGTCACGAGAACAGCCTGGTCGCCATTGGTGAGCGGCTGTATCTGATCGGTGGACGTGACCAGCGCCCGCTGGAGATCTTCGATACCCGCACAGGTCGCTGGTCGCAAGGCAGCGCACCGCCGCTGATGGTCAGTCACGCGCAGGCGGTGGTATCTGCAGGCAAGCTGTATTTCGTCGGCGGCTTCACCGGCGACTACCCGGAAGAAGCGTCGCTGACCCACCTGCTGATCTACGATCCGCAAACCGACACGTGGCAGACAGGCCCGGAAATCCCGCAGCATCGGCGTCGCGGCGCCGCAGGCGCGGTCGAGCATGCCGGCGTGCTGTACCTGGTCGGCGGCAACACGCGCGGGCACATGAGCGGGTACGTGCCATGGCTGGATGCCTTCGATACCGGAACCCAGCAGTGGACTCAGCTGGCGGACGCGCCGCGTGCGCGCGACCATTTCCATGCGGCCGTGATCGACGGAAAGCTATATGCCGCCGGTGGACGCAGGTCGGCCCACGAGAGTGGCAATACCCTCGCGCAGACGATTGCGGAAGTGGACATCTACGACATTCAACGCGGCACCTGGTCCGTTGCGCCGGCCGCGTTGCCGACGCAGCGGGCCGGCACCAGTGCCATTGCACGCAACGGCAAGCTGCTGATCATCGGCGGCGAGAGCCTGCGGCAGGTCAAGGCGCATGACGAGGTGGAAGCCTACGACCCGCAGCGCGCCGGCTGGACAACGCTACCAGCGCTACCGCAGGGGCGCCATGGCACGCAGGCCGCAGCCGTCGATGGCAGCCTGTATCTGGCTGCCGGCAGCGCCAACCGCGGCGGTGGCCCGGAGCTGGAGGATCTGCTTGTACTGAACGACGGCCAGACGCCATAGCGCAGGGCCGCGCGGACCCGCCGCCGTGCGAAACTTCAGGCATGAGCATCGTGCGGTGACGGGGGTGTAGCCAATCCGCCGACATGTCTTTCCGAGGCGGCGTTCAGGAGCGGCAATGGCCAAGCGCAGATCAGACCGACCACCACTGGCAACACCCGGGATGGCAGGCCAGTTTTCACTGCCGCTTGTCCATATGGAAGGCAAGCCAGAGGCGCCGCCACTGCTGGCCACGCCCAACGAAAACTACAGCAACTACATCGTCTACGTCGATGAGAGTGGCGATCACGGGCTGGAGTCGATTGATCCCAATTACCCGGTGTTTGTGCTGGCGTTTTGTGTTTTTCACAAAAGGCACTATGCACAGCGCGTGGTACCGGCGGTCGAATCCTTCAAGTTCCGGCACTTCGGGCATGATGTTGTCATTCTCCACGAGCACGATATCCGCAAGGAAAAAGGACATTTCCGATTCACGGATCGTGTGGAGAAGCAGACATTTCTCGAAGAACTAACCACGATCATCGAGTCACACAATTTCATCCTGATCAGCTGCGTCATCGACAAGACGCGGCTGAAGGAGAAATCGCAGATGGGCAACAATCCCTATCATCTGGCGCTCGCGTTCTGTCTGGAGACACTGTTCGAACTGATGCAGGAAAAACATCAAGACAAGGTTCCGACTCACGTGGTGGTCGAGTGCCGTGGCAAGAAAGAAGACCGTGACCTGGAGCTTGAATTCAGGCGCATTTGCGACGATGCAAACCGCTGGGGCCTGCAGTTGCCCTTTAACATCGTGTTTGCGGACAAGAAGGCCAACTCGTCCGGCTTGCAGTTGGCAGACTTGGTAGCGCGTCCCATTGGCCTGTCGGTACTCCGGCCGGGTCATCCCAATCGAGCGTTCGAGGTGTTGCAGCAAAAATTTTTCTGCAAAGAAGGACGGCGCAGGCTGGGAATCGACTACGCGGGCTGGGGCCTGAAGGTTTTCCCACCGCCGGAAAGCGAAAAGCCCCGGTGATCTCACCGAGGCTATGACGCCGACCGGGAACCCCCAGTCCACTTGAACGCGAGTCTAGATTCCTGGGCCAGGAAATTCAAGGACGCGCGATAACTCAACGTCGTCATGCTGCATCGCAGTCGGACCACGTGCTGCGTGGATCGCCAGCGCTGCTGTGCACATCTGGCGATCTCACGACAGGTTACCTGACTCCGGCGAGCTACTTGGCGAACTGCAGCCCCAACGCCTTGACACGCACGCGCGCCAACATCGCATGCGAGGTCATGTAGAGCGTGTGGCCGTCGTTGCCGAAGGCGCAGTTGGAGATGGCTTCGCCGGTCTCGATGCGCCCCAGGCGCTGGCCGGCCGGGTTGAATACGATGACCCCGCCCGGGCCGGTGGCGAACAGGTGGCCGTCGGCAGAGACCGCCATGCCGTCGGGCAGGCCGGGCGCGTCCTTGGCCACCAGATCCGAGGCATCGGCGAACACGCGCTTGCCGGTGACGGCGCCCTGGGTGTCGAGCGCATACGCCATCCAGATCGGTCGCTCCGGGTCGGAGTTGGATACGTACAAGGTGCGCTCATCGGGTGAAAGCGCAATGCCGTTGGGAAAGCTCAGGCTGTCGTCGAGCAGATGCACGCTGCCGTCGGTGTCCAGCCGGTAGACGCCGTTGAAGCGCAGCTGCTTGACCGACGAGTTGTTCAGATCCTTCAGGCCATACGGCGGATCGGTGAAGAACACCACCCCGTCGCTGCGACGCACCACATCGTTGGGACTGTTGAAGCGCTTGCCCTCGAAGCCGGTGGCCAGCGGCGTCTTCTTGCGCGTGATCGGGTCGAGCCGGGCCACGATGCGGGTGCCGGAATCGGCCAGCAGCACGGTGCCGCTCGGCTCGGCGTAGAGCCCGTTGGCACCGGCCTCGCGCAGTGTGGCCTGCTCCGGGCCGGTATAGCCGGACGGCGACAGCAACACCGACAGGCCGGCCTGTTCGGACCAGCGATACAGCTTGTTTTCCGGCACGTCGGTAAACAGCAGGTAGCCTCCGTCGCGCACCCATGCCGGGCCTTCGGACCAGGTGAACCCCTCGGTGAGCTTTTCGATACGCGCATCGCTGGCAACCACACCGGCGAAGCTGCGGTCGAAGGTGTCCACATGCCCGATGGCCGGGAAGCGCGGCGGCGGCGGATCCTTCCTGGCGCAGGCGGCGGCGATCGCCAGCAACGGAACAGCCAACAACAGATAGGGCGGCAAGCGCATCGGAGGGTCCGGACAATCAGGTGGGTCCATCATGCCATCAAGCGCGTGCAAGGTCCCTGCGCACGCTGGCAGACGCGACTAGGGAGCGGCCGAGGCCGGCACTGCCAGCACCGCCTCCAGTGCCGGTTTGGGCTGGTGGTTGCGGTCGAACAGCAATGGGTAATTGGTGCGGCCAGGCACGGGGTAATCGTTCTTCCACGACATGCCGTCGCTCACGCCCCAGACGCTGACACGGGCGAGCTTGTCGCGCTTGCGCCAGAACAGCGCGAACAGTTCGGCGTAACGATCGCGCAACTGCGCCTGCACCTGCGGCGGCAGGCCATCGCGGTAGGGGTCAAGGAAGCGCTTGAACTCCGGCAACTGGAACTGCGCGTGCGCAAGCCCGGTGCCGATGACCTGGCCCTCGCGGGTGAGCGGCAGCACGTCCACGTCGAGCTCGGTGATCATGACCTTGATGCCGAGCGCGGCGTAGGCGTCGATGGCGTCCTCGATATCGCGCAGGCTCGGGTAATTGAGCCCCCAATGCCCCTGCATGCCGACGCCATCGATACGGAGGCCGGCCTGCTGCAGCATCTTGACCATGCGCACGATGCCCTCGCGCTTGGCCGGCCGCCAGGCATTGAAGTCGTTGTAGTAGAGCTCCGCATCCGGTGCGTAACGCTGCGCGAAGGCGAAGGCATTGCGCACCACCGTGTCGCCGTCGCCAACGCGCTGCACCCAGTTGGTCGAACGGTAGCTGCCGTCTTCGTCGATGATTTCGTTGACCACATCCCAGGCCTGCACCTTGCCGACATAACGGCCTGCCACCTGCTCGATATGTGCGCGCATGCGCTCGATCTGCGCGGCCGGGGTGTTTGCCGCGCCGCGGGTTCCCACAAAAAACCAGGCCGGGGTCTGGTTGTGCCAGACCAGCGTGTGGCCGACCACGAACAACCCGTTGCGTTGCGCATAGTCCACAAACGCATCGGCGGCGGTGAAGTCGAGTTCGCCGCGACGCGGCGCAACGACCTCGGCCTTCATCACGTTTTCCGGCGTCACCGCGTTGAAATGGCATGTCACCAACGCCGCGGAGGCGGCGTCCTTGCCGGACACGATGTCGGCATTGACGGCCGTGCCAAGCAGAAAGCCGTCGGCATACGCCAGCTTGAGCGAGGTGCCGGGCGTGTCGCAGCGCGCCAATGCCGGTGCGGCGACGAGAATGGCAGCGGTGGCGAGTGCGCGACGCAACAGGGTGATCAGGTATGGCATGGCGTTGTGCCTGGTTGGAGTTCCATTGAGGTGCTGCAGCGGGTGCCTCACAGGCTCGGCCTCACTGCACGACGATCTGGGCTTGCGCGGCATCCAGGCGCTCCGATTCCACATGCAGCGTGATCGTGCCGCGCCCGCCCGGCGTGGCGCGCACGATCGCCAGGCATAGCCCGTTGAAGGCGTTGCGTTGCGCTGAGGCAAACGACTCCACATTGGTTGCATCGCCATTGTCGGTGGCCACCAGTTCGCCCGGACCCTCGATGCGAAACCGCAGGCGGTCGCCGGCGGTGGGCGCCGGCCGCCCGTCGCGGTCCAGCAAGCGCACGGTGACAAAGCTCAGGTCCCGGCCATCACCGTCGATGCGGCTGCGGTCCGGGCTCGCCTGCATGCGCGCCGCCGGCCCGGCCGTCAGCACGCGATCGTCGGCCCAGGGCTTGCCGTGCTTGTAGGCCTGCACGCGCAATTCGCCGGGCTGGTACACCACCTCGTCCCAACGCAATCGGTACTGCAGTGCGCCCTTGCGCTTGCGCCCCTGCGAGATGCCGTTGACGAACAGCTCGGCCTCGTCGCCCGAGGTGAACACATGCACCGGTGTGACCTGGCCTTCGCGCCCGGGCCAGGTCCAGTGCGGCAACAGATGCGCCATCGGCACCTCCGGGCGCCAGCGCGCCTGGTATAGCCAGTAGCGGTCCTTGGGAAAGCCGGCCAGATCGAAAATACCGGAGTACGAACTGCGCGAGCTGTAGTACGGCGTGGGCTCGCCCAGGTAGTCGAAGCCGGTCCAGACGAATTCGCCGGCGACATAAGGGTGCGTGTCCAGCGCGGCAAACACCTTGTCGGCGCTGGAACCGAAGTCCACCGCATGCAGCTCGTACGCGCTGACCTGATGCACGGCCGAATCGCCACCGCGCCCATCGCGCACCGGTGCGCTGGTGTCCGGGGTGACCGGGAACAGGTACACGCCGCGGCTGCTCAGCGCCGAGGCGGTCTCGCTGCTGAGGATGGCCTTGTGCGGAAACCGCGCATGAAACGCCGGATACTGCGGCGGCTTGCGAATGCGCTCGGTGCCTTCGAACTCGGGCGCATCGCGGATGCCTTCGCCCTGGTAGTTGAGGCTGATGACATCCAGCGCCGCCGGTAGCGGCATCTCGGGCGAGGCGTAGTTCATCGCCACCGTGGCCGGGCGCGTGGGGTCTTCCTCATGCACGATGGCGTGCAGCGTGCGCGCAATCGCTGCGCCCTGTTCGCCGGTGTATTGCTCGCCGACCTCGTTGCCCACGCTCCACAGCATCACCGAGGGATGGTTGCGGTCGCGCCGCAGCATCGCGCGCAGATCCGGCTCGTGCCATTGCGGAAAGACCAGATGGAAATCGAGCGGGGTCTTCTTCATTTCCCAGCTGTCGAACACTTCATCCACCACCAGCAGGCCCATGCGGTCGGTGAGCTCCAGCAGCTCCGGCGCGGGCGGGTTGTGGCTCATGCGGATGGCATTGGCGCCCATCTGCTGCAGCAACTGCAGTTGGCGCTCGGCGGCGCGCACGTTGAATGCCGCACCGAGTGCGCCGAGATCATGGTGATTGTTCACGCCGCGGATGGGCACCTGTTCGCCATTGACCAGGAGTCCCTTGTTGGCATCGAAGACGATGGCGCGGATGCCGAAAGGTGTCTCGTAGCGATCCACCAGCTGCCCGTTCTGGCGCACCTCGGTCACTGCCACATAGCGATGCGGCTGCTGGGTGGGCGGTGGGCCCCATAGGCGTGGCGCATCGATGTGCGTGGTGCCCTGCACCCGTGCGTGACCGCCGGCAGGCACCGCCACCGGCAGCGCCGCGATGTGCGCCACCGCCTCGCCGGTGTGTGAGCCGCTGGCTGCGTCGAGCACGTAGATCGCCGTGCTGACCTGCGCCTGGGCGGTGGTGGGTGCGGCGTTGTCCAGCGTCACCGCCAGTTGCACCTGTGCTTCAGCGGCCGACACCTGCGGCGTGGTCAGCTGCGTGCCCCAGTGCGCGATATGCAGCGGCGCGGTCCTGGTCAGCCACACATTGCGATACAGCCCGCCACCGGGATACCAGCGCGCCGATTCGGGCGGGTTGTCCAGCCGGATCGCCAGCTGGTTGCGGCCGCCGGCGACCAGGCAAGCCGTCAGATCCACCCGCCAGGAGCTGTAGCCATACGGCCAGCCGCCCACCAGCTGGCCATTGCACCAGACCGTGGCGTACGCCATCGCGCCATCGAGGTCGAGAAACAGCGAGCGGCCGCGGTCGCTGGCCGGAACATCCAGCGTCTTGCGATACCAGCCGATGCCCCAGCTCGGCAACCGCCCCATGCCGCCGTACGGACCATCGACCAGAAACGGCCCGGCAATCGCCCAATCGTGCGGCAGGTCCACCAGCTGCCATGCACTGTCGTCGAACTGTGCTTGCACATAGGCCACGTTGCTGCCCGGATGGCCGGGCGGGCGTTGGTGGCGTTGTGCCGGATTGGCGATCAGCGCATTGGCGGTCGGCAGGATCCATGGCCTGAGCACATCCTTGGCGGTGGATTGCAGCGGCTGCGCCTGATCCGGGCGCGCATCGGCCACCTTGCCGTCGTCGCTGCCGGTGACCTGGGGGCGGGCCGCATAATCGAGCACCACCGGGTTGCCTGGCGGGTCGCCACGCTGAAAGCGCCATTGCGCATTGAGCGACACCCGCTCGCGCGGGGCGCCGGTCTGCGCGAGTGCGTCGAGCGCGGGCAGTGCCAGGCAGACACAGGCGAGCACGCGTCCTGTCATGCACGCCCACCTGGCCGCGATGCGCCGCGCTGCTGCAGGTGCAGGGTGTGTCACTGTCATGACGCCGGCGGCTGCCGTTGCGCGCCACTGCGTTCCGCAGCGCGCGTCGGTGCCGCTGCAGCGCGCTCGCACCCGCACGCGCACCGGCCACGCAGCGGCTGCCTCACAGCTTGTACGCCTGCTTGGGCAGCCGATACGCAAGATCCATCGCCACCTCCATCGCCTCGTCTTCCTCCAGCCGATGCTCGGCCACCAGCTTGGCCAGAAACGCGCTGTCCACGCGCCGTGCCACATCGTGGCGCGCGGGTATCGACAAAAAGGCGCGGGTGTCGTCGTTGAAGCCCACGGTGTTGTAGAACCCGGCACTGGCCAGGGTCTGCTCGCGAAAGCGCCACATGCCCTCCGGCGCGTCATGGAACCACCATGCCGGGCCGAGCAGCAGCGACGGGTAATGGCCGGCCAGCGGCGCCAGCTCGCGGCTGTAGCTGGTTTCGTCCAGGGTGAACACGATCAGGCGCAAGCGCGGGTCGTTGCCGTAGCGATCCAGCAGCGGCTTGAGCGCATGCACGTAGTCGGTGCGCATCGGGATGTCGGCGCCCTTGTCGCGCCCGTAAATGTCGAACAACTGCCGGTTGTGATTGCGAAAACAGCCCGGGTGCAGCTGCATCACCAGGCCATCGTCCAGGCTCATCGCCGCCATCTCGGTCAGCACCTGAGCGCGGAACAACTCGGCCTCCACCGGCGTGGGTGCACCGCGCACCACCGTGTCGAATAGCCGCTGCGCCTCGGCAGGCGACAGATCTGCAGTGGCGGCGCTGGGGTGCCCGTGGTCGGTCGAGGTGGCACCGTGTGCGGCGAAGAACGCACGCCGTTGCCGGTGCGCACGCAGGTAGCCGGGCCAGCTCAGCACGTCCTCGCCGGTGAGCGCGCCGAACTGCTGCAGCGCGCCGGTGAACTGTTCGTGCTCCGGGTCCACCACCGGGTCGGGGCGATACGCAGTCACCACCCGTCCCTGCCAGCCGCTGGCGGCAATGGCCGCATGGTGCTGCAGCGAATCCAGCGGCGATTCGGTGGTGGCGATCACCTCGATGTTGAAGCGCGTAAACAGCGCGCGCGGAAGAAAGCCCGGCGTCTGCAGCGCAGCAGTGATGTGGTCGTAGTAATGATCTGCGGTGCCGGCATCCAGCCGGATACGCAGATCGAAGACGTTGTGGAACACATGATTGAGCCATAGCGCCGACGGGGTGCCGCGCAGCAGCGTGTAGTGCTCGGCAAACACGCGCCACGCCGCGCGCGGATCCACCGGCGCGCGCGTGCCGTCGGCGCGCGGAATGCCGAGCGTATCCAGGCTGATGCCCTGGCTGTACAGCATGCGGAACACGTAGTGGTCCGGCACCAACAGCAACTCGGTGGCGTTGGCGAACGGCGCATTGCCGGCGAACCACGCCGGGTCGGTGTGGCCATGCGGGCTGATGATCGGCAGGTTGGCGATCTGCGCGTACAGCCTGCGCGCGATCGCCCGCGTGCCGGGGTCGGCCGGCAACAGGCGGTCGTCATGCAATGCGAGGGGCAAGGAAGCAGACATGGATCAGGACACCAGACAGAATGGAAAACATGCAAGGCAACCGGCGCAGCGCATCATGGCGCCGGCGTGCCGGGATGGGCGGCCACGTAGTCACGCAGCCAGGTCATGGCCGGCCGCTCGCTGCCGTCCCCGCGCACCAGATACGCGGCCTCCTTGTCCCGCCACAGACCGGGCCGAAACCCCCACAGCGTGATGCCGCGCACCGCCGGGTGCTCCCAAAATGTCGGGAACACGCGCTGGTAATCGGCCAGCTGCTGCGCATCGGTGGGCCCGTCCAGATCGAACTCGGTGATATAGATCGGCAGGCCGGTGGCGGCCAGCGCATCGAGATTGGCGCGGTGCACCGACATCGCCACGTTCGGCGTGGTCTCGAACGCGTGCTCCTGGATGCCGATCGCATCCACCAGGCGCTCGCGCTGCAGCAGCTGCACGATGTGCAGGTACTTCTGCGTAGCCTGCGCGCTGTTGGTGATGCTGTAGTCGTTGATCATCAACCTGGTCTGCGGGAAGTGCTGGCGCGCAAGCCGGAACGACTGCAGCACCCATTCCCAGCCGCTGTCGCCATTGCCGCCGAGCGCCTGCAGATAATTGCCGCCGCCGGTATCGGCCTTGCTTGGCGGGTCGTTGAGCGGCTCATTGACCACTTCCAGCAGATCGATCTCCGGGTAGCGCTGCGCCACGGCGGCAAACCACTGCTCGATCTCGCGCCGCTGTTCGGCCGGGCGCAGGGTCTTGATCCATTCCGGCTGCTGGTTGCCCCACACCATCACATGCATCTGGAATGGCAGGCCGTTGGCCTTTGCGAACCGGTACGCGGTGTCCAGTGCACTCCAGTCCATCTGGTCGCGCACCGCTTCCACCGTGCCCCATTTACCGCCGTTCTCCGGAGTGAGCTTGTTCCAGTACTGTGCAAATCCCTCAGCCTGTTGCGGGCCATAGGCGCTGCCCAGGAACTTGGATGCACCGGCCGCCAATGGCGGGGCCTGCGCGGTCGGTGCGAGGCTTGCCGCCAACAACAGGGCCAGGGTGAACGGGCGCAGATGCATGATGATTCCTCAGGACGAAGAAGGCGTTGCAGTGGTCGCCGGCAGCTGCGCCGGGTCCAGTCGCGGTACCAGAGAGTGCACCACTGCCAGCGCCAGCAGATAGGCCGACCCTGCCATCAGGAACACCGGCACATAACTTCCGGTCGCCTGTAGCAAAAAGCCGATGAAGGTGGCAATGAGCATGCCGCCCACCGCGCCGGCAAACCCGCCGATGCCCACCACGGTGGCCACCGCATGTCGCGGAAACATGTCCGAGGGCAGCGTGAACAGATTGGCCGACCAGCCCTGGTGCGCAGCGGTTGCCAGGCCGATCAGCGCCACCGCCAGCCACAGGTTGTCGGCACGTGCGGCAAACACGATCGGCACCACTGACACCGCGCAGATCAGCATGGCGGTCTTGCGCGCGCGATTGACGCTCCAGCCGCGCGCGATGAAGCGCCCGGCCACCCAGCCGCCGGCGATGCTGCCGATATCGGCCAGCACGAAGATCACGATCAATGGCGCGCCCAGTTGCAGCAGGCTCAAACCATATTCGGCATGCAGGAACTTGGGCAGCCAGAACAGGAAGAACCACCAGATCGGGTCGGTGATGAACTTGCCCAGCACGAACGCCCAGGCCTGGCGATGCCGCAGCACCTGCAACCACGACAGCCGTGCCTGCACCGGCTCGTGGACATCGCTGCGGATATGCGCCAATTCCGCTGGCGACAGGCCGGGCTGCTGTTCGGGCGGGTGATAGGTGAGCCACCACACCACCAGCCAGGTGGCGCTCAACACGCCGGTAAACAGGAATGCCGCCTGCCAGCCCCACGCGGTGGCGATCACCGGCACCAGCAATGGCGCAACGATGGCACCGATGTTGGAGCCGGAATTGAAGATGCCCGTGGCCAGCGCGCGTTCGCGCCGGGGGAACCATTCGGCCACCGTCTTGAGCGCAGCAGGAAAATTACCCGACTCCCCCAAGCCCAGGAAAAACCGCGCAATCGCAAAGCCCACCACGCTGGTCGCCAATGCGTGGCCCATTGCCGCCAGGCTCCACACCCCGATCGCCAACGCATACCCGAGCCGGGTGCCGAAGCGGTCGATCACCGCGCCGCTGCACAACAGCCCCAACGCATAGGCAGCCTGGAACGCGGTGACGATATAGCCGTACTGGATCTCGTTCCAGCCGATCTGGGTCTGCAAGAATGGCGCCAGCACGCCCAGCACCTGGCGATCCACATAGTTGATGGTGGTGGCCGCCAGCAGCAAGGCGCACACGCGCCAGCGCACCCGGCCCAGCCGTGCCGACGCAGTGACAGGCGCAACGGTGGGCAGCTCGCTCATGCGTGTGGCCTGCACCACCGCAGCGGATCGCCTGCGGCCTGCACAGGGTGCAGGGCGTTGTGCATGCGTAAGCCAGCCAGCTGCCAGCCGGGCGTATCGCTGCCGCGTTCTTCGGTTCGATTCATCGGCCACTGCACCTGCACGAAGGTGGCCTTGCGCCACGGGTGATAGCGCTACCATTACCACGGCATTGCGATAAATCCATCGCGCAGTGCAGCACTGCGCCACCGTATGCATGCGTCTGGGCGCTGGCTTTCGTGCTCGCGCGAGCTGCTTGCGGCCAGGCCCCCGCAACTATGCTGCCCTGCAGCGTGATGTTCTGAATTTGGTAGCGCTAACATCCAGCGTCACTGATCGCCCGTCTCCCCACCGCACCATCGCCGCGCCGATTCCAGGCAGCGGCACTCCCTGCGCCGGGGCGATGCGTGGGACATCTGCTCACCTGTTAGGGAAGGGATTACGGTGAAGAACAGCTACGCACATACCGCGTTGTCCTGCGCGTTGGGGTCCATCCTGCTGGGCATGACCAGCGCTGCCGCATGGGCACAATCCACTGATGCCACCGCCGCGTCACCGCCGCCGGACCCGGCAGGCAGCAACGACGCGGTGACCCAGCTCGACACCGTCACCGTCTCCGGCTACCGACGCAGCATCCAGTTTTCCACCGACGCCAAGCGCGACTCGGTCGGCTTCGCCGATACCGTATTTGCCGAAGACATCGGCAAGTTTCCGGACATGAACATCGCCGAGTCGCTCAACCGTATTCCTGGTGTGCAGCTGGCGCGTGACGTCAACGGCGAAGGCCTCAACATCGCCATCCGCGGCCTGGGCACCAGCTTCACCAAGACCACGCTCAACGGCTCCAGCATCGCCACGGCCTCGATCGGCCTGAACGCGCAGAACCAGAATCGCGAAGTCGATCTGAACCTGTTCCCCACCGAATTCTTCACCCAGCTCACGGTGAGCAAGACGCCCACCGCGAGCATGCTCGAAGGCGGCGTCTCCGGTGTGGTGGACATGCGCAGCGCGCGCCCGTTCGATCGCCCCGGTGTGCACTTCACCTACCAGGCGCAGGCCGACTGGAACAGCACCAGCGAAAAGACCACCCCGCGTGGCGCCTTCATGGGCAGCTGGACCAACGAGGCGGGCACGCTCGGCGCATTGTTCGGGGTGGCCTCGGTGCGCAGCAAGCTCGGCGTGCGCGGCTTCGAGAGCGTGGGCTGGACCAACCCCGGCCTGACCTACACCCAGTGCGGCCTCACCCCGCCGGCGGGCACGCCGGCCACCAATCAACCGGCCGCCTGCAACGTCAATGGCGGCGGCAACTGGCGCATTCCAGACCGCGTGCCGGCCACCGCCGGCAGCGGCCTCACCACCGGCGAAACCATCGATGCGGCGTGGTTGCTGGCACGCAACCCGGGCCTGAGCATCGACCAGATCAGCGATGCCTTGATTCCGCGGTTAGGCCGCCAGGTCTACATGGATGGCGATCGCGACCGCGATGCCTCGGTAATGTCGCTGGAATGGCGCCCCTCCGACAGCCTGCATTTCTATCTGGACACGCTGTATTCCGAAGCCAAGCGCACCACCGAGCGCATCAGCATGAATCTGATCGGCCGCAACGGCAACATGATCCCGCTGGGCATGCAGCTGGACCAGAACAACGTGGTCACCAGCGCCACCTTTGCCAATGCGCAGTACTTTCTGGAAGCGCGCCCGTATCGCGAGAACGTCAAGTTCTGGAGCGTCAATCCCGGCGCAGAGCTGCTGTTCGGTGCCGAGCAGGACATCAAGCTCAATGTGCAGGCCAATGCCACGCGCAGCTGGCTGGACCGCGAATCGCCCAGCATCCTGGTGACTTCGCCGTTCACCACCGTGGACTATCGCAACCAGGGCGGCGACCGCCCCTCGATCAGCAGCCCGCTGGATCTCAACGACCCCAACCTGGGCTGGGGCTGGAGCGGTGGCCGGGTCAATATCCAGAACGAAAAACGCGTGACCGAAACGCGTGGCGCACGCGCCGATCTGCAGTTCGGCGAAGACAAGCGCAACATCAAGATCGGCGCCGCCTACGACCAGGCCGAGCGCACCATTCGCGGCTTCGACAACAGCGTGGCCTGGGAGCAGGTGGTGTGCCGCGGCGGTGGCGGCAACGTCTGCAATGGCGGGCCTGGCTCGGCGGTGCCGAGTTCGGTGCTGGCCACGTACCTGACGCCCGGCCCGGACGGGTTCATCACCGCCGACTTCGACCGCTTCCTGCGCGACACCAACTACTACCCGCTGCGCGATTCCGCACCGGAAACCAACTCTGCCAACACCGGCGCCTCTGCCGGCGGCATCCGCGAGAAGAACCTGGGGTTCTACATCGAGACCAACGCCGAAACCGAGGTGTGGAACCGCACCCTGCGCATCAACGCCGGCGTGCGTTATGTCACCACCGACCAGACCATCACCGGCCCGGTCACCATCAACGGCATCCGCCGTATCCAGGTGCTGGATTCGGATTACAAGGAAACCCTGCCTTCGTTCAACGCGGCCTGGGATGTGGCCGACAACGTGGTGCTGCGCCTGTCCAGCTCGCGCACGCTCACCCGCCCGGACCCAAGCGCGATGTTGCCCAACACCAACTTCAGCGACCCCTCCGCGCAGACCGCAACGCAAGGCAATCCGAACCTGGCACCGTATCTGTCCACCAATGTGGATTTCGGCGGCGAGTGGTACACCGGTGGCGAAGGCTATGTGGGCCTCACGCTGTTCAACAAGCGCATCAGCGGCTTCACCGTCAACGGCGTGCGGCGCATTCCGTTCAACGACCTGGGCGTGCCGTACGAGAGCCTGCTGCCGATCCAGCAGGCCGGCCTGGACCAGCGCGGTGGCCCGAACGCTGCCACGGTCGATGTGCAGACCCAGGTCAACGCAGACGGCGTGCTCAACATCCGTGGCACCGAGGCGATCTGGGTGCAGCCGCTGGACAAGCTGGTCGACGGCATGGGCTTCAGCGTGAACTACACCCATGTCACCCAATCCTCTGAGGGCGAAGGCATCCCGGCAGTGGCGGTCGGTGTTGCGCCGAACCTGTGGAACGGCACCGTGTACTGGGAAAAGAACGCCGCCTCGGTGCGCCTGTCCTACACCTGGAACGACGACATGGTGATCTCCGGCGCCAATCAGAACGGCATCCCGTACGCGCGCCTCAACGCCGATGCACGCGGCCAGCTGGATCTGTCGGCCAGCTATGCGCTGGACTGGCTGCCCTCCAAGCCGCAGATCACCCTCAACGTCACCAACATCACCGACGAGCCGCTGCGCACCACCTACGCCTGGCCCAACGCCACCTACGATCTGTACGAGCCCGGGCGTACGGTGATGCTCGGCATCCGCGGTACGTTCTGAGCGTGCGCATCGCCATGACGACGCGGGTGCCGGGCCGGTGCGGCCGCTCCACCGCACGCGCGTGGTCTTGCCGCAGGCTCCGCGCAGCGCGCGCCGTCGCCTCCTCCCTGGCGACGGCGCGCACGGTTTTGCTGGACACTTCAGCCGCCATGCCTGTTGCCGCGATCCGGCTGGATTGCGGCAGCAGGCATGGCGCGCGCCGCGGCGTTTTCCGCAGCACTCTTCGAGCCCGCCCCACCTCATGAACGATCGGTCACAGCAGCTCTCCTTGCGCGAAAAGATCGGCTACAGCCTGGGCGACCTGGCAGCCAACCTGATCTTCCAGACGCTGGTCACCTTCCTGGCGTTCTTCTATACCGATGTGTTCCGCATCCCGGCGAGTGTGGCCGCCACCCTGATCTTCGTGGTGGGCATGCTCGGCGCGTTCGTGTTCACGCCCATCATCGGCATCCTGGCCGACCGCACCCGCACGCGCTGGGGCAAGTTCCGCCCGTGGATCCTGTGGACGGCATTGCCGTTCGGTGCCTTGTCGCTGGCCGCGTTCAACACACCCGCACTCGGCGAGCAGGGCAAGATCGCCTACGCCTTCGCCACCTACACGCTGCTGATGCTGGTGTACGTGGCCAACAACCTGCCGTACTCGGCATTGAGCGGCGTGCTCACCGGCAGCATGGAGCAGCGCAATAGTTTGTCGGCGTACCGCTTCCTGGCGGTGACGTTTGCACAGTTCATCATCCAGGTGTTGTTGCTGCCGCTGGTCTTGATCCTGGGCAATGGCGACAAGGCGCAGGGCTTTCGCAACACCATGGCGCTGTTCGCCGCCGTCGGCACGCTGTGCTTTCTGATCACCTTCTTCACCACCCGCGAGCGCGTGCTGCCGATCAGCGAACAACGCAGCAGCGTGCGCCAGGACCTCACCGATCTGGTCCGCAACAGACCCTGGCTGGTAATGCTGTCGCTGACCATCCTGGTCTTCATCAATCTCGCCATGAAGGGCGGGATGTACATCTACTACTTCAAGTACACCCTCGACGCGAACGCATTGACGCTGTTCCTCGACAACGCCGGCTTCAACCGCTTCATCGCTGCAATCAACAGCATGCTTACCGGCGCCGGCCTGAGCGCGCTGCAATGGCCGCAGGACGCACCCACCTCGGCCTTCAGCGTGTTCAGCGCCGGTGGCATCCTGGCGATGATCGTGGGCATCGGCTTTTCCAAGCGGCTGGCCGATCGCTACGGCAAGCGCAACGTGTTCGGCGGCGCGCTGCTGATCTCCACGCTGTTCCTGCTGGCGTTCTACGTGTATCCACCGACTGCGATCGCCTGGGTGTTCGCCTCCTACGTGCTGCACGGCTTCTTCTACGGCATCACCATCCCGCTGCTGTGGGCGATGATCGCCGACGTGGCCGACTACTCGGAATGGAAGAACCACCGCCGCGCCACCGCGATCATCTTCTCAGCGATGCTGTGCGGCCTGAAGATCGGCCTGAGCGTCGGCGGCGCGCTGGTCGCCGGCATCCTGGCGTTCTATGGCTACGATGCCGCCCTGCCGCTGCAAAGCGATGCGGTGACAAACGGCATTCGCCTGGCCATCAGCGTGTATGCGTCCATCCCGTTCCTGCTCGGCACCGCGTTGCTGGCGCTGTACGAGATCGACAAGCCGCTGGAAACCCGCATCGAACACGAGCTGGGCCTGCGCCGACGCAGCGCCGCGCTCGCCACCAGTTGACACCCTCTCCCTCCCACCTCATGCACAGGTACGCGCATGTCCGATGAACTGCACACCGCTGCACTGCAGGCGCTGGCGCGCACCGCCATTTCCGCACCGCTGGTCACCCACATCTATACCGCCGACCCTTCCGCACACGTGTTCGACGGCGCCTTGTACATCTATCCCTCGCACGACATCGATGCTGGCGTTGCCTTCAGCGACGATGGCTCGCACTTCGACATGGCCGACTACCACGTCTTCCGCATGGCCCATCCCGGTGCACCGGTGGAAGACCTCGGGCAAGTGCTGCACGTGCGCGACGTGCCGTGGGCACAGCGCCAGATGTGGGCACCGGATGCCGCGCAGCGCGACGGCAAGACCTATCTGTATTTTCCCGCCAAGCGGGCCGACGGCATCTTCCAGATCGGCGTGGCGGTCGGCGATGGCCCGCAAGGCCCGTTCGTCGCCGCAGCCGAACCCATCGCCGGCACCTACTCGATCGACCCGGCGGTATTTGCCGACCACGACGGCGCGCATTACCTGTACTTCGGCGGCATCTGGGGCGGCCAGCTGCAGCAGTACCGCGACAACGTCTATGCGCCGGACCATCAGGAACCGGGCGACGACGCGCCCGCACTCGGCCCGCGCGTCGCCCGCCTGCGCGAGGACATGACGCAACTGGCCGAACCCACCCGCGAGATCGTCATCCTCGACGAACACGGCACACCATTACGTGCCGGCGACCATGCCCGCCGCTTCTTCGAAGGCCCCTGGGTCCACCACCATGCCGGCCGCTATTACCTGTCCTACTCCACCGGCGACACCCACCGCATCTGCTACGCCACCAGCGATACCCCGTACGGGCCATTCGCCTACCAGGGCGTGCTGCTCGCACCGGTGGTCGGCTGGACCACGCATCACTCCATCTGCCTGTTCGATGGACAGTGGTATCTGTTCTATCACGATGCTGTCTTGTCGGGCGGGCAGACGCATCTGCGCAGCATCAAGATGGCGCCACTGGAGCACGACGCGGATGGAAGGATCGCGACGATTCATCCATATGGGGAAGACGCGGTATCGCCCTGGTGAATGCCGTCGGGCTACCGCCTGCCGGGACTATCGGCGCGTCATGGCTCGACCGCCGGCGCTGAACGACACGTCCTGCCACCGCTGTGCTTTCAAAGCGCGTCTTTATCCTCGTTGTGGCTGATCGTCGACCCGGCGCTCACCACTCCGTGATCGCGCGTTTCCTGGCATGCGCAAGGCGTCTGCCTGGCGCTTCAACGCCGCCATGACATGTCGAGCGTTACGGTCATCCCGCTGGCACACCACGCCAGCGTGCACCCAGTCCGGAACTGCATCGCATGGGCTTGCATCCGGACGCACTGCAACGCCGTAGAGGCCTATCTACGGGTTCTTTCAGGTGGAGGTTGCCATGCGAGGTGGTTCGATGCTGTTGTTGCTGACGCTAGCGGTCTACGGGAGTGCCAGTGGGAGCGAGTCGCGTGCCGCCCTGCCCCACGCAGACAGCGTCGACGTGCCGCGCTTCATGGGCGACTGGTACGTCATCGCGCATATTCCCACCCGGCCGGAGCGCAAGGCCTACGATGCCGTGGAGCGCTATGCGCAGCGGCCGGACGGCCGCATCCAGACCACCTTCACCTACCGCAAGGGCAGCTTCCAGGCACCGCTCAAGTCCATGCATCCGATCGGCCAGGTGGCAAAGGACGGCAATGGTGCGCTATGGAGCATGCAGTTCTTCTGGCCGTTCAAGGCCGAATACGTGATCGCCTGGCGGGATGCGGCGTATGCGCAGACCATCGTGGCGCGCAGCAAGCGCGATTACGTCTGGTACATGGCGCGTACCCCGCAGGTGTCCGATGCCGACTATCAGCAGGCTGTCCAACGCATCGCCGCCATGGGCTATGACGTGTCGCAGCTGCGCCGCGTACCGCAGTCGCAGCGGTAACGCGGTAACGCGGTAACGCGGTTGCGCGGTTGCGCGGTTACGCGGTTACGCGGTTACGCGGTTACGCGGTTACGCGGTTACGCGGTGATGATGCAACGGGCTTAGCGGTGCAGTGACTGCATCGCCGGCTCTCGCACACGGGCTGCGTCAGGCGTCCTTGTCATCCACGGAAAACTCCCAGCCGTCATTCAGGCCACCCAGGGGCTTGGCCTCCACGGCCAGCTCTTCCTCGAACGCCGAAATCGCCTTGTACGACGGCACCATGGTCGGATACACCGTCACGTCCATCGGAAACGCGGTGTTTTCCGGATAGTGGCAGCAACGCACCTTTTGCTCGAAGCGCAGCAGCATCACCGAGAACTCCAACGCCGACTCCTTTGTGGGGAAGACCACGGAGAACGCAATCTCGCGCGGCTTCGACAGGTCCACGCCTTGCTGGGCAATGTGCCAGAGCGTGTTGCCGTTATCGTCGTTGGGATACAGGTCCGGATGTCGTTGCATATGAGCTTCGGTTTTTGGCGGCCGGTTGGCAGGGAGAGAATTCTAGCGCCTGGCTCTTACCAGGTATTCATATGTGACGTAGCAATGGCGCGCCGCCAGCGGCACTGGAGAGCAGGTACTCAGGCAGAGCAGGAGGCTCGATGAGCAGCGCGGTTATCCCAGGTAGGGCGGAGGCAGCAAGACCCGTCGTCTGGCAGCCGGCTTCAGCACCCGAATCCAATCAGACACGCGACTGGAGTCGCGTGGTGACCCTGCAACCGCATGCAGGGTGGGCGCCCTCCAGAGCAACCGACTGAGCATCAATACTGCTCACAGGTCGCTTCAGACAATGGTGAAAACTCCATTGTGGTTGGGGCATGTCCTCCGGTCGCCACTGCTTGTGAGGTCTCTGACCTCGCTCCACATCGAGGGCATGGCATCATCTTGCCTTGTTAGGCAAGCTGCACACCGTCGAGATTTCGGTGAAACGCTCGAGGTGGCCATCTCGCACGATTGCTCGCGATGAACACGAGCGTGCCGATCCGATGAGCAGGCACGTGGCCATCATTGAGGCCAACATTCGTTGCTTGACAAGCCTGTTTGCCATAAGGAATATCGAACTACCGCAGTCACTCCTGTGGTCGGGTTTAGCAGCTCGCAAATTCAAAGGCGCACCAGCGCCCATCGGTAGATGACCGGCGTTTTTTTATGCCTGTCGCATCGGTTGGGTCATGTCTGTCAGTTTATGGCGGGCGGTGCGCGGAGGCCTTAGGGCCTGCCGGTTGCCTTTGAGCCGGTCTGCTAACCGCGTACCGTCCGTCACCTGCGTTTAGCAGCGTAGCGACGGACTCCAACTACCAAAGGAGCCCGCTATGTCTCGTTCCAAATCCAGCAGCGCAAAGGAAAATGCATCTCCGCAGTTGGACAGTGAAGATGTCCTTCGCGATGACATGCAGATCAATGCCGACAGTGTTCGAGAAAATGTCTTCTTTCGCAGGCTTTCAGAAGCGCAAAGCGCGGAAGGTAGCAACGGCATACATTGGTCGGACCTGCCCATAAGTTTTGGCACTGCGCTGCAATGCGCGCACCTTGATCACTGCATCTACGGCCTACATGGTTTGCTGGAAGTGCTTCATGCAAGTCAGGGAGCATGTGAAGGCGGGCAATCTGGATTGGGAGACGACCTGACAGACCGCTTGTTTTACGCATCAAGAGCGCTGGCCGCATCAGCAGAAGATAAATTAACTGAAATGCAGCAGCGAATTGCCTCTGCAAGCCAATAGCGCGAAAACTTATATGGATTTCTATTCCAGATCAAACTACCAGGACGCTTCGGCGACAAAGAAACTAACAGCCGAAAACTGGGCATTAGTTATAGGACCACACTATTTAGGAGACATCGATTTGGATGGGATTCTTCGTCCGAATGCTCTGTCTACTCCTGCCTCACAAATGGAGATGATGGAGGCAATGGAATTTGTGGTATAGGCTGGACCGGCGCTGGAGGCATTGGAATCATTGGGTAGGCCACAGGTGGTAGAAGAGCTTTCCCAGTGGTTACAAAATTAGCAAGCTCTGCCATACGACGATGATGGGCTAAAATTATTGTTGAGCTGACGAGCGGATCTCTAGATGCCTCAATCACCTTTTGAAAACTATCAAAGCCCATAGACTTTGCAACCTCGTTAGAAAGCGCGTTAAGTTTCTCGGCGTGCTCCAATGCAAGCGCCATGCGACTTACTTTGTATTTTTCGGCATCCTCCTTAATAGCTCGAATAGCGGCCAACAACGCCCGCACCCTATTCGCAATCAACGTTGGTACAGATACCACAGCTGCGAGCTGCAAAGCAACTTCAATTGCTGTGGGCACGTTTAAAGCTAAATCCATCCACCCTGGAGAGGAGTAACGAAGCTGTGCAACTACTGGCTTAGCCCCTACTGGAGTACGCGAAGACATTAAATTATAAAAATTTACTACCGAGTAACCACCTCGCCACGGGTAGTTTAGGAGTGCATACTGCACACTCGCCCGATCAGGGGGAGCTTCCCCACCAAAAAAGTAGAGCAGCGAATAGACTTGCTTAAATTTATTAGGAAATACATATAGATCTTCCAAATCCCAGCGTCGATTCATTATTACCTTATAAGTAGGCCCGAGTTCACTCATATCTTCGCCAACCTCTTTAGTGTTTGCTTGTATTTCTGAATAAACTGATCTACAGCTATATCATTTCCGTAGAAGTTTGCCGAATCGCACCCGTTATCTCGGTCGAGCTTGCATTTTTCACGGATCGACCTAATTATTTTCTTACCAACTGTCGCGCCATCACGAGGATAGGCAATATGATCGACACGCCGACCCCGCCATTCCAATTTCCCAAATATTGGGAATGACCTTTTCCATTCATACTTAACAACATCAACAAAATTACCCTTTGGATTTTCTAGCTCCACATTGAATCGACGAAGGATTTTTCGAAGTTCACGATAAGTTATGACTCGTTCCGCCTTATCTGTGCGACGGGTCCGCGATTTCAACCAACGACTAATTGATGCAACTTCTACATCAGCCGAATCCGCTGTCGCGATTTTAGGTGCGAAATGGCGTGAAGCTATGCGCAGCATAAGCTTGTAAAGCTCTTCTTGCTTTACCTCACCCTTGACGGTAAAACCATTTTTATCCAGATGACACAAGAGACTTACTAAAGCGCACCTCTTGTTCCCATTATGAAATCCGTGATTTCTGCATACGCCAAAGCAAAGGGTGGCTGCATTATCTAATGAATCTTCATACTTTAGCTGTTCGCCAAAGCCTACATGTTGCCGGTCTATTGCCGATTGTAAAAGTCGCCCATCCTCCCTCATCCCTGGCGGAGATAATGGATCGCTCGTGCTAGAGAAATCCTCGGTGAGAACATCATGTATGTAAACAACCTCTTCAAATGTCAGATGTTTTACCGCCACATGCTCTCCTTGCGTTCATGTTTTTGGCGCAAGCGGGATTAAACAAAATGCCGCGATTCTTACGCCGAACTAGCGATGAGTAGACGAAGCGCATATCTCACGGCAGCCAAACCAGATTCATCAGCTGCGGATCCGCGGTGACCTTGACCAGCTTGCCGCTAGGGCCGAACTGCACCTGGTACTCGGAGAAGCTGTCGCGCCAGTAGCGCCACAGCGAGGCGTCCAGATTCGGGTTCTCGCTGCTGATCGGGTAGCCGACCGCCATCAGCACCTGTTCGCGGGTCATGCCGCCGGTGAGTTTGCCGTCATTGATGGCCTGGCGGATCTTGGGCGGGAAGCTGGCAAGCTTGAGCTTGGGGTCGGCGGTGACGACATAGCGGGCGGCGAAGGCGGTGTTGTCCAGATCGCGGCTGTAATCGTTGCCGATGGACTGCTTTTCGCCGGCGATCTTGAGGTTGACGCGGTTGCGGCCGAAACCGGTGACGCTGACCGGGGTGCCTACGGGAAGCATGCGCTTGCCGTCTTCGGCGTAGTTGCTGTCGCTGATCCAGCTGCCGTCGGTGCGCAGGTTGCAGCACAAAAAGCCGTCGTACTTGGCGACGTCGGCGGCGCTGGCCAGGTTGGCGGCGGTGAGCAGGCTCAGGGCCAGCAGGGAAGAACGCAAACGCATCGTAAAGACTCCTTTCTCGACGGCCATGGCCGCGCGGCAATGATGGAATGAGGTGCGCCGCCGTTTCCCCGAGGGCGCGCGGGCATTGTCGCAGCCTGCGGGCGCTTGGCAAGCGCGGGTGACGCGCGTCGCCGCAGGTTGTGTATGCTCGGGGCGTGGACACCCTCTTACCCGCCGAGATCGTCGAGCAGATCGCCGAGTTGCGACGCGCCCACCGCGCGTTGGACGAGGAGATCCAGCGCATGCCTGCAAATCTGGAAGACGAGCTGCAGATGAAGCGGTTGAAGAAGCGCAAGCTGCAGATCAAGGACTGCATCATCCGGCTGGAAATGGAGCTGGTGCCCGACGAGCCGGCATAAGGCCGCCTTGCGCTTGGGTCTGGTTGCTTGCATGCGTGCGCTTGGCGGAGTGACCGCCTGACCCCGTGTGGGACACTCGACTGAACTGCGGTATGCAGGCGTACGCCGCCGGCAGCGTAACGGCATGGACCCAAAGCGGGGGCTGCATGGCGGCTGTGGCGGGCTGGTTGGCGCCTGGCAGGTTGGTTGGCGATGATGCGCGACGTGCGTCTGCTTGGGCGACGCCGCGTTTCCCCCATCCGCCCTTCGGGCACCTTCCCCCGCAAGCGGGAGAAGGGAGGACCATTGGACTACGTGAGCGGCTGCTCGGCCGGCGCGCAACCGGATCTTGCCGCCGCGCCTTGGTTGGTGCCTGGCGATGCACGGCGCGCGTCTGTTTGGGCGACGCCGCGTTTCCCCATCCGCGCTTCGGGCACCTTCCCCCGCAGGCGGGAGAAGGGAGGATCATTGGACTACGTGAGCGGCTGCTCGGCCGGCGCGCAACCGGATCTTGCCGCCGCGCCTTGGTTGGCGCCTGGCGATGCACGACGTGCGTCTGTGTGGGCGACGCCGCGTTTCCCCCATCCGCCCTTCGGGCACCTTCCCCCGCAGGCGGGAGAAGGGAGGACTATTGGACTACCGTGTGCGGCTGCTCGGCCGGCGCGCAACAGGATCTTGCCGCCGCGCCTTGGTTGGCGCCTGGCGATGCACGACGTGCGTCTGTGTGGGCGACGCCGCGTTCCCCCATCCGCCCTTCGGGCCCCTTCCCCCACAGGCGGGAGAAGGGAGGACCATTGGACTACCGTGTGCGGCTGCTCAGCCGGCGCGCAACAGGATCTTGCCGCCGCGCCCCGGCTCGGCGCTGGCGGCCGCCGCCTTGGCCGCATCAGCCAGGTCGAACACGGCCTCCACCGGCAGTGCCAGCGTACCGTCGACAGCGGCCTTGAGCAGTTCGCCGATCATGCGGCGCTTGTCCTCGGGTTTGGTGGCCTGCATGACCTTGCTGCCCCAGAAGCCGCGGACCGTGGCCTGCTTGAAGATGACATCGCCGCTGGAAATCTGCAGCGGTTCGCCGGTCATCGAGCCGAAGGAAATCAGCTCGCCGCCTTCGGCCAGCAGGCCCATCAGCTCGCCTGCCGCCTGGCCGGCGACCGAGTCGATGGCGCGCACGATGGGCGCGTCGCCGGCCAGCGCGCGAACGGTGTCTTGCCAACCGTCCTGCGCAGTCGATACCGCGTTCCCGATGCCCAGCGCCTTCAGCTCGTCCACGCCGGCATCGCGACGCACCAGATTGATCACGTTGATGCCGCGCGCCGCAGCGAGCATGGCGACCGTCTTGCCGACCGCGCCGTTGGCGGTGTTCTGCACGATCCAGTCGCCTTTTTCGACCTGCAAAAACTCGATCAACATCAACGCGCTCAGCGGCATGGCGATCAGCTGGCTACCACGGTCGTCGTCAAGTGCGTCGGGCAGCGGGACAACGCCGCTTGCATCGGCCAGAAAGAACTCCGCCCAGCTTTCGTGCACGCCGGCCGCGACCACGCGCTGGCCAACCTGCAGGCCGTCGACGCCTTCGCCGAGTGCGTCGACCACGCCGGCCGCTTCGCTGCCGCCGATCGCCGGGAGTTCGGGCTTGTAGCCGTAGTTGCCGCGCACCGTCCACAGGTCGTGATTGTGGATCGGCGAACGCCGCATGGCGATGCGGACCTGGCCCTTGCCGGGCTGCGGTGTGGGGCGTTCTGCGAGTTCAAGCACCTTGGCCGGGTCGCCGAACTGGGTGTGGATGGCTGCGCGCATGAAAGTCTCCTGCCGGGCACGCCCATCAGTGCAACGCGCCCGATCGCTATGAAAGGTAGCCCGATGCTAGCGGCACGGCTGCAAGAGGGGGATGAAGCGGGCAGAACTGTTGTGTGAAGTTGGTGAGACTTGTGCAGCGCGCCGGCGGTGGATCTGGTTGAGGGCGGAACTGGGGCATTTGTATGCTGACCGGCCCTCATCTGCCCTTTGGGCACCTTCTCCCGGAGGGAGAGGGGAGCGTCGTCGGCGTCGGACAGCGCCGCTTTGCTCCGCCGCTGCCCTGCTGCCGCCCCGCTGCAACGCCGCGTTACTCAGCCGGTGGCAGCACCACATCCGGCTTGACCGCTTCAGGGCTCACCCGCTCGATGGTGTGGCGCAGCTCGCGGCCCAGGATGAACTTGGCGTCCTTGGCCCAGGCATCCAGGCGCTCGTCGAACACCAGCTTGCTGTTGTCGTCCGGCCACACCAGACGCAGCTCGCGCAGTTTCTGGATGAAGCTGCGGAACAGGGTCTTGTCGAAGAATTCCGGCGCGGCCGGGGCGTACAACAGGCTCAGGCGTTGCGCGGCCTGTTGGCACAGGCTTTCCAGTTCGCCGGCACCGAGCACGCCGGGGCCGTTCTTCACCAGCACCGAGATGGCGATGTAATAGCGCTCGAAGGCCTGTTGCAGCGAATGACCGATCGCACGCAGACGGAATACTTCATCGGTCTGCCCGGTGTTGCGCGCCAGGATGCCGCCGTCGTCGTCGGTGACATTGAGCAGCAGGCCTTCGCGCACGAACATGTCGATGGTCTGTTCGATGCGTTCGGCAAAGCGGTCTTCGCTCCACGGCAGGAACAGCTCCGCCTGCAGGAACGGATACACCGTGCGCCCCAACCGCAACAGACCGGCGCGGCTCATGCGGCGGTTGTTCTGGAAGCAGCACGCCACCCACGAGGAGGCGGTAAACAGGTGCAACACGTTGTTGCGGAAGTAGCTCAGCAACACCGCAGTGTCGCCGCTGACGCTCAGCACGTCGCCCAGCGGATGCGACACGCGCGTGAGCACGTTGATCTCTTCGGCGTGAGTGATGATGCGCGCCGGGGTGTGCGGGGTGACGGTGACGCGGTCCGAATACGGCATTTCCGCCAGCAGCTTCTTGCACAACTCGATCTGTGCGATCAGGTCGGCCTCGCCCATCGCGTGCTTGGGCGTGGACAGCAGCGCCAGCGCCAGCAGGTTGATCGGGTTGACGTCGGCGGCGCAGTTGATGCGGGTCTGGATCTGGGTGGACAGCGTGTCCACCGCCGGTGCCAGCCAAGTGGGTTTTTCGTCTTCCGGCAGCGGCTGGCCGTCCCAATCGGGCGCGTGCTTGGCCAGCACGTCGTTGAGCGCAATCGGCTCGCCGAAGTTCACCACCACCTGGCCGTAGTTCTGCTTGAGCACCTTGGGAATCGACCACAGCAGGCCCCAGATGGATTCCTTCTCCTTGGGCCGGCCGGTGAGTTCGTCGAGGTAGCTGTTGCCTTCCATCAGCTTCTCGTAGCCGATATACACCGGCTGGAACAGCACCGGCTTACGCGGCTGGCGCAGATAGGCGCGCAGGGTCATGGCGATCATGCCGCCCTTGGGCTGCAGCAACCGCCCGGTGCGCGAACGCCCGCCTTCGACGAAGTATTCGATCGAATAGCCGCCGGCCACCAGCTGCGCGACGTATTCGCTGAGCACTGCCGAATACAGCGCGTTGCCCTTGATCGAGCGGCGGATGAAGAACGCGCCGCCCTTGCGCAGCAGCGTGCCCACCACCGGCAGGTTGAGGTTGATGCCGGCCACGATGTGCGGCGGCACGATGCCGCGTTCGTACAGCAGGTAGCTCAGCAGCAGGTAATCCATGTGGCTGCGGTGGCTGGGCACGTAGACCACTTCATGCCCGGGCGCGGCCTGCTTGAGCTTGTCCAGGTGATGCACCAGCACGCCGGCGTAGATGCGGTTCCACACATGGGTCAGCAGGAAGCTGGCCGAACGCACCACCGGGCTGGAATAGTCGGCGGCGATTTCCCAGGCATAGGCATGCGCCTTGCGCCAGGCATCGACCGGCTTGGAGTTGTCGCGCTTGGCCTGGGTGGCGATGGCCTCGCGCACCGAGTCGGCGGCCAGCACCTGGTCCACCAGCAGGCGGCGGGTGGACAGGTCCGGCCCGATCACCGCCTCGCGGATGCGCCGGAAGTGCGTGCGCAGCACGCGCTGCAACTTGCGCAAGGTGCGCTCGGGCGGCAGCCCTTCGGCCATGGTCTGGCGCAGCGAGATCGGCGGGGCGAAGCGCACGATGGTGGTACGGCCGTTGAGCAGCACCGACAGCAGGCGGCGGAAGCGGCCGACCAGCGCCCAGTTTTCCGAGAACAGCACCGCGAACCAGCCGCTCTGCTTGTCCGGCGCGCGGCCGACGAAGATCGACACCGGCACCAGGTGCACGTCCAGGTCGGCGCGCACGCGGTGGGCCTGCAGCAGCTTGGCCAGCGAGTCGGAATGGGTCTTGCCGCCGCGCTGCTCGGGAATCAGCGAGTTGCTGCTGCTCCGGCGCGACAGGGCCAGATACGCACGCTTGCGCTCCAGCGGGTCGCCCGGCAGCGGCACCAGTGGCGACGGCAGGCCGACTTCACGGCAGGCCTTGTCCAGGATCAGCGCGTTGGACAGGCCGTAGTCTTCCAGCACGTACACCACCGGGCGGCCATCGTCGTAGCGGCCGGGTTGATCCGGCTCGATGGTCAGGCTCAGCCAGGGGTCGGCCAGGCGGCCGAGCAGGCGCGCCCACCACGGGCGCTTGGCGCTACGGGCAGCAGCGGCAACGCCGGGCGCGATCGCCGGCGCGACCTCCGCAGGCAGCGGCGCGGCAACCGGCAACGCCGCCGCCTGGGCAGCGGGGTCTGCGGCAGCGTTGGAGGGAGCGGGCTGGCCGTCAGGAAACGGCAGGGGATTCTGTTCTGGCATCACGGGCATTATCGCCCAGCCGGGCGTTGCCCGGTGTCGGCGGGCGTGGCGGGCGGGACCGCCGGGGTATCGGACGCCGGCGCGGCGCCCGGCAAGGCCGGTGCCGGTGTCGGCGCGGCACTGAGTAGGGCCTGCACCTCGTCCTGGGTCTGCTGCTGGTACCAATGGCCATCGCGCTTGATCAGCGCAACGCTCAGATCGATGTCGTGGGCGGCCAGCGGATAGCGCAGCCGGACCTGGGCGGTGTCGGCGTCCTGCTTGATCAAGCCGGTGCGCAGTGCGTCCAGGCTGCTGTCGATCGACAGGCCGTAACGCTCCAGCACCTTCTTGCAGCTTTCCCAAAACGGCCCGAGCCGGCGCAGGCTTTCTTCCATGCCCAGCTGCTGCAGGTCGGCGTCGGAGGTAATGCCGGTGGCACGCGCGGCGGTCACCAGATCGGCGATGCTGGCCTTGGCACGCGGGCGGTCGGCCAGCGGCGCGGTGGCGGCCCAGGCGCTGAGCGCATCGACCAGCTGCACATAGTGGGCACGCTGCTCGGGCTGGTAGTCGTTGCGACTGCGCAGGTACTGCACCCCGAACTGGCCCAGCGATTGCGCGGCCTGGGCAATGCCCCGCGACTGCCCGGCCAGCTGCGCATCGAAGGCCTGCTGCAGGCGGCGCTCGGCATCCGGGGCCGACAGCGACCCCAGCAAGGCGCCCACCTCGTTGGGCAGCGGCAGCTCGGTCAACGGCCACCGGCTGGCACCGCTGCGCCAGGCCGCTTCCAGTTGCGTGTACTGCGTGGGGGTAACCCGGATGCGCGCATAGGCAACCAGGTCGTTACGCCGCAGCGGCACGGTCATCGACTGCATCGCGGCGGCCGGCTCGGCCTTGGCGCCGGGCAACGGCGCGGCGGTGTCGGTGCGCTGGCAGCCGGCCACGCACAGCGCCGCCAACAGCCCCCACGCGATGAACTGGAACCGGCCGGCGCGGACGGTAGATGGCGACATGCGCACGCTGTTCCCCTGATCGATCGGCGCATCTTGCTGTCTGAATGCACCGGCGGCAAGGCGTGCTTCACACCGTGCGCCACGGTATGGGCCAAAGATGTTACGTTTTCGTCGCTACCCAGGCGTTGTCAGTCGGTGTCTGCCGTTGACGCGCGTTGTCTCGCCGGACAAATTTGTCCACTCACCAGGTCGCAGCCCTTGTCCCAGCGATGTTTGGCCCGATGCTGCATCGCATCATGTAAGCGCTTGCAGATCCTGCTAGCG